>NZ_JBIAQQ010000050.1:16100-34442 GCF_042889165.1 Streptomyces sp. NPDC002669 | reverse complement strand
CCCCCCCCCCCCCCCCCCCCCCCCCCCCCCCCCCCCCCCCCCCGCCCCCCCCCCCCCCCCCCCCCCCCCCCCCCCCCCCCCCCCCCCCCCCCCCCGCCTCGGCCGCCGCCAGATCCAGGGCCCGGAAGGCCAGCCACAGGTCGTAGCGGGCGCTCGGCGCCTGGAGCAGGGAGCGCCCGAGCGCCGATTCGAGCCGGGTGAGCCGCTTGCGGACCCCCGGTACGGAGATGCCCAGCGCGGTCGCGGTCGCGGTCGTCCGGGCCTCGCACTCCAGCCAGGTGCGGAGCGTCTCCCGCGGATCGGCGGCGTTCCTGGAACTGCCGGAACCGGCCAGCGGGCGCAGTTGCCGGTCCGCCCATTGCCGCATGGCCGTGGTGCGCAGGATGTCGTCCAGGCGAGGGGGCGCCGGGGGCTCCGGCCCGTCGTCGGCGGTCGTCGACAGGGTGAGGGGAGTGGCGCGGACGCGCAGGGCCAGGTCGAGGGCGGCCTGGTCGCCGAGCCGGTTCAGATCGAGGCCGAGCAGTTCACCGATCAGCCGGAGCCGGGCGCCCAGGGTGTTGCGGTGGATCTTCAGGTGCTGGGTCGCGTGCGAGGAGAACGCGAGCCAGGAGGCGAGGGTCGCCGAGAGTTCCTGGCTGCCCGGGTCGTGACTGCGTCGCGGCACATGGGTGAGCAGCGGGTCCAGCAGTGCCTTCGCCCAGCGGGCCCCGGCCTCCCCGGCGACCACGGCGGGCTCCTGCGCCGAGCCGAAGCGGGCGTGCCGGGCGGGCAGTCCGCGGGCCACGGCCAGCGCGTGGAACGCCTGCCGGTAGCCGGTCGCGGTGTCGGACAGCGGTACGTTCTCGCCGGCCCCGACCACGCACCCGGCCACCGCGTCGGCGACCCGGGCACCCAGGCACTGCCCGGCCCCGTCTCCCTCTTTCCCGCCGGTGCCATCGTTCGTTCCCGTGACCGGCCCCGTTGCCGCGCTCCCGTCCGCGGCCGGTCCCGTGTCCGCGTCCGCCGGTACGACGAGGATCACGTGGCGCGAGTACACCGGGCACCGCACGATCCAGGACCGGCCGCCGGACAGCCTCGTGCAGATCCGCATCACCTCGTCCCGGCCGCCGACCGGACACTCCACGACGTACACCCGGACGGGGTCGGGCAGCGTGGGCTTCAGAGCCCCCGCCACCTGGTGCGCGATGGACAGCTGACCGGTCATCAGCAGGTGCAGCACCGCCTCCCGGCCCCGGGACTCCGCGAGGTCGACGCGTCGCCGCCTGCGCTCCACCGACTCCGCCGCCCAGCACATGGTCAGCGGCATCGCCACGTCGGCGAGCAGGAGGAGGAGCCCCTCGGGCAACGGGCGCGGCGCGACCACGGCCAGGGCCGGGGCGGTGGAGTCCGGCGGCCCGTCCAGCGGGAACAGCAGCACGGTGTGCGCTCCCCGGTCGAACGAGAAGGAGTGCGCGTCGAGCCCCGCCACCTCCCGCACGCACTCGCCCGCCAGCGCGGCGGCCCCGGCGCCCATGCCGTCCGCGCTCCGGACCACGCCGTACAGAACGGTGCCGTCGCCGTCGAGCAGCCCGGCCCAGCCCGCGGCCCGGCCGGACACCCAGCGCAGGAGCTCCCGGGACCCGCCCGACCGGGCCAGCCGGTACATCCGCAGCACGTCGTCGGCTCGTTCCCGCGCGCCCACGCATCCTCCGCTTCCACCGAAAAACCGGAGTGCAGAGTACCGGTTTGACTGTGCGGGTTGTTACCCAAGACGGCGCACACCGTGCGAAGTGAAGCTTTTGGGCTTCCGGGGCAGGACCTAGAGTCTCGAACGCGGTTGCGGAAGCCCCTGGGGGAGGAAGTCACGGGGGCGGGGGGGCGACGGCAGCAGCTCACGGGGGTGGCTGTTGCCGTCGTCCGCAACCGTTGCCCTTCCCGGTCCGTCCGGGCGAGGAACGCCGCCGGGGCGCGGTCAGTCGTCCTTCGTGTACGTGAGCTTCTCGCCGCTCTCGGTGTTCTCGCGGCGCAGGGTGCCGTCCGGGAGCAGGGTGAGCGTGGTGGCCTTGCCCGCGGTGCAGGACGTCATGGGTTCGCCCACCGTGACCGTGGAGGGGCCGACCTCGACGGGGCCGCCCGGAGCCGGTTCGGAGACCAGATCGGCCTGGAAGACGCAGTGGTAGGAATCGCCGGTGTCGAGCGGGCCGTCCGCGGTGAGGGCGAGGACGGTGTCGCCGACCTCACCCTGCTGGATGACGAGCTTGCGGGTCGAGCGCCCCGTGGCGTTGTCGATGGAGCTCGACCAGGAGCCGAGGTAGCCGGACGGGATGGGTCCGTCGCCGCTCTCCGCGTCCCCGGTGGGGGTGGGGACCGCGGTGGACGGGCCGCCGGATCCGGGGGAGCCCGACGAGGTGCCGGTGGGGGACGGGGAGCCGGTGGGGGATGCCTCGGTCCCCTTCCCCTTGTCGTTCATGAAGGCGTAGACGGAACCGCCCGCACCCACGGCGACCAGCACGGCGACGAGGACGAGGGCCACGGTCGAGCCCCGGCCCCGGCCGCGGCGTTCCGGTCCGGGACCGGACTGCGGGGCGGTGGCGGGGGGCTGCGGACCGTACGGGGGCGTCCCGTTCGGGGGCACGGCGCCGAAGCCGTACTGCTGCTGCGGAGGCGGCGGGGTCCGGGGGTAGCCGTACCCGGGGCCGCCCTGCTGGGACTGCGGGTGGCCGTGGCCGGGGTGCGGCTGGGCGGGTGGCTGCTGGGGATAGCCGTACGCGGGGGAGTGGGCCGGCGCGGACGCGGGAGGATGCGGGTCCGGAACCCCGGGCGCCGTGGGAAACGCGTGCACGGGGCGGTCCGCCGGAGGCGCGGAAGGAGCGGGCGCGGTGGGCGGCGCCGGGGGCACGGCGGTCGCGGCGGCGGCGGTTGCTGCGGCCGGGGGTACCTCGCCGGGCACGGGTGCGGGGCCGGACGTGCCTTCGGGGTCTTCGGGGTCTGCGGGGTCCTCGTAGTCCAGCAACCCGACGGCGTGGCGCCCGAGTTGGGCGATGAGTGCGCCGGGGAGCCAGGGTTCGGCGGTGTCGCCGTCGGCCAGCCGGTCCAGGATCGCGTCCGTCGTGGGACGGGCGGCCGGGTCCTTGTGCAGACAGTCCCTGATCAGTTCGACGAGGTCCACGGGAACGCCGGTCAGGTCCGGGTCCTCCTGCGCGATCCGGAACATCTGGGCGTGCGCGCCGCTGTCGGAGTCGCCGAAGGGGAGCCGGCCGGTCGAGGCGTACGACAGCACCGAGCCGAGACAGAAGATGTCGCACGCCGGGGTGACCCGTTCGCCCCGCACCTGCTCGGGGGCCATGAAACCGGGTGAGCCGATCAGGGCCCCGGTGCGGGTGACGCCGCCGTCGGTGACGGTGTCCAGGGCCCTGGCTATGCCGAAGTCGATGACGCGCGGCCCGTCGATCGTCAGCAGGACGTTGGAGGGCTTGAGGTCCCGGTGGACGATCCCGGCGGCGTGGATGTCCTGGAGGGCCCGCGCGAGGCCCGCGCCCAGGAAGTGGACCGAGCGCTCGGGCAGGGGGCCGTACGCGTCGGACGGGTCGCCCGGCGCGGGGCGGGCCCGGCCGGTGACGGTGGCGTGGAGGGACGGCCCGGCGACGTAGCCGGTCGCGACCCAGGGCACGTCCGCCTCCGTGTCCGCGTCCAGCACGGGAGCGGTCCAGGCGGAGCCGACCTGGCGGGCGGCCCGCACCTCGTGGCGGAAGCGGTCGCGGAACTCCTGCCGGGCGGCCAGCTCGGGGCGGACGAGTTTCACCGCGACCGTGCGGCCGTTCGCCGACCTGGCGAGGAACACCTGCCCCATGCCGCCTTCGCCGAGCCGGGCGAGCAGCCGGTACGCGCCGATGGCGCGCGGATCCTGTGGCGTCAGGCTCTGCATGGCGCTGGACGTCCTTCCCCCGGGGTCGAGCTGGTCTGTGCGGTGCCTGGCATGGCTCGCTCGATCATAGGGATCCACGCACGGCGCGGGCGGGGCGGTTGCGGAGCACGACTCCGTCCCGGAACGTGTCCGGGACAGGTCCGGGACAACTTCTGCTGTTCTGGACCGAGTTGTTCCGCCCTATGGTCCGTCGACATGGACACCACACGGAGAACGATTCTGCGCGGGATGGCGGCGGCTCCGGTCGTCGCGGCGACGAGTGGGCTGCTGGTGCCGGGGGAGGCGGCGGCGTCGAACGGGGTGACGGCGGCACCCGCCGAGCAGCCGATGGGCCTCACGTACGACGCGGCGCACTCCGCGCTGCTGGAGGAGTCGATCCGCGGGCTCCGCGACAAGGAGAAGCTGGGCCGGATCGACGTGGCCGGCGTGCTGAGGAAGAAGCCTCAGTACGAGGGGCGGAACGGGTTTCCCGGGGCCTGGTGGCCCGGGTCGGCGGGGCGGCCCGACAAGGCGTTCCGGTGGAGCGGCGCCGACCGGCTCGCCGGGCGGGACACCTGGCGGCCCCAGGGCATCTCCACCGTCCACGACGCCACCGGGCAGCGGGGCAGGAACATCCTGCTGGTCTCCTGGTACCACCGGGAGGAGGACCACTCGACGAACCGCGGCGGCCGCGTGGCGATCATCGATCTGCGGGGCCGCACGCCGAAGTACTGGTACGCCCTGCTGGTGCTGCCGACCCGGAAGGCCGGCGGCCACAGCTTCGAGCCGCTGTACGGCCTGCACGCCGGGGGCCTGGCCTGGTACGGGAACAGGCTGTACGTCACCGAGAGCCGCACGGGTGCGCTCTACGTGTTCAACACCGACGACATGTTCCCGGTCAAGGGCCGGCGCGACCTCTGCGGCAAGGACTCCCGCGGGGACTTCCACGCGTTCCGGGAGCCGTACGCGATGCCGCTCAGCCGCGTCTACCGGGTGGACGCGCAGGGACGGAAGAGGCTCAAGTTCTCCCAGGTGTCGGTCGACCGGGACCCGCTGCGCCCGTACCGGTCGCTCGTCGTGAACGAGTGGGAGCCCGGCAAGGACCACGCGATCGTGGCCCGTTGGGACATCGGCCACAACAGCCCGTACCCGCGCACGGCGCCGGGGGCGGCGAGTGCGGTCTCGTCGGCCGTGTACCGCGTCGAGCGCGGGCCGGGGCTGCCGGAGGGGCGCGGCGTGCAGGGTGCGGTGAGCATCCGGGGCAGGCTCTACCTGTCGGTCAGCAGGGGCAGCGGGAACGGGTACTACAGCGGGGTGCGGCTCGATTCCGGTGGGGTCGGCACGGCGCGGAAGCTGTGGGAGCTGCCGAAGGGCCCCGAGGACCTGAGCTACCAGGGGATCACCCCGGGCACCGGACGGGTGTGGGGCCTCACCGAGTACGCGGACCGGCGCTTCGTGTTCGGGATGCGGGTGTCCCGGTAGGTTCCGGTGGTTCCCGCCGGGCGGGGCGTCCTACGGTTCGGCGAGGGTTTCCATGGCGGCGGACAGCCGTTCCAGGACCCGTACGGTCTCCGCGAACCGTTCCTCGCCCAGCTCGGCGGCGAGCCGGGCGGCGAGGCCGGCGTGGCCGGGGTCGATGCGCCGGACCGCGGCGCGTCCCTCGTCGGTGGGGCGCAGCAGCTTGGCGCGGCGGTGGGCGGGGTTGGGCACGTACTCGGCCAGGCCCCTGCCGACCAGCAGATCGGCGACGCGCTGCACGCTCTGCCGGGTGATGCCCATGGCGCGGGCGATCCCGGCGACGGGCAGGGGCTCGCGGAGCACGGCCCCGAGGACCTGCCACCAGGAGGCGGTGAGCCCGGCGGGCCCGGCCAACTGCTCGGAGACGGTGAGGAACTGGCCGTTCAGCCGGAAGACGCCGAGCGCGGTACGGCTCAGCAGCTCCTGATTCGAGGGGGGCCGGGGCGAGGGCTCCCGGTCCGTCGGTTCCCGGTCCGCTGGTTCCCGGCTCATGAGGCGGCGTTCAGGGTCTCGTAGGCGGCCGCGTCCGAGTCGTGGAACAGCCGGTACCAGGCGGCGAGCTTCTCGCCCTCGTACACGCCGAGCCGTGCGAGGACCTCGCGGGCGAACGCGACGGGCTCGGTCGGGCCGGCCGTGATGAGGTCGCCGTCGGTCACCGCGTCCGCCTCGACGTACCGTTCGCCCCCCTCGTACCCCGTGGCCGCGAGGTAGAAGGAGACCGCGCTCGTGTGCGCGCGGTCGTCGAGCAGCCCCTCGCGGGCCAGGCCCGCCGTCGCCCCGCAGATCGCGGCGACCGGCACCCCGGCGTCCAGGAAGCCGCGCGCCGCACGGGCGAAGGGGGCGAGCGCGTCGCCGGAGTCCCAGAGGTCGGCCCCGGGAAGCACCAGGAGCGCGCTGTCCTCGGGGCGCAGGTCCGCGAGCGCGAGATCGGGCAGGACGCGCATCCCGCCCATGGTGGTGACGGGGCCGGTGGTGGGGCCGACCGTCCGCACGGTGAGGCCCGCCCGGGCGAGATGGGCGGTGACGTGCCCCGTCTCCCAGTCGGCGAGGGTGTCGTACACGGCCAGGTGCACGGACCTGCGGGTGTCGTTCATGACGCCTCCTCCGGCGGCCCCCCGGCGGCGCGGACCCGGTGCCGGTCGTCGCGAAGGCATGACAGCATGCTGTCGTCTCGACAGGGTGCTGTCAACTGCTCGGGCGGTACGAGGGGCGGCGCACCGGCAGGGGCCGGGCGGCATGCCCTCGAACCCCCGACACCCTGCCGACCCGGAAGGGCCCCATGCCATACAAGGTGGCCATGTCCGGCCGCTCCCCGCGCGACCTACGCTCGCCGCATGACCCCTCATGCCCCTCATGCCGACCCCGCCGCCGGCGCGGCCGTGAAGGCCGCCGACCGTGCGCACGTGTTCCACTCCTGGTCCGCCCAGGGCCTGATCGACCCGCTCGCCGTCGCCGGCGCCGAGGGGGCGTACTTCTGGGACTACGACGGCAACCGCTACCTGGACTTCACCAGCGGCCTCGTCTACACCAACATCGGCTACCAGCACCCCACCGTCGTCGCCGCGATCCAGGAGCAGGCGGGCAAGCTCGCCACCTTCGCCCCCGCGTTCGCGATCGAGGCGCGGTCCGAGGCCGCCCGCCTCATCGCCGAGCGCACCCCCGGCGACCTGGACAAGATCTTCTTCACCAACGGCGGTGCCGAGGCCGTCGAGAACGCCGTCCGCATGGCCCGGCTGCACACCGGCCGCACGAAGGTGCTCTCCGCCTACCGCTCGTACCACGGCGCCACCTCCACCGCGATCAACCTGACCGGTGACCCGCGCCGCTGGCCGTCCGACAACGGCTCGGCGGGCGTCGTCCGCTTCTGGGCGCCGTTCCTCTACCGTTCGCCGTTCCACGCCGAGAACGAGGCCGAGGAGTGCGCCCGCGCGCTCCAGCACCTGGAGGACACCCTCGCCTTCGAGGGCGTCGCCAATGTCGCCGCGATCATCCTGGAGACCATCCCCGGCACGGCGGGCATCATGACGCCGCCGCCCGGCTACCTCGCGGGCGTGCGCGAGATCTGCGACCGGTACGGCATCGTCTTCATCCTCGACGAGGTGATGGCCGGATTCGGCCGTACCGGCAAGTGGTTCGCCGCCGACCACTTCGACGTGGTGCCGGACCTGATGACCTTCGCCAAGGGCGTCAACTCCGGTTACGTGCCGCTCGGCGGCGTCGCGATCTCGGCCGAGATCGCCGCGACGTTCGACACCCGCCCCTATCCGGGCGGACTGACCTACTCCGGCCACCCGCTGGCCTGCGCGGCGGCCGTCGCCACCATCCACGTGATGGAGGACGAGAAGGTCATCGAGAACGCCGCCCGCATCGGCGAGACGGTCCTCGGCCCCGGCCTGCGCGAACTGGCCGAGAACCACCCGTCGGTCGGCGAGGTGCGCGGCCTCGGCGCGTTCTGGGCGCTGGACCTGGTGCGCAACAAGGAGACCCGCGAACCGCTCGTCCCGTACAACGCCTCGGGCGAGGCCAACGCACCGATGGCGGCCTTCGGCGCGGCGGCGAAGAAGAACGGCCTGTGGCCCTTCGTCAACATGAACCGCACGCACGCGGTTCCGGCCTGCAACATCACCGAGGCCGAGGCCAGGGAAGGGCTCGCGGCCCTCGACGCGGCGCTGTCGGTGGCCGACGAACACACGGTGTGACCGGGGCGCGCGCGGCCCGGTAGCGCGGCGCCCCTCCTCTGCCCGGATCCGGGCACGGCGAGCCTGGCTTAAGGTGACCGGAGCCGAGGAACGGGGAGGGGCGCCATGGGCGCGAGCGGAGCTGTGACCCGCAGTACGCTGCGGCAACAGATCGCGGACGCGCTGAGTGACGAGGTGCTCGCCGGACGTCTGCGACAGGGACGGGAATTCACCGTCAAGCAGATCGCCGAACAGTACGGCGTCTCGGCGACGCCGGTGCGCGAGGCGCTCTTCGACCTCTCCGCGCAGGGGCTGCTGGAGTCGGACCAGCACCGGGGCTTCCGGGTGCGCGAGTTCGGCGTCGCCGACTACCGGGCGATCGTCGAGGCCCGCACCCTGGTCATCGACGGCGTCATCCGGGACATCTTCTTCGCCCCGAGGCCCTCGGTGGCGCACGTGGCGGCGTACCGGGACTGCATGGTCTCCGTGCGCCGCCGGGCCCAGGAGGCGGCACGGGCGGCGCTGGGCGGCGACCTCGACATCCTCATCGGGTACGACCTGCGGTTCTGGCGCGAACTGGGCGCGATCGCGGGCAACCCGTACATCAACGACTTCCTGCACCGGCTGCGCGTCCAGGCATGGGTGTTCGCGGTGCCGTACCTGCGCCACGACGCACGGGCCGGGGACTGGCTCTGGAACCGGCACCCGGACCTGGTCGCGGCGATCACCGCCGGGGACCGCGACGGGGTGTGCGCGGTGATGAACGACTACAACACGCACGCGCTGACCTGGGTGGACCGGCTCGCGGCCGGCGAACTCGAACACCCCGGCCACGCCGCGCCCCCGGCCGGGCACGAACCGGGCGGCGGCCCGGTCGCCCCGCGCCCCTGACGGCGGCCCGCGCCGAGCCCCGGGCGACGGGCCGGTCACGCCCCCGGGCGACGGTCCACTGTGCGCGGCGCGCCCCTCGCATTACGCTGTCCCGACCATCCCGAACGTTCCGATGTGCACCCGTGGGAGAGCGAGACTTCGTGGCTTGTGACCTGTGGCTGGTCCCCCTCGTCGACGTGCTGTGCCACAGCCCCGACAACCCGTTCGCCGAAGAGATAGCCGTCTACGACAAGGCGCTGGGCGAGGCGGGACTGCCGCCCGTACCGGTGTACGCCTACATGCCGGGCCTGACGGGCGACGTCGCCCCGGTCGCGGGGTTCGACTACGAGGCCCTGCACTTCCTGCGCCGCGCCTACCTGCTCCAGCTCAGCGGCCTCGCGGTCACGCCGGTCGACGAACTGGGCGGGGACTACGAGCAGTTGCTGGAGATGTTCGAGACCACGGCCCAGCAGTCCCACCTGGTCTGGCACTACGACCACGCCGGGGCGTACGTCCCGCTGGACTTCGCCGCTCCGCTCTCCAACGACGACCTGCTCCAGGGCGGCGGCCCGCTGGGCTCCTCGCACGGACTGCTGCGGGAGCTGCAGTACATGGCCCCGTCGATCGGCATCGACCCGGCGAACCCGCCGGCCGCCCCGCTGCCGCCGGCCGCGCCGACCGCCCTGGAGGAACGGGCGGACCCGGCACCGTACGAGACCGGCCCGTTCGCCCGCGAGCGGCACGTCTGGCTGGGACTGCACGCGGCGGTCACCCGCAGCCTCGCCCAGGGCTCGATGATCATCTTCAGCTGAGGCCGGCAGCGCGCCGCACGGCCCCGGTCCGGGAACGGGCCGGGGCACAAGAGCCGGGGCGGGTCTAGCGGGGGGACTCCGGGGGCCGCTGGCGCGGCATGTTCGGCCGGGTCATCGTCTGTAACGGGAACCGCCCCGGCAGCACGCCCTGATCCGCGCGCCCGCCGCCCCCGGCGGCCGAGGCGAGCGCCTGCATCCCCATCGGGGCGGGCCCGGCGCGGAACTCCACCATCCAGTCCGCGGTCTCGGTGCGCACCAGCTCCGTGATGTCCTCCGAGAACCGCCGCAGCACCCCGAGGCACCGCTCGGCCGCCTCGCTGGCCGTGCCCTCGGTCGGGCCGAGCACCTCCCGCACGCACTCCGAGGCCCAGTCGAACTGCAGCACCTGGAGGCGCCGTTGCACGGCCTGGGCGGTGGCGAGGTTCCTTATCCAGCCCGAGGTCAGGCCGAAGTACCGGTCGCAGGCCATGCACGCCGCACCCAGCAGCAACGACAGGTAGCCCCAGCCCGCCGCCCCGTCCAGCGCCCCGGTCAGGTCGAGCAGCGGCAGCGCGGCACCCGCGACCGCCCCGAGCGCGGTGCCGATCCGCAGCGCCCTGGCCCCGCGCCGCTTCCACACCCGGTCGTGCAGATACCAGTCGGCGGTGCGCAACGCGTCGTTCTCGACCCAGCGGTACAGCTCGTCGAGGCGGTCGGCGGGTTCGCCCCAGTCGCCGAGCGGAAACGGCGTACCGGTCAGATCCCCGACCCGGTCGTCCCGGCCGCGCCCGCCGGAGCCCGAGCCGGCCGGACCGGGCTCGTTGCGGGGCGACCCCTCGGGCTGCATCTCCGGCTGGCTCACCGGGTACTCCTCTGTGTTCTGCGGGGCGGCGCCTGATGTGCGGCGGTGCGTTCCGGCGGTGGTCGTCGCGACGGCGGTGCGTCGCGGCGGCGGGGCTCGTGGGTGCTGCGGGTGGTACGGGACCGCCGTGCGGCACCCCTGCCGCTCTGCGGAGTGACCGAACGCCCCGAATACGTAACCTTGCGTGACGGCCTGTGTACTCGTACGTACCGATGCGCATGCCCTTCCTACCGCCGAATGGTGGGCCATGGGGTAGAAATCGCGGTATTCCCAGGTGCGCAGGGCCTGTGATCAGGTATAGGAGTCTTCCTGACCTTGCCTGAAACTCACTCGAAAGAGTTGCTCCCCAGTGGGTGGGGCGCACTGCCCGGGGAGCACGTAGGCTCGGCGTACCGAAACATTTTGTCGTCGAATTGCCAGGAGCAACCGTGATTCCCGGTGGTGGTCAGCCCAACATGCAGCAGCTGCTGCAGCAGGCCCAGAAGATGCAGCAGGACCTCGCCGCGGCCCAGGAGGAACTGGCCAGGACCGAGGTCGAGGGCCAGGCGGGCGGCGGTCTCGTGAAGGCGACGGTGACCGGTTCCGGTGAGCTCCGCAACCTGGTGATCGACCCGAAGGCCGTCGACCCGGAGGACACCGAGACGCTCGCGGACCTGGTCGTCGCCGCGGTCCAGGCGGCGAACGAGAACGCGCAGCAGCTCCAGCAGCAGAAGCTGGGCCCGCTGGCCCAGGGCCTGGGCGGCATGCCCGGCCTCCCCTTCTGACACCCGGCCCCGGCACCCGTCCGGTCGGTGCTCCCGCACAGGGCGGCACCGGACGGAACAACCGAACAGAACAGAAGCAGGACAGGAAAGGAAGGCGTTCCCGTTGTACGAAGGCGTGGTTCAGGACCTCATCGACGAGTTGGGCAGGCTGCCCGGCGTCGGTCCCAAGAGCGCCCAGCGGATCGCCTTCCACGTCCTGCAGGCCGAACCGACCGACGTGCGCCGTCTCGCCCATGCCCTCCTGGAGGTCAAGGACAAGGTGCGGTTCTGCACGGTCTGCGGCAACGTCGCCCAGCAGGAGCAGTGCAACATCTGCCGCGACGCCCGCCGGGACCAGTCGGTGATCTGCGTGGTCGAGGAGCCGAAGGACGTCGTCGCGATCGAGCGGACCCGCGAGTTCCGCGGCCGGTACCACGTCCTGGGCGGCGCGATCAGCCCGATCGAGGGCGTCGGCCCGGACGACCTGCGCATCCGGGAACTGCTCGCCCGGCTCGCCGACGGCTCGATCACGGAACTGATCCTGGCGACCGACCCCAACCTGGAGGGCGAGGCCACCGCCACGTACCTGGCGCGGATGGTCAAGCCGATGGGCCTTCGCGTCACCAGGCTGGCCAGCGGCCTGCCGGTGGGCGGCGACCTGGAGTACGCGGACGAGGTGACCCTGGGCCGCGCCTTCGAGGGGAGGCGGCTGCTCGATGTGTGACGTGCGTCCGATGTGTGATGCCTTCGTGTCGTCCGGTGTTCGGTCGATGACCGTTTCCGCGACTCACGACGGCTTTACGTTCAGCGCGGATATGTTCTTCCCACCGTTCGTGACCGTGCCCACGGGAGGTCCCCTCGATGTCTGACGCCACGCTGAACTCCGTCACGCAGGACCCGGACGACTTCGCCGTCCAGATCGCCGACCAGATCAAGACGTTCATCGTCGCGGTCACCGAGGTGTCCAAGGTCGAGGAGCCCGAGGAGGCCGTCCCCGTCCTGCTGCTCCAGGTCTCCCAGCTCCTGCTGGCCGGCGGCCGGCTGGGCGCGTACGAGGACATCGTCCCCGACGAGCGCTACGAGCCGGACCTCGGCGCGGAGCCGGACGCGGACGGGCTGCGCGAGCGGTTCGCCGCCCTGCTGGAGCCGATCGACGTCTACTCCGAGGTCTTCGACCCGTACGAGCCCCGCAAGGCCCCGGTCCCGGCCCGGATCTCCGACGACCTGGCCGACCTGGTCACCGACCTGCGCCACGGTCTGGCCCACTACGAGGAGGACCGCACGACCGAGGCCCTGTGGTGGTGGCAGTTCTCCTACTTCTCCAACTGGGGCTCCACCGCCTCCGCCGCCCTGCGCGCCCTCCAGTCCCTGATCGCCCACATCCGCCTCAACCAGCCCCTCCAGGAGCTGGACGGCCTGGACACGGACTCGGAGACCCTCGACGACGACCTCGCCGAGGAGGCGGGCCGCGTGATGGCCGAGGAGATCGCGGGACCACTGGGACTGCGGCCGGTTCAGTAGCGGCGCCGCAGCCACGACCACGACGTGCGGGCCCCGGACGGTGCATCCGTCCGGGGCCCGCACGTGTCCGGGAGCGCTGCGCTCATCCGCCGTCGCACCGCAGGTCGCCCGGACGCATGAAGCCCAGTGGGGCGCCGTTGTCGGTGCGCGAGACGCGCCACAGTTCGTCCGCGCCCTGGCGGGTGGCGTTCACCGGGACGCCGGGGTCCAGGTAGCCGACGATGTCGGTCCAGGGATTCGAGCCCGCGTAGATCGGGGCGTCGGGGCGGGTGGCGGAGCAGGTGCTGCCCGCGTGGGCGGGGGAAGCGGTCAGGGGGAGGGCGGCCAGGGCCAGGAGCACGGGGAGCGCGCGGAGCGGATTGCGCACGGTGGGGGCCTCCGAAGGGCGGATCAGGGGGTTCCGGTCCACGCTAGAGGTGCGGGGCCGCCGGATCCGGGATCCGGCCCGCCGGGCGTGTGGGCTGGGCCACATAGGGAGTGCGGGCCCGATCGGCGGGCAACAGACCCTGTGCGAGCGGCTCGGAACGACACGCCGAGGATCACGTGTTGAGCGGGACATCTCACCATGTGGTATTGGCGGGGCGTTTTCGGGCTGCTCGTTAAACTGAGCCGACCGCAGTAACGGACTGAGCGAGGAGCGCACGTGGGCCTTGTCGTGCAGAAGTACGGAGGCTCCTCCGTAGCCGATGCCGAGGGCATCAAGCGCGTCGCCAAGCGAATCGTCGATGCCAAGAAGAGCGGCAACCAGGTGGTTGTCGTGGTGTCCGCGATGGGCGACACGACGGACGAGTTGATCGATCTCGCCGAGCAGGTATCACCGATACCCGCGGGGCGTGAGTTCGACATGCTGCTGACCGCCGGAGAGCGGATCTCCATGGCCCTGCTGGCGATGGCGATCAAAAACCTGGGCCACGAGGCCCAGTCGTTCACCGGCAGCCAGGCGGGCGTCATCACCGACTCGGTCCACAACAAGGCGCGCATCATCGATGTGACGCCGGGCCGTATCCGTACGGCGCTGGACGAGGGGAACATCGCGATCGTCGCGGGGTTCCAGGGCGTGTCCCAGGACAAGAAGGACATCACCACCCTCGGCCGGGGCGGATCCGACACCACCGCGGTCGCGCTCGCCGCCGCGCTGGACGCCGAGGTCTGCGAGATCTACACCGATGTGGACGGGGTCTTCACCGCCGACCCGCGGGTCGTGAAGAAGGCCCGGAAGATCGACTGGATCTCCTTCGAGGACATGCTGGAGCTGGCCGCGTCCGGCTCCAAGGTGCTGCTGCACCGGTGCGTGGAGTACGCACGCCGCTACAACATTCCGATCCACGTCCGCTCCTCCTTCTCCGGACTGCGCGGAACCTGGGTCAGCAACGAGCCGCAAGGGGACCAGAAGGTGGAGCACGCGATCATCTCCGGAGTCGCCCATGACGTCTCCGAGGCCAAGATCACCGTCGTCGGCGTGCCCGACAAGCCGGGCGAGGCCGCCGCGATCTTCCGCACGATCGCGAACGCGGAGATCAACATCGACATGGTGGTGCAGAACGTCTCCGCCGCGTCGACCGGTCTGACCGACATCTCGTTCACGCTGCCCAAGGCCGAGGGCCGCAAGGCCATCGACGCCCTGGAGCGCAACCGCGGCGGCATCGGTTTCGAGTCGCTGCGCTACGACGACCAGATCGCGAAGATCTCCCTGGTCGGCGCCGGCATGAAGACCAACCCGGGGGTCACGGCGGGCTTCTTCGAGGCGCTGTCGGACGCCGGTGTGAACATCGAGCTGATCTCGACGTCCGAGATCCGCATCTCGGTGGTCACCCGTGCCGACGACGTCAACGAGGCCGTGCGCGCCGTGCACACCGCCTTCGGCCTGGACAGCGACTCCGACGAGGCCGTCGTCTACGGAGGCACCGGCCGATGACCGCGGGCCGCCCTTCGCTGGCGGTCGTCGGGGCGACCGGGGCGATCGGCGGCGTCATGCTCCAGATCCTCTCGCAGCACGCGGACGTCTGGGGCGAGGTGAAACTGATCGCCTCGCCGCGCTCGGCCGGTCGCAAACTGGTCGTGCGCGGCGAGGAGAGCGAGGTCCTCGAACTCTCCGAGGACGTCTTCGACGGCGTGGACGTGGCGCTGTTCCTGGTGCCGGACGACATCGCCGCGCGGTGGGCACCGATCGCCGCCGCCAAGGGCGCGGTCGTCGTCGACGACTCCGCCGCCTTCCGGCTGGACTCCGACGTCCCGCTGGTCGTGCCCGAGGTCAACCCGCACGCCGTACGGATCAGACCGCGCGGCATCGTCGCGAGCCCGAACTGCACCACGCTCTCGCTGATCGTCGCGATCGGCGCGCTGCACGCCGAGTTCGGGGTGCGGGAGCTGATCGTCTCCTCGTACCAGGCGGTGAGCGCGGCGGGCCGCGACGGCGTCGCCGCGTTGCGCGAACAGCTGGCGGCGGTCGCCGGTACGGAACTGGGCACGAGACCCGGGGACGTGCGCCGGGCGCTGGGCGACGCCGGGAACGGCCCCTTCGCCGCCCCGGTGGCCCTCAATGTGGTGCCCTGGGCGGGCACCGGGGCCGGGGACGGCTGGTCGTCGGAGGAACTGGCGATCCGCGAGGAGTGCCGCAAGATCCTGGACCTGCCGACCCTCCGGGTGGCGGCGACCTGTGTCTACGTACCCGTCGTCGCGACGCACTCGATGTCCGTTCACGCCAGGTTCGAGAACGAGGTCGAGGTCGACCGGGCCCACGAGATCCTGGCGACGGCGCCGGGCGTGGTGCTGTACGACGACCCGGCGGCGGGGGACTTCCCGACGCCGTCCGACGTGGTCGGCACCGATCCGACCTGGGTCGGACGAGTGCGCAGGTCGATGGACGATCCGCGGTGCCTGGAGCTGTTCGTCTGCGGTGACAACCTCCGCAAGGGAGCCGCGCTGAACGTGGCGCAGATCGCCGAGTCGGTGGCCGCGGAGTTCCCCCGTGTCTGATCGAACCCGTTTTGTGGTTTCTATGAATGCCCTGTGAGTAAGTTGAAGGTCTGAACATCTTGAGATGGGGGGTCGGGGTATCCGACGATGACCATTCGGCCCGCTGCAACCGCCGGCCGGGGAATGCGCGTCTATGCGGTCACCTTCGGCGCGGCGGGGCGCGCATTCGGGGCACTTGGGGAAGAGCAGGTACGTATGAGGGCATGTCGCACAGCGCCGAACGAGGTGCCGCGCGCGTACAACCCTGACGGGGGGAAACGTGTCCAACTGGCGTGGCAGAGGTTCTCGATATCACAGTGGTGGGTCCCTTGCGGGGCGCTTCGGTGCGCCCGCTCCGACGGCCCCGCGCGCCCGGCGGCATGCCGGTGATCGCGCCCATGCCCGCCGCACGCCCCGCACGGCTGCCCTCGCAGCGCGAGGGCGCTGAGGAGAGCGTGGCTGCCGGAACCACGGTCGACCACCTCACCGAGACCTATCGCGCCCACTACCGGTCGCTGCTCGGACTCGCGGCGCTCCTCCTGGACGACACGGCCTCGTGCGAGGACGTGGTGCAGGAGGCGTTCATCCGTGTCCACTCGGCGCGCAACCGGGTGCGGGACCCGGAGAAGACGCTCGCGTACCTGCGCCAGACGGTGGTCAACCTCTCGCGTTCCGCGCTGCGCCGCCGCATCCTCGGGCTGAAGCTGCTCTCCAAGCCGATGCCGGACATGGCGAGCGCCGAGGAGGGCGCGTACGACCAGCTGGAGCGGGACGCGCTGATCAAGGCGATGCGGGGGCTCCAGCGGCGGCAGCGGGAAGTGCTGGTGCTGCGTTACTTCGCGGACATGACGGAGGTACAGGTGGCCGAGACGCTGGGGATATCCCTGGGCTCGGTCAAGGCCTACGGCTCCCGGGGGATCGCGGCGCTGCGCGTCGTGATGGAGGCGCAGGGATGAGCCGGCGCGACCGCACGCACGAGAACGGCCCCGGGCGTGAACAGCGCGACGGCGCCGGGCGCGAGCAACGGATTGACCTGACTGGAAACGGGATTGTGAACCACGACGGGCCGGAGAACGCCCTGCCTGCGAACCGGGAAGCGGACGCCGATCCGACCGGGTCGGCGGAGGCCGCCGAAGCGGAGGCCGCCGAAGCCGAGGCCGCCGAAGCCGAGGCCGCCGGGGCCGAAGCCGAGAGCGGTGGCGAAACCGGGGACGGCGGGGACGGCGGGAAGGCCGGGGCGGCCGAGACGGTCGGTTTCGGCAGTCTGAGCAGCCTCTTCGGCCCGGATTCCGGTTCGGGCGGTGTCCTGAACGGTGGTGCCCCGAGCGTCGACGGGCTGAGCGTCGACGGGCTGAGCGGTGACGGGCTCAACGGTGGCGACGCGGATCTCGACGAGGTCGCGCTGCGCCGCCTGATGCGCGGTGCCGTCCAGCACATCGAGCCCCGGGACGGCACGCTCGACCGGTTGCAGCGCGCGGTGCCCGTCCGGCGTGCCAAGCGGCGCCAGGCCGTCGTCGGGCTGGCCGCGGCGGCGCTGCTCATCGGTACCGCGGTGCCCGCCTTCGTGCACGTCGCGAACTCCGACGGTTCGAGCGCGGCCAACCCCGCGATAGCCGGGCACGGCGAGCAGGCGCAGGGCGGCAACGGCACCGAGACCGGTTCGGGACACCACGGCAAGGACAGCGGCGGCGACACCGACGGGCGGACCGACGGCGACCCGGACCACCCCGAGAGCAGTAGCAGCCCCTCCGACAGCCGGGGCCAGGGCGACGGGGGCAACCTGGCGGGCGGGACCGCGGGCCCGGACCGTACCGAGGTGGCCGCCATGGCGGCCTGCGGACCGGGTCAGCTCGGGGTCGCCTCGGCCGAGACCGGCGCGGCCGGGGCCGACGGCACGGTGTACGGCACCTTCCGCATCGCCAACGTCTCCGGCACGGAGTGCTCGGTGAACAACGGCGGCAGCGTGGGCTTCCAGACGATGGGCGCGGCCGACGAGACCAGGATCATGGTCGTCCGCCACACCGCGGGCGACGCGGCCCCCGGGCTGCCCGACCCCTCGCAGGAGCAGCAGACGGTGCTGCTGAAGCCGTCCATGGCGTACGAGGTGAAGTTCGCCTGGGTGCCGAAGGACACCTGCCCGACCGCCGGGGGCTCGCCGAGCCCCACGCCGACGGAGGGCGGGGGCGCAGCGGGCGGTGCCACGGTCTCCGGCGGCGGCAGCGGCGAGGGGACGACGGACATGGACGCGCAGTTCCTCGGCGAGGACGGCGGCATCCAGGACGGCAGCGTCTCCGTGATGCACACGCCGGAGGCCGGGGCACCGGTCGCGGCGGCGACGATCCCCAATGCCTGTGCGGGCACGATCTACCGGACCGGGGTACTGGCCCCCGCGATGTGACGCGCCCGCGGGGGGGGGGGGGGGGGGGGGGGGGGGGGGGGGGGGGGGGGGGGGGGGGGGGGGGGGGGGGGGGCGCCCCCGCGCCCCCGGGCGGGCGGCGCGGCGGGGCCGGGGGGGGGGCGG
>NZ_JBIAQQ010000050.1:0-15000 GCF_042889165.1 Streptomyces sp. NPDC002669 | reverse complement strand
CACGGACTGCCCTACTCGCCGGACGGGACCGGCTGCGGGGCGAGGTGGCGGCGGGCGAAGTCCAGCTCCAAACGGACCTGCTTGATGCGCTCCTCCACGACGAGCGAGCCGTGCCCCGCGTCGTACCGGTACACCTCGTGCACCGCGTTCCGGTCCTTCAGGCGGTCCACGTAGTTCTCGACCTGGCGGATCGGGCAGCGCGGGTCGTTGACGCCCGCCGAGATGTAGACGGGGGCCCGGACCTCGTCGACGTACGTCAGCGGGGACGAGGCCGCGAAGCGCTCGGGAACCTCCTCCGGCGTGCCGCCCAGCAGCGTGCGGTCCATCGCCTTCAGGTCCTCCATCTCGTCGTGGTACGCCGTGACGTAGTCGGCGACGGGGACCGCGGCCAGGCCCAGCGCCCAGTCGTCCGGCTGGGTGCCGAGCCCGAGCAGGGTCAGGTAGCCGCCCCAGGAGCCACCGGCCAGGACCAGCTTCTCCGGATCGGCGAGGCCGGACTTCACCGCCCACTCCCGGACCGCCGCGATGTCCTCCAGCTCGATCAGGCCCACCCGGTGCTTGAGCGCGTCCGTCCAGGCGCGGCCGTATCCGGTGGAACCGCGGTAGTTGACCCGGACGACCGCGTAGCCGTGGTCCACCCAGGCGGCGGGGCCGGAGGCGAAGGCGTCGCTGTCGTGCCAGGTCGGGCCGCCGTGGATCTCGAAGACCGTCGGGAACGGGCCCTCGGCCGGGGCGGCGGGCCGCTGGACGAGCGCGTGGACGCGGCCACCGGGCCCGTCCACCCACACGTCCTCCACCGGCACCGACCCCGGGGCCTTCGGACCGGGCGGATCGAGCACCACGGCCCCCGAGGTGGACCTGATGACGGGCGGCTGCGCGGCCGAGGACCACAGGTACTCCACCGTGCCGTCGGGCCGGGCCGTGGCACCCGACACCGAACCCGGCGGGGTCTCCACCCGGACGGGGGCGCCCGCGCCCGGCTCGTAGCGCCACAGGTCGCTGCGGGCCTCGAAGCCGTGCACCACCAGCAGCGCGGAGGCGTCCGGATACCACTCGGCGCTCACGTCGCCGGGCAGGCCGAGCGCGAGGTCCGTCTCCTCGCCCGTCGTCGGGTCCCAGATCATCGGCTCCCAGCGGCCCCGCCGCTGATGCCCGACCAGCAGCCTGGTGTCCCCGGCGACGGGGGCGAAGCCCAGCACGGACAGGCCAAGCTCCTTGGTGCCGCCCTCGGTGTCGTCCAGCTCGGCGACCGTCGTGCCGTCCGGCCGCACCACGCGCAGCGCGGAGTGCATCGCGTCGCCGTGCTCGGTGTGCTCCAGGACGATCAGCGTCCCGTCGTGGCTGAGGTCGCCGATGCCCGCCGACTCGCGGTGGCGGTAGATCTCCACGGGGGCGGACCCGGGGCGCACGACGTGGACCGTCGTCCCCTCCTCGTCGGTCGAGCGGCCGATCACCGCCGTGCCGTCCCGCCCGATCGCGAGCCCCGCGGGGTACGAGGGGGCGAGGCCGGGCACCGCCGGTTCGTCGCCCGCCCCGGCCTCCCCGCCGTGGAACGGCCGGCGCATCCACACCCCGAACTCGTCCCCGTCGGTGTCGTCGAACCACCAGATCGACTCCCCGTCAGGGGTCAGCACACCGTCCGTCGTGCCGTTCGGCCGGTCCGTCACCCGGCGCTGCTCGCCGGTGGCACGGTCCCAGGCGTACAGCTCGTACGTGCCCGTGGCGTTGGAGACGAACAGCGCGCGGTCCGGGGCGTCCTCCGCCCAGTCGGGCAGCGACACCCGCGACGCCCGGAAACGCTGCTCCCACTCCGGCACGGAGGTGCTCTCCGGGGCGGCCGCGGCCGCGGGGGCGTTTTCCGGGGCGGAAGAGGCCGTCGTCGAACCAGTGATCTCAGTCATGCCCCCCATTCTGCGTCGGACGCCGATAATTCGTTCGCTCCGTCCTCAGCCTGTGGATAACCTCCCCGGCATGCATGCACCCACCCCTGACAACTGGCACGAGGCGAACCGCGCGTTCTGGGACGAGCGAGTGCCGATCCACGTCGGCAGCGATTACTACGACCTCGCGGCCTTCCGCGCCGGCAAGGACGGCCTGCGCGACTTCGAACCCGTCGAGGTCGGGGACGTCACGGGGAAGTCGTTGCTGCACCTCCAGTGCCACATCGGGGTCGACACCCTCTCCTGGGCGCGGCACGGCGCCGGGCCCGTCGTCGGGCTGGACCTCTCCGAACCGGCCGTCGAGGCGGCGCGCGTCCTGGCCCGCGAGCTCGGGTTCGACCAGGACCGGGCGGCGTTCGTCGCGGCGGACGTCCACGACGCCGCCGCGGCCGTGCCCGACACCTCGTACGACATCGTCTACACCGGGATCGGCGCGCTGAACTGGCTGCCCGACATCGGGCGTTGGGCGGAGGTCGCCGCGTCGCTCGTGGCGCCCGGGGGCTTCCTCTACCTCGTGGAGTTCCACCCGATGGCGGACTGCTTCGACGACGCCACGGGCGCGAAGGTCGAGTACGACTACTTCACCCGCGACGCATGGGTGGACGACACGCCGGGCACGTACGCGGACCTGGAAGCGCCCACCGTCCACAACCGCACCGTCGAGTGGCAGCATCCGATCGGCGAGGTGGTGTCGGCACTGGCCGCCAATGGGCTGCGGATCGACTTCCTGAACGAGCACGACGTCTCGCTCGTCCCCCGCTTCGAGGCGCTGGACCGGCAGGACGACGGCTACTACCGGTTCCCCGCCGGGCGGCCGCGCATCCCGCTGATGTACTCGCTCAAGGCGTCGAAGCCGGCCGGTTCCTGACGAAACGCCAGGTCGGGGCGATTGTCAGTGGTGGGGTACAGACTCGAACCATGACTACGACTGCCGAGCTGCGTGTCGCCGTGGAGACGTACTGGAGTGCGGCCGACTCCCGGGACTGGGACGCCTTCGCCGCCACGCTGGCCGACGACGTGCTGTACGACCTGCCGCAGACCCGGGAACGGATTCACGGCAAGGAGCGGTACCTGCGGTTCAACCGTGAGTACCCGGGGGACTGGCGGGTCCGTGTCGAGCGGATCGTGGCCGACCACGAGGGGCACCAGGCCGCAGCCCGGACGCTGGTGACGACCGGCGCCGAGGAGTCGCACGCGATCCACTTCTTCACGTTCGACGGGGCGGGGCGGATCAACGGGATAACGGACTTCTGGCCCGAGGCGTACGAGCCCCCGGCGGGTCGCGAACACCTGGTGGAGCGGTACTGAGTCCGGGCAATCGGCAGCACGTCCGGGGCCGTCCGGGGGAGGCCGGGTCCGCTCGGGGGCGGACCGGTTCGGGCGGGGCCCTTAGGGAGGGGGGCGTGCCCGGCCGGGGTGGGGGACCCGGCCGGGGCGCGCATGAGTGCGGCGGGCCTTCGGAGGTGATCCGTCGGCCCGCCGCCCTGCATCCTCGTCGTCCGCGTCCTACGCGGCCGAGCGGAAGGCCGGGAGGTAACCACCGGCCTGCCCGGCGGCCTTGGGGTGGTACGAGTTGTAGACCGGGAGGGTCACGCTGTGGAGCCACGCGTCGCCGGAGCACAGCTCGTGCCCGCTGAACTCGTCCACCACGCTGGAGAACGTGAACCCGGCGTTGGCCGCCTGCTTGGCGATGACGCCGTTCAGCACGTCGGACGCGTTGTTTATCGCCGAGCGCTCCTTCTCGGAGAGACCCGCGATGCAGCTGCCGCTCAGCCGGTAGAAGCGCGGGTAGCCGAGGACCACGACATGGGCCTGGGGAGCCCGTGACCGGATGGAGGTGTAGAGCGAACCGAGCTTGGACGGAAGCAAGTTCTGCGTCTGCGAGACGGCCGTGCTGACCCTGCTGAGGCAGGTGGCCTCGCCGGAGAGCACGCACGCCTGCATGACGTCGGCGAAGCCGACGTCGTTGCCGCCCGCGGTGACGCTGACCAGGCCGGTGGAGGAGCTCAGTGCCCCCAGCTGGGTGCTTGCCACCGAGCTGCTCGTGGCGCCCGAACAGGCCACGAAGGAGAAGGAGGAGGGCGAGTTCGCCGCTGCCCAGAGGTAGGGGTAGGAGTTGGTGCTGCGACGGCAGTCGCCGCTGTCGGACAGGTAACTTCCCGCCCCGACACCGGACGAGTACGAGTCACCGAGAGCGACGTAACCGCTCGCGGCCGTCGAGTTCGCGAAGGCCGGCTGGGCAAAGCCCAGGGCGGCCACGGCGGCGAGCGCCAGGGTGGATGCGGACGCCCAGAATCTCCGTACCGACATGGCTGTCAGCCCTCCGAAGTGTGGGGGGTGGATGGGGGGTTGGGTTGAGCGCCATGTTTCTAGCAGCTGCCGGTACCAGCCGGTAATAGCCGGGGAAAAACTGGTCTGATATGCCCGAATGGCCGTTCGGCTGCTGAGCTCCGCGCGTAGATAAACCTCTGGGGGCGGCCCGAACGGACGTTATTCGGCCATGCGTTGGGGCCGCGCGGGAGTGGTGCGCGGAGGGCTCGCGAGCGATGCGCGGACGGCGCGACGGGGGTGCGCTTCGTCGGCTGCGACGGCTCGCGGGAAGTTCGCGGAGGGCTCGTCGAGGAGCCGGGGAGGCCGCGGGGGTGCGGTGGGCGCCGTGCCGGAATGGTGGCAAACGGTGCGGGGCGGCGGGGGCGGTCCGCCCAGGGGGTTACGCGGAGTGACGCGCGGCGGGCGCGGGGGCGGAGGCGTGGCCGGGCCCGGGGGCGGGGGAGAGCGGGGGAGCGGGCGCGGGGCGGAGGGCCTCAGCGGAAGCGGAGGGCCTCAAAGGAAGCGGGGAGTCTCAGCGGAAGCGGGGGTCCCAACGAAAAACGCCCTCTGCGGTGGCGTTCCCCTTGGGGGTGCCACCGCAGAGGGCGGTTGTCGTGTTGCCGGGAGGGTCAGTTGTGGCCGAACCTCCGCTGCTTCCGGTGGGAGACCTGTTCTGAGATCGAGCGCACCGGGTCCGGGGTGTTGGTCGGCTGCGTCTGCTCCTTCGTCTCCGGAGCGGTGCTGCGTTCGTGGCCGCCGGTGCGGGCGCCGCGGTTCTGCCGACTCTGCTTCTTGCCCACGATCGTGCCTCCTGTTGCGGATCTCGGACGATGGGCCATGACCAGACTCGCACGCAGGCAGAAAAGGTGCATTTCGTGCCGCGGTCGCCGAGTGCGGCTACCTCCGGAGCGCTCGGTCCGCGGTGTGGTGCGGTGCTTCGGCCGCTCGGTCCGCGGTGGGGCGTCCGGCTCCGGCCGCTCGGTTCACGGGGTGGCGGGGTGTCCCGGTCGTTCGGTTCATGAGGCGGGGCCGGCCGTGGCGTAGTCCGCGAGTGCCGGTTCGAGCAGGCCGAAGGCGCGTTCCCCCTCCGTCGCGACGATCTCGGCGATCTCCGGGTTGGCGAGGCCGGTGAGGGTGAGTTCCTGGACGCGCTGGAAGAGGGTGCGCTGCACCGCGCCGAGCAGGGCCGCCGCCGTCCGCACGGTGATGTCGTCGGGGGTGGAGCCGGTGGCCTCGGCGAGGGCGGCGGCCAGGGCCTCCTCGCGCTGGTCGTGCAGGCCGCGCAGGCAGGCCGAGAGGGTGGGGCTGTCGGCGATCATGCGGGAGAACTCCGGCCCCGCGAAGCCCTGGACCGGATTCTGCGCCGCCACCGCGGCCCCGAAGTCCCGGCGCAGCGCGGACAGGGCGGACTCGCCCTCCTCCCGGGAGGCCACGACCTGGGCCGAGCTGTCGATGAACGCCTCCTGGTGGTCGAGCGCCAGGTCCTCCTTGCGCGGGAAGTAGTTGGTCACCGTCTTCTTGGCCACGCGTGCCGCGACGGCGATCTCCGCGATGGTCGTCCGCTCGAAGCCCTGCTCGACGAAGAGCCTGGTCGCGTGGTCGGAGATCAGCTGCCGGGTCTCCCGCTTCTTGGTCTCCCGCAGGCCCGGTGCGCCCGGCGTTCCGGGAGATGCCGCGGTGCTCGTCCTCGGTTCCATGTCGATACTCATGGGCGAATCTTACCTCCGTAGCATTTTTATGTTGACACCCCGACGGGTCTCGTTCTAAGTTTACGTCCGTCGCAAGTTTCTCCCGATGGAAAGGAGCGGTCATGCGAAAGACCGACCTCGTCACGTTCCTCGCGAACCAGGCAGCCGAGCAGGCCGACCACCCCGACAACAAGGGGAACCGCCGGTCCCGGTTCGTCGCCCCGCCTTCCGCCGGGCGCGTCCCGGGCAACACCCGCGCCATGCGCAACATCCCGCGCCGTCGCTCCTACTGACGCCCGGTCCCGCGCAGCGCCGCGTCCTCGTACGACCCCTCGGGCTCGTACGGAACCCCGCACAGACCGTTCAGCCCTCTCACGGACAGGAACCCGCCTTGCAGATCACCGCCACCACCGTCTCGCTCACCGTCGACGACGTCGCCGCGTCCCAGGACTTCTTCACCACGCACCTCGCCTACCGGGTGCAGGCCGCCGCCGACGGATTCGCCTCGCTCACCCGCCAGGACGCCGCCGCCGACATCGTCCTGCTGCAGCGCGGCACCGAGGTCCTGCCGGCCGGCCAGCGCGACCGGCACGCCTCGGGCCTGATCCTCGCCCTCACCCTCACCGGCATCGAGGCGGAGGAGAAGCGGCTGCGCGCCGAGGGCGTCGAGATCACCATGCCGCTGCGCGAAGAGCCCTGGGGCGAGCGGCTGTTCCAGATCGAGGACCCCAACGGGGTCGTCGTCCAGTTCGTCGAATGGGCCGAGGCCGCAGCCGTCGAACCGGACGGTTCATGAGGCCCGCCGGGGAGCGATTCCCGCAGCCGTACGGGGGGACCGGCCCGTGCACCGGCCCGGACCCCCGTACCGGACCGGGGCCGGGTACGCGGGGCGGCGCGCTCCGCCGGCGTCGCGGGGGTGTGCCACTCCGCCGGCCTCTCCGGAGCGTGCCGCTCGGACGGCATCGGCGGAGCTCACCTGGCCGGTGCGCGATCGGGGCCGGACAGTAGAGTTCGGCTGCGTCAGCCCCCGAGCACCGAGGTACCGGCCGTGACCCTCGCCCCACCCGAACCCCCCGCCCCACCTGCGGTGACCGTCGTAGGGATCGGTGCCGACGGCTGGCCGGGACTGTCCGGGCCGGCCCGTGAGGCGCTGGCCGCCGCGCAGGTGCTGATCGGTGGCGGACGGCAGCTCGACCTGCTCCCGCCGTCGTGCGCCGGACGCCGGGTGCCGTGGCCGTCTCCGCTGAGGCCCGCCGTCCCCGGTCTGCTCGCCGAGCACGCGGGCAGCAGGATCGCCGTCCTGGCCAGCGGCGACCCCATGTTCTACGGGATCGGCCGGGCCCTGACCGAAGTGCTGGGCGCCGCCGCGCTGAACGTCGTGCCGCACCCCTCGTCCGTGTCCTACGCCTGCGCCCGCGTCGGCTGGCCGCTGGAGGACACCGAGGTCGTCACCCTGGTCGGCCGCCCCGCCGCCCGGCTGGCCGCCGCCCTCCACGACGGCCGACGGCTGCTGGTCCTCAGCGCGGACGCCACCACCCCCGCCGAGGTGGCCGGGCTGCTGCGCGAGCGGGGCTTCGGCCCGAGCCGGCTGCGGGTGCTCGAACAGCTCGGCGGCATGGACGAGTCCTGCACGGAGGGCACCGCGGACCACTGGCCGCACCCGCCGGGCGACCCCTTGAACATCGTCGCGGTCGAATGCCGCCGCGCCCCCGACACCCTGCGCCTGGGCGCCGTACCGGGCCTGCCCGACGAGGCGTACGAGCACGACGGGCAGCTCACAAAACGCCATGTGCGGGCCACCACCCTCGGCGTGCTCGCACCCGCCCCCGGCGAACTCCTGTGGGACATCGGCGGCGGCTCGGGATCCATCGCGATCGAGTGGATGCGGACCCACCCGTCCTGCCGTGCGATCTGCGTGGAACGCGACCCGCGCCGGGCGGAACGCATCACGCGCAACGCCGACCGCCTCGGCGTGCCCGCGCTGCGCGTCGTCACCGGCCGGGCCCCGGACGGACTGGCCGGACTGCCCGCGCCCGACGCCGTGTTCATCGGCGGCGGGCTGACCGCGCCCGGCCTCCTCGACGCCTGCTGGGAGGCGCTGCCCGTCGGCGGCCGGCTGGTCGCCAACACGGTCACGCTGGAGTCCGAGGCCCTGCTCGCCGGTGCGCACCGGCGGTACGGCGGCGAACTGGTCCGGCTCGCGGTCGCGCACGCCGTGCCGGTCGGCGGCTTCACCGGCTGGCGGCAGGCCATGCCGGTCACCCAGTGGTCCGTGCGCAGGACCTCGACCATTCCCGTCGCGGAACGCCCCGCACGGGTGTCCGCGGAAGATCCAGGAGACAACAGATGACCGTGTACTTCATCGGCGCGGGCCCGGGTGCGGCCGACCTGATCACGGTGCGCGGTGCCCGCACGCTCGCGGCCTGCGGGGTGTGCCTGTACGCGGGCAGCCTGGTGCCCCGCGAACTGCTCGCCGAATGCCCGCCGGACGCCCGTCTGGTGGACACCGCCCAGCTCGACATCGACCAGATCACCGCCGAACTGCTGGCCGCGCACGAGGCCGGCCAGGACGTGGCCCGGCTGCACTCGGGCGACCCGTCGGTGTTCAGCGCGGTCAACGAGCAGATGCGGCGGCTCGACGAGGCCGGGGTGCCCTACGAAGTGGTGCCGGGCGTCCCCGCGTTCGCGGCCGCCGCCGCGGCGCTCAAGCGGGAACTGACCGTGCCGACCGTCGGCCAGACCGTGATCCTCACCCGGATCGCCCAGCGCGCCACCGCCATGCCGGAGGGCGAGGACCTGGCCACGCTGGGCCGCAGCGGGGCGCTGATCGTGCTGCACCTCGCCGCCCGGTACGTGGACCGCGTGGTGGCGGAACTGCTGCCGCACTACGGGGCCGACTGCCCGGCCGCCGTCGTGGCGCTGGCCTCCCGGCCGGACGAACTGGTCCTGCGCGGGACCCTCGACGACATCGCCGGGCAGGTGAAGGCGGCGGGAGTGATCCGTACCGCCGTCATCATGGTCGGCCGCACCCTCGGCGCCGAGCAGTTCCGCGACAGCCACCTCTACTCGCCGCACCGCGAACGGCACGTCTGCTGACGGGAGTCGGAAGCCGGAAGCCGGGGAGCCCGGGGGCCGGCCGCGGAGCACGGGGAAAGCGGCCGGGCCGGCCGACGGCCGTCAGCGCACCTCGCTGCGTCCGACGACCGTTCCCGCCCGGTCGACGCAGATGACGTCGACGGCCACCGGGGCGCCCCGCAGGACCGAGAGCGCCTGGTCCCGGGCCGCCACGGCCACCAGGTCACCGAGCGGAACGCCGCGCGCCTGGCAGGAACGGAGCGCGGCCAGACCCGTGTTCGCGGTCGCCACCTCGGCCGCCAGCTCCTCGTCGGCACCCCCGCGCCGGGCCAGTTCGGCCAGGAAGGGCTTGTCGACCTGGGACCGGGCCGAGTGCAGGTCGAGGTGGCCCGCGGCCAGCTTCGACAGCTTGGCGAACCCGCCGCAGACGGTGAGCCGGTCCACCGGATGACGGCGCACGTACTTGAGCACCGCGCCCGCGAAGTCGCCCATGTCCAGCAGCGCGATCTCCGGCAGGCCGTACTCGGCCACCACGGTCCGCTCCGAGGTGGAGCCCGTGCAGCCGGCCACATGGGTGTGCCCGGCGGCCCGGGCCACGTCCACGCCGCGCCGGATCGAGTCGATCCACGCCGAGCAGGAGTACGGCACCACCACGCCCGTCGTCCCCAGGATCGACAGGCCGCCCAGGATGCCGAGGCGCGGGTTCCAGGTGGAGCGGGCGAGCTCCTCGCCGTCGTCCACGGAGACGGTGACCTCGACGTCCCCCGACCCCCGGTGCTCCGCCGCGACCCGGGCGATGTGGTCGCGGATCATCTGCCGCGGCACCGGGTTGACCGCGGGCTCCCCGACATCGAGCGGCAGGCCGGGCAGGGTGACCGTGCCCACGCCCGGACCGGCCCGGAACACCACGCCCGCGCCCGGCGCCAGCCGCCGCACGGTGACCCGGACGAGGGCGCCGTGCGTCACGTCGGGATCGTCGCCCGCGTCCTTCACCACCCCGGCCATCGCCCGGTCCGCCGCCAGCTCCTCCACCGCGAGCGCGAACGCGGGCGTCTGTCCCTTGGGCAGGGTGATCGTCACCGGGTCGGGGAAGTCACCGGTCAGCAGGGCCGTGTACGCGGCGGTGGCCGCCGCGGTCGCACAGGCCCCGGTGGTCCAGCCGGGCCGCAGACCGGTGTGTTTCAGTTGGGCGCTGCGCCCGCCCTTCGCCTCACTCATGGATGGATCCGATGCACGTACTCGTTCTCGGCGGAACCACGGAGGCCCGCCGCCTCGCCGGACTGCTGGTGGGGACGGCCCCGGCCGGGGCCCGGGTGACCAGTTCGCTCGCCGGCCGGGTGGCCGGTCCGAGGCTTCCGCCGGGGGAGGTCCGCATCGGCGGTTTCGGCGGGGCCGACGGCCTCGCCGCGTGGCTGCGCACGCACCGGGTGGACGCGCTCATCGATGCCACCCATCCTTTCGCCGGGACGATCAGTTTCAACGCGGCCGCTGCCGCCGCCGCGACCCATGTTCCCCTGCTGGCGCTGCGCCGCCCCGGCTGGGTGCCCGGTGACGGCGACGACTGGCACCCGGTCGATTCGCTGGCCGGGGCCGCGGCGGCGCTGCCCGGGCTGGGGCGGCGGGTCTTCCTCACGACCGGGCGGATGGGGATCGCCGCCTTCGCCGGGTCGGATCCGCTGTGGTTCCTGATGCGCTCGGTGGACGCCCCCGACCCCGGCACGCCGTGCCCCGCGCGGATGGAGGTCCTGCTCGACCGGGGCCCGTTCACGCTCGAAGGGGAACGCCGGCTGATCGACCGTCACCGCATCGACGTCCTCGTCACCAAGGACAGCGGCGGCGAGGCCACGGCCCCCAAGCTCACTGCCGCCCGCGAGGCGGGCATCCCCGTGGTGGTGGTGCGCAGGCCGCCCGTGCCGCCGGGCGTGCCCGTCGTCGCCGCCCCGGAACCGGCCGTCGCCTGGCTGCGCGCACAGCCGACGGTCCACTGGCCCTGACCGGCCGCCGCAGGGGCTGCGGCCTTCTCCGTACGGGCCCGGTCGCCGCGCGTACGGGCGACGGCGGGCGGCCGGGACCCGTACGCGCGACAGGCGCTCAGTCCTCCGGGTAGCGGCGGGGCGTCCAGACGATCTGGTCGCCGTCGTCGCCGCGCCGTACCCACCGGGTCTGCGAGGAGCCGACGAGCAGGATCGTCCGCATGTCCACCTCGGCCGGGTCGAGGTCGGCCAGGCGCACCGTCCGCACGCTCTCGGCCGGCCCGCCCACGTCCCGGCCCAGCACCACGGGCGTGTCCGGCGAGCGGTGTTCGAGCAGCAGGTCACGGGCCTTGCCGACCTGCCAGGTACGGCTGCGCGAGCCGGGGTTGTACAGCGCGAGCACCAGGTCCGCCGAGGCCGCCGCGCGCAGCCGCTCCGCGATCACCTCCCACGGCTTGAGCCGGTCGGAGAGCGAGATCGTCGCGTAGTCGTGGCCCAGCGGCGCACCCGCCCGCGCGGCGGCGGCGTTGGCCGCCGTCACCCCCGGCAGCACCCGCACCGGCACCCGCGCGTATTCCTCCTGCGACGCCACTTCGAGTACGGCCGTCGCCATGGCGAAGACCCCCGGGTCGCCGCCGGACACCACGGCCACCCGCCGGCCGCGCCGGGCCAGGTCGAGGGCGAACTCGGCCCGCTCCGACTCGACCTTGTTGTCCGAGCCGTGCCGCACCTGCCCCGGACGGACCGGCACCCGGTCCAGATAGGTGGTGTAGCCGACCAGGTCGTCGGCGGCGGCCAGCGCCCCGCGCGTCTCGGGCGTCAGCCACAGCGGCCCGGCGGGCCCGGTGCCGACGACGGTCACCTCGCCGCCGCCCGGCGTGTTCCCCGGACGCGGCGCGTCGACCCGGCTCGGCAGGACCGCGACCGCGAAGTACGGCACCGACCCGGGGTCGACCCCGGCCAGTTCGGCCCGGCGCTCCCCGGCCATCGTGGCGCGTTCGACGTAACGGGCCTCGGGCAGCCGCCCGGACGCCTCGAAGGCCCGGCGCACGGCGGGGAAGGTGCGCCCCAGCTTCATGACCACGGCCGCGTCGGTGGCGGCGAGCCGGGCGGTCAGCTCCTCCTCCGGCAGGGTGCCGGGCAGGATCGTCAGCACCTCCTCGCCCTCCACCAGCGGGGTGCCGAGCCGGGCCGCGGCGGCGCTGACCGAGGTCACCCCCGGGATCACCTCGGTCGGGTAGCGGTCGGCGAGCCGCTTGTGCATGTGCATGTACGAGCCGTAGAAGAGCGGGTCGCCCTCGGCGAGCACCGCGACCGTGCGGCCGGCGTCCAGGTGCTCCGCCAGCCGCGCCGCAGCCTGCGCGTAGAACTCCTCCATCGCGCCCCGGTAGCCGCCCGGATGGTCCGTGGTCTCCGTCGTGACGGGGTAGACCAGCGGCTCCTCGATGTGGTCGGCGCGGATGTGCTCCGCCGCGATGGACCGGGCGATGGACCGCCCGTGCCGGGCGCTGTGGTACGCGACGACGTCCGCACCGGCGATGATCTGCACCGCGCGCACGGTCATCAGGGCCGGGTCGCCGGGGCCGAGCCCGACCCCGTACAGCCGGCCGGTCTGCTGCTCGCTCACGGTCACTCTTCCTCGCTGGCGATGGCGTTGAGGGCGGCCGCCGCCATGGCGCTGCCGCCGCGCCGGCCGCGCACGATCAGGTGGTCCAGTGCGGACGGGTGCGCGGCCAGGGCGTCCTTGGACTCGGCCGCGCCGATGAAGCCGACGGGCACCCCGATGACGGCCGCCGGGCGGGGCGCGCCCTCCTCGATCATCTCCAGCAGCCGGAACAGGGCGGTCGGCGCGTTCCCGACCGCGACGACCGAACCCTCCAGCCGGTCGCGCCACAGCTCCAGGGCCGCGGCGCTGCGGGTGGTCCCCAGCTCCGCCGCGAGACCGGGCACCGCCGGGTCGGACAGGGTGCACACCACCTCGTTCGCCGCGGGCAGCCGCTTGCGGGTGACGCCGCTGGCGACCATGGCCACGTCGCACAGGATGGGCGCACCGGCCCGCAGCGCCGCACGGGCACGGGCCACCACGTCCGGGCTGAAAGCGAGATCGCGTACGAGGTCGACCATGCCGCAGGCGTGGATCATGCGGACCGCGACCTGGCTGACATCGGCGGGCAGACCGGACAGGTCCGCCTCTGCGCGGATCGTGGCGAAGGACTGGCGGTAGATCGCCGGTCCGTCCTTCTCGTACTCGTGCACGGCTTTTTCGCTCTCTTCAGGGGGACATGGGGTCACAAGGTCATGGGGCGTGGAGCGGTCGGGTCCGAAGGCCGCGGTGTCGTCGGTCAGATGGGCAGGCCGCGCGTGCCCCGGGCCGCCGCCACCGCGGCGGCGAGCCCGTCGGAGCCGCCGGGGAGGTCGTACGGGGCCTGCTGCCGCCCCTCGTCGTTCCGTACGGGCTCCTGGGCGGAGTCCTGGGCAGGGGGGCGTACGGGGGTCCGGGCGGCGTCCCGTACGCGGGAGACCCGGTATCCGCCGGGGCCGGCGACGACGTCGACCCACTCGCCCCGGGGGTGCCCGCACCGGCGTTCGCACCCGGACCAGTACACGGGCAGGGCCCCCACGGGCCCCAGCGCGGCCGCCGCGTCGGCCCGCACGTCGGCCAGCGACTTCGCGCAGCCCGGCCGTCCGATGCAGGCGCCCACCCCGGTCCAGGGGGAGTCGGGGCCGGTGACGAGACCGGTGGCTCCCAGGGCGGCCAGCAGTTCCGGGGCCTGCGGCCGGGGCACCCCGGGGACGACGATCCCGCGCCACGGCGTCAGGCGCAGTTCGCCGCCGCCCCGGCGGGCCGTGTCCGTCAGCGTCCGCCACTGCCCGGGGGTGATGCGGCCGAGGGGCACGCCCACGGACAACGCGGCGGTGCCGCGCGGGGAGTTCACGATGCCCACTGCGGGACCGGTGCGACCGGTGGGGCCGGCGGGGGCGGGAGGGGTGTCGGGGGCGTCCGGGGCGGCGACGAGCCCCGCCCGGCGCAGTCGTCCGGCGACTTCGGCGTGGAGGTCATCGGCCCCGCCGGGCAGGTCCGTCACCCGCCACGCCCCGTGGCCGCGCGCCCGCTCCAGGAACGTCCGGGCGGCGAGAAGGGCGGCTCGCGGGGCCTGTTCACCGGGTATCCGGGTGGTGGCCCGCGCCGTGCCGATCCGCAGCAGCGCGGTCCCGTCCCGCTGTGCGACCAGGGTCACATCGGCGCCGAGCGCCGCCACGTCGCCGCGGCCGTCGTCGAGGGCGAAGAGGAACCGGCCGGACAGGCCCGCCGTTTCGTCGTCGGCGCACAGCAGCGCGTCCAGTCCGGACAGCCAGGGGCGGACGTCCCCGGCCCCCGAGGCGTCGAGGCCCGAGAGCGGTGACGCCACCACGTTGCGTATCCGCTCGTGGCGGGCGGAGGGCAGCAGTCCCGCCCCGCCCAGCCGACGGGCCAACTCGGCGCCGCAGCCCGGTCCCAGGCCGCGCAGCTGCACGTTGCCGCGCGAAGTGAGATGCAACTCACCGTCGCCCAGCTCCTCGGCGGCCCTGCCCAGGGCGTCCGCCCGCGCCGCGTCCAGCACCCCGCCGGGAACCCGGACCCGGGCCAGCGCGCCGTCGTCCGCGCCGTGCAGCCGCAGCGTGCCGGGGCAGGCGTCGTCGCGGTCCCGGGGAGAGGGGTCTCCCGGGGGCGGGGACGGAGCGACCGGCGAAGACATGGCGGCGAGCATACCGACCGCCCCATCGGAACCGTATGTCCCCCAATGGTTGGCCATCCCGCCCCACCCGGCCCCCGCCCCGCCCGGCAAACCACCTCCGCCGCCCGCTCCCCGCCTCCCGGTCACCCGCTCCTCGACCCCGGGACACCGGTCGGCCGTACTATGCCCCGGGGGGGGGGGGGGGGGGGGGGGGGGGGGGGGGGGGGCCGGCGCGCCGGGCCCCCCCCCCCCCCCCCGCCCCCCCCCCCGGCCGGCGGGCGGGGGGGGGGGGGTGGGC
>NZ_JBIAQQ010000049.1:0-35356 GCF_042889165.1 Streptomyces sp. NPDC002669 | reverse complement strand
GTCGACGACATCGGCGACGGCGACCTCGCCGAGGGGGGGGGGGGCGCCCCCCCCCCCCGCCCGGGCCCCGCGGGGGGGGGGGCCCCCGCGGCCCCCCCGCCCCCCCCCGCGGGCGCGCAGCCCCCGGGGGGAGCGACCACCCGGCGCCCCCCCCCCCGGCCCCCCCCCCCCCCCCCCCCCCCCCGCCCCCCCACCCCCCGCCCCGCCCCCCCCCCACCCCCCCCCCGCCGCCCCCCCCCCCCCCCCCCCCCCCCCCCCCCCCCCCGCCGCCCGTTCCGCCCGGGGCACGAGGCCCCGTGCACGCCCGTCCCGGACCGATCGCATACTGGATCACAGGGGGCGGGACGAGGAACCCCCGCCCCACCGGCCCTCGGGAGCACCGCATGAGCAGCGAAGCAGCACAGGGCGAGCGGATCGCACGGGACGCGAGAGGCGTACGGGGCGAGACCCCCGCGCCGCCCCCGCCCGGCGGGGTCCTGTGGAGCCTGTCCGGCGACGTCCGGGCCCTGCTGATGCTGCCCGCCGCCCTCACCCTCCAGGTCGCCCACCCGGCGGTCGGCGCGGGCGTCGACGAGCACTCCGTCTTCCGCACCGACCCCTGGGGACGCGGCGAGCGCTCCCTGAACTCGCTCCAGCTCTGGGTCTACGGGGGCGAGGCGGCGGCCGAGGAGGGGCGCAGACTGCGCGCCCTGCACCGCACCATCCAGGGCACCGATGCCCGTGGCCGCCGCTACCACGCGCTGTCGCCCGCGAACTACGCGTGGGTGCACGCCACGGGCTTCCCCGTCTACCAGCACGGCGCCCGCTACCTGCTCCGCCCGCTCACCGGAGCACAGGAGCGGGCCCTCTACCGGGAGTGGCTCCAGGTCGGCAGGATCCTCGGCATCCACGACCGGGACATGCCGCAGACGATCGAGGAGTTCTGGCCGTACTACCGCAAGATGCTCGCCGACGAGATCGGGACGAACGCCGTCGTCGAGGAGCTGGTCGCCACCGACCGGCCGGTACCGCCGCCGGACCGCGGCCCGCTGCCGGTCAGACTGCTGCTGAGGGCGCTGTGGCCGGTGCTGCTGCCACCGCTGGCCCGGTTCCGCCGCTTCGTCACCGTCGGACTGATGCCACCGGACGCCCGGGAGGCGATCGGACTGGAGTGGACGGACGCACAGGAGCGGAGACTGCGCCGGTGGTGCGCGGTGGTGCGGCACGTCGTGCCGGTGCTCCCCGAGCGGCTGCGCTATCTGCCGTACGCCCGCCGGGCGCGGGCGGCCCACCGCGAGGCCGTCCGCAGCGGCGCACTCAGGCGGAGTCCCGGCGCACCAGCTCGGTCGGCGTGATCACCGGCTCCTGCTCCCCGCCCTTGGCCCCGGCCCCGTCGTCGAGGAGCCGCATCAGCATCCGCACCATCAACCGGCCCATCCCCTCCACGTCCTGACGGACCGTCGTCAACGGTGGATCGGTGGTCGTGGCGATCGACGCCATGTCGTCGAAGCCGACCAGGGCCACGTCCCCGGGCACGTCGAGCCCGCGCTCGCGCAGCACCCGCAGGGCGCCCGAGGCCATCAGGTCGTTGGCGGCGAAGACCGCGTCCGGGGCGGGCCGGAGGTCCAGCAGCTCCGCCATCGCCCGTGCGCCGCCCCCGACGGTGAAGTCGCCGTCCGCGAGCAGTTCCGGCGCCCCCTCGGGCAGCGCGTCGCGGTAGCCGTCGATCCGGTCGAGGGCCGAGGTCTGGTCGCGCGGCCCGGCGATGTGCGCGATCCGCCGCCGGCCCAGGGAGACGAGATGGCGTACGGCCTCGGCCGCGCCGCCGCGGTTGTCGCAGTCCACGTACGGGACGACCGCCTCGCGGGAGGCGTCCGGCGGGCCGGGTCGGCCCCCGTAGACCGTGGGCACCCGGAACCGGCGGATGATCGCCGGGAGTTCGTCGTCCGTGTGCATCGAGAAGGCCAGCACGCCGTCCACATGACCCCCCGCCAGATAACGGGAGACCCGGTCGAAGTCGCCGCTGCCCTCCACCAGGAGCAGCACCAACTGGGAGTCGTACAGGGCCAGTTCACGGCTTATGCCGCGGAGCTGCCGGTAGAAGAACGGATCGGAGAAGATCCGGGACTCCGGCTCGTCGATGATCACGGCGACCGCCCCGTTGCGCCGGGTGACCAGGGTCCGGGCGGCGTGGTTGGGCACGTAGCCCAGCTCCTCGACCGCCTTGCGCACCTGCTCCACGAGCGGTTTGCGCACCCCCGCCCCGCCGTTCACCACCCGGGAGACCGTCGCCCGGGAGACCCCGGCACGGGCCGCCACGGCCTCCAGGGTGGGACGGGCGTCGCGAGGGGAACCATGGGACGGGCCGGGCAAGGGACGCTCCTCGTACACGCGGGGATCGGGCCGGAAACGGTCGTGGCCGGCTGGACCGCACCGGCCCCACCAGCCTATCCGGCGCGTCCGCCCCGCCCCCGGGCGCCGTCGCCCCGGTCCGGGGACACGGGGCGACGGCACCGGGAGCGCAACCGCGCGACGGTCAGCGGTGGTCGTGGACCGTGTTCGTCGCCGCGATCTTCTTCCACGAGGCGGGCCGCTGCGGGGCGTTCAGCGCGTGCGCGCCGGCCGCGGCCGGGGCCTGCGGGCGCGTCGGCTGGAACAGCCAGGTGTCGAAGAAGCCGGCGAGCGGCCTGCCCGAGACCCGCTCCGCGTACGCCACGAAGTCGCCCACGCTCGCGTTCCCGTACGCGTGCTCGGCCGGCCAGCCCTTCAGCAGCTCGAAGAAGGTGTCGTCACCGAGCTCGTTGCGCAGCGCCTGGAGGGCCAGCGCGCCCCGGTCGTAGACGGCCGCGGCGAACTGGTCGTCCGGGCCCGGGTCGCCCGGCTTCACGGTCCAGAACGGGTCGTCGGCCGGGTGCTGGGCGTAGGTGTAGTCCGCGAGCTCCTGCGCGGTGCCCTCGCCCTCCTTCTCCGACCACAGCCACTGGCTGTAGCGGGCGAATCCCTCGTTGATCCAGATGTCCTTCCAGCCCTTGACCGAGACGCTGTCGCCGTACCACTGGTGCGCCAGCTCGTGGACGACGACCGAGACGTTCGACCCGTTCGCGAACTGCTTCGGGCTGTAGAACGGCCTGGTCTGGGTCTCCAGCGCGAACCCGCTCCGCACGTTCGGCACGTAACCGCCGAGCGCGTCGAAGGGGTACGGACCGAAGACCTCCGTCAGCCACTCGGCGACCTCGGCGGTCCGCTCGATGCTGGCGCGGGCCGCCCCGTCGTTGGCGCCGAGGTCCTTGCTGTACGCGTTGACGACCGGCAGCCCGTTTGCCGTGGTGTCCGTGGTGATGTCGAACTTCCCGACCGCCAGCGTCGTCAGGTAGGTGGCCTGCGGCTTGCCGGAACGCCAGTTGAAGCGGGTCCAGCCGAGCTTCGAACTCTGCGACTGGAGCGTGCCGTTGCTGATGGCCTGGACGCCGTCGGGGACGGAGACCGAGATGTCGTACGTCGCCTTGTCCAGCGGGTGGTCGTTGCTCGGGTACCACCAGGCGGCCGACTCCGGCTCCTGGGCGGCCACCGCGCCGTCCGGGGTGCGCACCCAGGACGTCCAGCCGTTGATCTTCACCTCGGAGGGCTTCCCCGCGTACCGCACGACCACCGAGACGGCCCGGCCCTTCGCCAGCGGGGCCGCCGGGGTGATCTCCAGCTCCTGCTCGCCGTTCTTCACATGGGCGGCCTTCCTGCCGTTCACCCGCACCTCGGAGACGTCCAGCCCGAGGTCCAGGTTGAAGCGGGAGAGTTCCTGGGTGGTCGTGGCGAGGATCGTCGCCGTGCCCTCCAGCAGGTCGGTCGCGGGCTGGTACTTCAGCCGCAGGTCGTAGTGCGACACGTCGTAGCCGCCGTTGCCGCTCGCCGGGTAGTAGGGATCGCCGATGCCCGGGGCGCCCACGGTGTCCTCGGCGGCCGAGGCCGGGATCGCCAGCAGGAGGGAGACCGCGAGTGCGCTCGGGACGATGAATCTGCGGTGCACGAGTGCTCCAAGTCGTCGGGGCGAATGATCTTTCGAACCGTCGGGCCGACAGTACGCAGCGACTGCCGTACTGGTCGTGTCCACGACGGACGCTGTCACACGATCGCCATGGGGCCGACACGACGGCAAGGGGCTTTCGCATCATGATCACGCCGGATCCGCCGATGGGGGCACCCCCGGACCCGTGAGGGAACGCCCCCTGTCGTCGGGGAGTGGCCCGGGGTACCTTCCGCCCATGCCGATGCGCGCGGGTCGCCCGCCCACGAACGCCCGTATCCCCTCCGCCCGCCGCGGCGCGCTGTCGGCGCTCGCGGCCGCCGCACTGGCCGTGCCCCTGGTCACCGCCCCGGCCGGGGCGGTGACCGTCCCGCCCCGCACCGGCTTCGAGACCAGTGGCGGGGCCCGCTGGACCGGTCTGCCGGAGGAGCGGTCCTTCCTGGCCGCCGTCGACCGGGGCAGCGACCGGGTCCGCGTCGACCGGATCGGCACGACGGAGCGGGGCCGCCCGCTCCGGCTGGTCCGGATCGGCGACCGGCGGGCCGCCGTCACGGTGCTGCTGATCTGCAGTCAGCACGGCGACGAACCGGCCGGCCGCGAGGCGTGCCTGACCACCATCCGCGACCTGGCGTACGCCCGGGACCCGGCGACCCGCGCCTTCCTCTCCCGTACGAACGTCCTCGTCGTCCCCACCGCCAACCCGGACGGGCGCGCCGCCGACACCCGGGGCAACTCCGACGGCGTCGACATCAACCGCGACCACCTCGCGCTGCGGACCGCCGAGGCCCGGGCCGTCGCGGCGGTCGTCCGGGACCGGAAGCCCGATGTCATCCACGACCTGCACGAGTACGGCGCCACCCCGCCGTACTACGACAAGGACCTGTTCGTCCTGTGGCCCCGTAACCTCAACGTCTCCGCCGGGGTGCACGGCGAATCGCGGACCCTGGCCGACCGTTACGTACGGCCCGCCGCCACGGCGGCCGGATACGGCAGCGGCGTCTACGGCATCTGGACCGACCCGGTCACCGGGGACCCGATCAAGCAGACCGCGGGCGACGGACAGGAACGCATCCTGCGCAACACCTCCGGGCTCAAGCACGCCGTCGGCATCCTCGTCGAATCCCGCGTCGACGCGCTGGGCGAGGCCGAGAAGAACGACCCCGCGCTCAACCGGCGACGCCGCGTGGACTCCCAACTCACCGCGCTCGAAGGACTGTTCGAGTTCGCCGACGGGCGCCGCGGCAGGATCGGGGCCGCCACCGCGGTGTCCCGCGCGGAGGGTCTCCGGGACCGGGGGCCGGTGCACCTCGGCGGCGCCGACAACCAGACGCCCGAACCGGACCGCGTCCTCCAGGACCCGCCGTGCGGATACCGGCTCACCCGGGAGCAGTTCGACGAGGTCGGGGACGAACTCGTGCTGCACGGCGTCATCTTCCGGCGCGACGGTGACGGAGCGTACGTACCGATGCGGCAGTCGGCCCGCAGTCTGGTCCCCCTCCTCCTGGACGGACGGGCGACATATCACCTCACAAACGGTCAAGCCGATACCGCTTGTTGATCCCATGAGATGAGCGCCGCGTGTGGTACTGCCTACGGAGAGCGAAAAAAGAGCTTCCGTGAAAGGTGCCATTCGTGTCGCAGGACGAACAGAGAACGGGCGGCCGGGGTGATCTGCCGGTGACGGCGGACCTCCTCGAAGACCCGGACCGCAACCGGCACCCAAGGACGGACCGGGTGGTGTTCGGCGTCACCGCCGTCCTCACCCTCGCCTTCGTGGTGTGGGGAGCCACCGCCACCGACTCGCTGGAGGAAATCTCCAGCTCCATGCTCAACGGCCTGATCCACAACGGCGGCTGGGCCTTCATGCTTACCGCGTCAGGCTTCGTCGTCTTCGCCCTCTGGCTCGCCATCAGCCGCTACGGCAACATCTCCCTCGGTCAGGAGGGGGAGGAGCCCGAGTTCCGTACCGTGTCCTGGGTCGCCATGATGTTCAGCGCGGGCATGGGCATCGGCCTGATGTTCTACGGGGTCAGCGAGCCGCTCGCCCACTTCACCGCCCCACCGCCCGGCACCCACCCCGCCGACGCCGCCGACGCGATGCAGACGGCGATGGCCACCACCCTCTTCCACTGGACCCTCCACCCCTGGGCGATCTACGCCGTCGTCGGCCTGGCCATCGCGTACAGCACCTTCCGGCGCCGCAGGCGGCAGACGATCAGCGCCGTCTTCGAGCCGCTCATCGGTCCCCGGCACGCCCACGGCGGGGTCGGCCGACTGATCGACATCCTCGCCATCTTCGCGACGCTCTTCGGCTCCGCCGCCTCCCTGGGCCTGGGCGCCCTCCAGATCGGCAGCGGCTTCCACGAACTGAACTGGAAGGAGAAGACCGGCACCGGACTCCTGGTCCTGATCATCGCGGTCCTGACCGTCGGCTTCGTCGCCTCGGCGGTCTCCGGCGTCGAGAAGGGCATCCAGTGGCTCTCCAACACCAACATGGTGCTGGCCCTGTTCCTGGCCGTCTTCGTCTTCGTCGCGGGCCCCACCATCATCGTGCTCGACCTGCTGCCCACCTCGATCGCCGCCTACTTCGGCAACCTGGCCCAGCTCGCCGGACGCACCGAGGCCACCGGCGCGGGCGACGTGGCCGAATGGCTCGGCAGCTGGACCGTCTTCTACTGGGCCTGGTGGATCTCCTGGACGCCCTTCGTCGGCATGTTCATCGCCCGCATCAGCCGCGGCCGGACGATCCGGCAGTTCATCGGCGGGGTCATCCTGGTGCCCAGCGCCGTCAGCCTGGTCTGGTTCGCGATCTTCGGCGGCACGGCGATCCACCTCCAGGAGGCGGGCGAGCTCGGCGGCGCCGCCACCCAGGAGGCCCAGCTCTTCGGAGTGCTCCAGCAGTTCCCGCTCGCCACGGCGATGAGCCTGGTGGTGATGATCCTGGTCGGCATCTTCTTCGTCTCGGGCGCGGACGCCGCCTCCATCGTCATGGGCACCCTCTCCCAGAAGGGCGTCCTCGAACCGGCCAGGTGGGTCGTCGTCTTCTGGGGCGTGACCACCGGCGCGGTGGCCGCGATCATGCTGCTCATCGGCAACGGCAAGGGTGACGCCCTCGCCGGACTCCAGAACCTGACGATCCTGGTCGCCGCGCCGTTCACCCTCGTGATGATCGGCATGTGCGTGGCGCTGATGCGGGACCTGCGCCAGGACCCGCTGATCGTGCGGCGCGAATTCGGCGTGGAGGCCGTGGAGTCCGCGGTCATCGAGGGGCACGCGAAGTACGCCGGCGACTTCGAGATCCGGATCGGCCCCGGCGGCAGCCGGATCACCACCGGACTCCACGAGCACGGCACGCCCCCGCCGGAAGCCTCCTCCGGCCCCGCGAAGACCCCGGGCGGCTGACGGGCGCACGTCGTCGGGCGCCGGGCAGCCCTTAGGATCGGCACCCTGATGACTGCCACTCTCGTCGCCAAGGATCTCGCCGCCGGACACGGCGACCGCACGCTCTTCGCCGGACTCGACCTCGTCGTCGCGCCCGGGGACGTGATCGGTCTCGTCGGAGTCAACGGAGCCGGCAAATCGTCCCTCCTCCGGCTGCTGGCCGGACTCGACCGGCCGGAGGAGGGCGAGCTGCGGCTCTCCCCGCCCACCGCCACCGTCGGCCACCTCCCGCAGGAGCCGGAGCGGCGGCCGGGCGAAACGGTGCGGGAGTTCCTGGCCCGCCGCACCGGGGTCGCCGACGCGCAGGCCGCGATGGACGCCGCGACCCAGGGCCTGGTCGACGGGGCCCCGGGCGCGGACGACGCGTACGCCGAGACCCTGGAGCGCTGGCTGTCCCTGGGCGGCGCCGACCTGGACGAGCGCGCCGCCGAGGTCGCGGACGACCTCGGACTGACCGTCGGGCTCGACCTGCCGATGACCGCGCTCTCCGGCGGCCAGGCCGCCCGCGCGGGCCTGGCCTCCCTCCTGCTCTCCCGCTACGACGTCTTCCTGCTGGACGAGCCCACCAACGACCTCGACCTGGACGGACTGGAACGGCTGGAGCGCTACGTCTCCGGGCTGCGCTCGGGCACCGTGGTCATCAGCCACGACCGCGAATTCCTGATGCGCACGGTCACCAAGGTCCTCGAACTGGACCTGGCCCAGCAGCAGATCAACCTGTACGGCGGCGGATACGCGGCCTACCTGGAGGAGCGCGAGCGGGCCCGCCGGCACGCCCGCGAGGAGTACGAGGAGTACGCCGACAAGCGCGCCGCCCTCGAAGGACGCGCCCAGACCCAGCGGGCCTGGATGGAGAAGGGCGTCAAGAACGCCCGCCGCAAGGCCACCGACTCCGACAAGATCGGCCGCAAGTTCCGCAGCGAGTCGAGCGAGAAGCAGGCCGCCAAGGCGCGGCAGACCCAGCGCATGATCGAACGGCTCGACGTCGTCGAGGAACCGCGCAAGGAGTGGGAACTGCGGATGGAGATCGCCGCCGCGCCCCGCTCGGGCTCGGTCGTCGCGACCCTGCGCGAGGCGCGGGCCGTGCGCGGCGACTTCGTCTTCGGACCGGCGTCGCTGCAGATCGACTGGGCGGACCGGGTCGCCATCACCGGCGCCAACGGATCGGGCAAGTCCACGCTCCTCGCCGCGCTGCTCGGCCGCCTCCCGCTGGACTCCGGCCACGCGACGCTCGGTTCGGGCGTGGTGGTCGGCGAGGTCGACCAGGCGCGCAAGCTCTTCCACGGCACGGAATCGTTGCTGGAGGCGTTCTGCGCGGCCGTGCCCGACACCGAACCGGCCGAGGTGCGCACGCTGCTCGCCAAGTTCGGCCTGCGCGCGGACCACGTGACGCGCTCCGCGACGACCCTCTCCCCGGGCGAACGCACCAGGGCCGCCCTCGCCCTCCTCCAGGGCAGGGGCGTCAACCTCCTCGTGCTCGACGAGCCGACCAACCACCTCGACCTGCCCGCGATCGAGCAGCTGGAATCGGCGCTGGAGTCGTACCCGGGAACGCTCCTGCTGGTCACGCACGACCGGCGGATGCTGGACGCCGTGCGCACGACGCGGCGCGTCGAGGTGGCGGCGGGGAAGGTGACCGAGGTCTGAGCCCCGGGCCGGGGCGCCGTCCCCGGCCCGCCGGGCCGAGGAACCGGGCGACGCCCCGTGCGTCCGGTTGGTATGCCAAATGGGGGGCGTTCCGGCTGAGCCCGCTTCGACCAGCGGGAAACCCCTGGTCGCGTGAGCGCGTCATTTCGGGGCGTCCAATTTTGGTATGCCAAGTGTTAGGGTCGGTTCAGCCGTGGACCGCCGTCCGGCCGGAACGGTCCTGACACCGCATCCGCAGGAGACCCCCGTGCGAACCCGCTGGCGCGCCGCCCACGTCCTCGCCCACCGCGACGGAACCCACGCGCTGCTGCGCGACGGCGAGATCGTGTGGGACGGGGACACGATCGTGTACGTCGGGACGCGGTACGACGGCCCGGTGGACGAGGAACTGGACCTCGGCGAGGCGCTGGTGATGCCCGGCCTCATCGACCTGGACGCCCTCACCGACATCGACCACCTCGTCCTGGACTCGTGGGCGGCTCCGGAACGCGAGGGCGGACTCCTCTGGTCGCGGGAGTACTTCACCGACCGGCGCCACGACGTTCTCACCCCCGCGGAACGGGCCACCGTCCGCGAGTACGCACTCGTCCAGCTGGCGCTGCACGGCATCACCACCTACATGCCCATCGCGTCGGAGATCCACAGCGCCTGGGCCGAGCCGTACGACGAACTCGTCGACATGGCGGAGACGTCCCGGCGGATCGGTCTGCGGGGCTATCTGGGACCCGCCTACCGGTCCGGCGTCAACGTGACCCTGCCCGACGGCGGCCGGGGCGTCGAGTTCGACGAGGAACGCGGCCGCGCGGGGCTGCGGGACGCCCTGCGCTTCCTCGACCACACGGCCGCCCTGGCCGACCCGCTGGTCAACGGCGTGCTGCTGCCGTGCCGCATCGAGACGCTCACGGTGGAACTCCTGCGGGAGACCGCCGATGCCGCCCGGCGGCGCGACGCCCTCGTACGCCTGCACTGTCTCCAGGGCACGACCGAACGGAACCTCGTACGGGAACTGCACGGCACCACCCCGCTGCGCCTGCTGGAGCGCACCGGGCTGCTGGACACCCGGCTCCTCGTGCCGCACGGCATCGTGATCGACCGGCACCCCGACGTGCACGGCGAGGACCGCGGCGATTTGGCGATCCTCGCCGCCGCGGGCGTTTCGGTGGTCCACTGCCCGCAGACCTCGCTGCGCTACGGACAGGTCCTGCACTCCTTCGCCGCGTACCGGCGCGCAGGCGTCAACCTCTGCCTGGGCACCGACTCCTTCCCGCCGGACCTGATCCGGGGCATGGACCTCGGCGTCCACCTCGCGAAGGTCGTCGACGGCCGCGCCGACGCGGCGCCCGCCGAACACTACGTCGAGGCGGCCACCCTCGGCGGCGCCCGCGCGCTCGGCCGCACCGACCTCGGACGGCTGGAACCGGGCGCACAGGCCGACCTCGTCGCGTTCCGGCTGGACGACATCCGCGACGGCGTCCAGGACGACCCCGTCCGCACCTTCCTGCTCAACGGCACCGCCCGGCAGGCCAGTCACTCCGTCGTGGCGGGGCGCCCGGTCATGACCGACGGCCGGATCCCCGGCATCGACCTGGCGAACCTGCGTCGCCGCGCCCAGGAACTGTTCGACCGGATGCGCGCCGCGTACAGCGAGCGCGACCTGCTCCGCCGCGACACCGCGGAGCTGTTCCCGCCGACGTTCCCGCCGTTCCGGGAACCCTCCGGGTGAGCGGACCGCCCGGCTTGCCCGGTCCCGGCCCCGCGGGCCGGCACCCCAGACCGAAGGAGAAGCATTCCATGCTGGTCACGAACGTCCGTCCCTGGGGCGGCGAGCCGTGCGACATCGAGATCGAGGACGGCACGATCACCGCGCTCGCCCCGCACGACCCGGACCGTGCCACGGCCGGCGAGACCGTGGCGGGACGGGGCCGGCTCGCCCTGCCGTCGTTCTCCGACGTCCACTGCCACCTTGACTCCACCCGGATCGGCCTGCCCTTCCGCCCCCACACCGGCGGCCCCGGCGTCTGGGCCATGACCATGAACGACCGCGCCCACTGGCGCGAGGACGAATGGAGCGTCGCCGAACGGGCCACGCACACCCTGGGCCGCATGATCGGGCGCGGCACGACCCGGGTCCGCAGCTACGCGCAGATCGACGCGGACTGCGGACTGGAGCGGTTCGAGGGCGTCCTCGCCGCCAAGGAGGCGCACGCCGGCCGGTGCGAGGTCGAGATCATGGCCTTCCCGCAGGCCGGGCTGCTCAGGGAGAAGGGCGTGCCGGAACTGATGGACCGGGCGCTGTCCGCGGGCGCGGCCGTCGTCGGCGGCATCGACCCCTGCACCCTGGACCGGGACCCGGTGCGCCACCTGGACGTCCTCTTCGGCCTCGCCGAGCGCCACCGGGCACCGATCGACGTCCACCTCCACGAACCCGGTGCGCTGGGCGTGTTCAGCGTCGACCTCATCCTGGAACGGGTGCGCGCCCTCGACATGGCCGGCCGGGTGACGATCTCGCACGCGTACGACCTCGGCGGCGTGGACGAGGCGACGACACGACGGCTCGTCGAGGAGTTCGCGGAACTGGACATCGCGATGGCGACCGTGGCCCCCGCCCAGCACCGGGCCCTGCCGCTGGCCGAACTGACGGCCGCCGGTGTGCGCGTCGGCCTGGGCGAGGACGGCCAGCGCGACTTCTGGTCGCCCTACGGCAACGGGGACATGCTGGACCGGACCTGGCAACTGGCCTTCACCAACCGCTACCGCGCCGACGAACTGATCGAGCACTGCGTGGCCGTCGCCGGCCGCGGCGGCGCCTCGATCCTCCACCCGGACCTGCTGCGGCTGAGCTCCGTCGCCGACCGCCCCGGCGTCGCGGTGGGCGACGCCGCCGATCTGCTGCTGGTCGAGGGCGAGACGGTGACGTCCGCCGTCATGGACCGCAGCGACGACCGCACGGTCCTGCACGCGGGCCGGGTCGTCGCCGACGGCCTGGAACTCGTCGGCTGACCGACCGGGACGGCCGGCCCCCGCGTCGGGGGACCGGACGGGACCGGGGGAGGGGCGCGCCGCGGGCGCGCCCCTCCCGCCCTGTCACCGCTTCCTGCCGCCCCGCTCCGGATCGGCCAGCCCGGCCCGCCGCAGGGCGTCCGCCATCGCGCTGTTCACCGGCGCCGGGGCCGGACGGGCCGGAGCGCCGCCACCGCGCCGCTCGCGCCCCTGGCCACCGCGCCCCTGACCGCCGCCCTGTCCCTGGCCCTGGCGCTGGCGGGGCGGACGTCCGCCCCGCTCGCCGCCCGGCGCCGCCGAACCCGTGGCTTCGTCGTCCAGCCGCAGCGTCAACGAGATCCGCTTGCGCGGGATGTCGACGTCCATGACCTTGACCTTCACGATGTCGCCCGGCTTCACGACGTCCCGCGGGTCCTTCACGAACGTCCGCGACATCGCCGACACGTGCACCAGACCGTCCTGGTGCACACCGACGTCCACGAACGCGCCGAACGCCGCGACATTGGTGACGACGCCCTCCAGCACCATCCCGGCCGCCAGGTCGCCGATCTTCTCGACGCCCTCCTTGAAGGTGGCCGTGCGAAACGCCGGACGCGGGTCGCGGCCCGGCTTCTCCAGCTCCTTCAGGATGTCGGTGACCGTCGGCAGACCGAACTTCTCGTCCACGAAGTCGTCGGCCCGCAGCGACCGCAGCACCCCCGTGTTGCCGACCAGCGAGGCGACGTCGCCGCCCGTCCGCTTCACCATCGCCCGCACCACCGGGTACGCCTCCGGGTGCACGCTGGAGGCGTCCAGCGGGTCGTCGCCCCGGATCCGCAGGAAGCCCGCGCACTGCTCGTACGCCTTCGGGCCCAGCCGCGCCACGTCCTTGAGCGACTTGCGGGACCGGAAGGGGCCGTTGGCGTCGCGGTGCGCGACGATGTTCTCCGCGAGCCCCGAGCTGATCCCGGACACCCGCGAGAGCAGCGGCGCGGACGCCGTGTTGACGTCGACGCCGACACCGTTCACACAGTCCTCGACGACCGCGTCCAGCGAGCGCGACAGCTTCACCTCGGACAGGTCGTGCTGGTACTGGCCGACACCGATCGACTTCGGGTCGATCTTCACCAGCTCCGCGAGGGGGTCCTGCAGCCGCCGCGCGATGGAGACGGCGCCGCGCAACGACACGTCCATGTCCGGGAGTTCCTGCGAGGCGAAGGCCGACGCCGAGTACACCGAGGCGCCCGCCTCCGACACCATCACCTTGGTGAGCTTCAACTCCGGGTGCTTGTCGATGAGTTCACCGGCGAGCTTGTCGGTCTCGCGGGACGCGGTGCCGTTGCCGATCGCGATCAGGTCGACGTCGTGGGCCTTCGCCAGCCGCTCCAGCGTGGCCAGCGACTGGTCCCACTTGTTCGCGGGCACGTGCGGGTGGATGACGTCCGTCGCGACGACCTTGCCGGTCGCGTCGACGACGGCGACCTTCACCCCCGTACGGAAACCGGGGTCGAGCCCGAGCGTGGTCCGCGTCCCGGCCGGCGCGGCCAGCAGCAGGTCGCGCAGGTTCGACGCGAAGACGCGCACCGCCTCGTCCTCCGCCGCCGTGCGCAGCCGCAGCCGCAGGTCGATGCCGAGGTGCACCAGGATGCGGGTCCGCCAGGCCCAGCGCACGGTGTCGCCCAGCCACTTGTCGCCGGGACGGCCCCGGTCGCTCACCCCGAAGCGCCGGGCGACCATGTTCTCGTACGTCGAGGGGCCAGGGGCCTCGGACGGCTCCTCCGGCTCCAGGACCAGGTCGAGCACGTCCTCCTTCTCGCCCCGGAGCATCGCGAGCACCCGGTGCGAGGGCAACTCGGTGAACGGCTCGGCGAAGTCGAAGTAGTCGGCGAACTTCGCCCCCGCCTCCTCCTTGCCCTCCCGCACCCGGGCGGCCAGCCGCCCGCGCGTCCACATGCGCTCGCGCAGCTCGCCGATCAGGTCCGCGTCCTCGGAGAACCGCTCGGTGAGGATGGCGCGCGCCCCCTCCAGCGCCGCCGCGCCGTCCTTGACCCCCTTGTCGGCATCGACGAAGGCGGCGGCAGCGGCGAGCGGATCCACCGAGGGATCGCCGAGCAGGCCGTCGGCGAGCGGTTCGAGCCCCGCCTCGCGGGCGATCTGCGCCTTGGTGCGCCGCTTGGGCTTGAACGGCAGGTAGATGTCCTCGAGGCGCGCCTTGGTGTCGGCGGCCCGGATCTGCGCCTCCAGCGCCTCGTCCAGCTTGCCCTGCTCGCGCACCGAGTCGAGGATCGCCTTCCGGCGGTCCTCCAGCTCCCGCAGATACCGCAGCCGCTCCTCCAACGTGCGCAGCTGCGCGTCGTCGAGCATCTCGGTCGCTTCCTTGCGGTAGCGCGCGATGAACGGCACGGTCGATCCGCCGTCGAGCAGCTCGACGGCCGCCTTCACCTGCCGCTCGCGTACGCCGAGCTCCTCGGCGATCCTGCCTTCGATGGACGTCGTCACGGTTCTACCGACTCGCCTTCTCGTACGGGCTGTGCTTACCGGGGCGGGGCCCCTCCGCCTGCATTGTGCCGGGTGGCCGGGCGCCGTGTCGCCCGGCCGCTCCGGACGACCGCCCATGACCGGGCCCACGAGGGGTGGCGGCGCCGCGCCACCCCTCGTGGCCGGATCCGGGCGTCAGCCCTTGCCGATCAGGTCGGCCGGGAACGCGCCCGCCGACGCCGCCGTGATGAGGAAGCCGCGCGCCAGCTCGGTGAGCCGCTCCACGCCCTGCGCGCCCAGGTGCTCGTACGGGGCCGCGTCCATCCGGTCCGTGGTCTCCTCCAGCTCGGCCCGGAGCGCGACGCCCGCCTCGGTCAACTCGCCCTCGGCGTCCAGGAGTCCGCGCCCGCGCAGCCGTTCGCGGGCGGCGTCCCAGTCGTCGCGGTGCCAGCCCCGGCTGGCGAGCACCCAGCGCGGGGACATCCCCTTGCCGGTCGCCGTGTGGCTGACCAGGGCCTCCAGCGGGTCGAGCCCGGCGGTCAGGAGCGCGGCGATGTGGCCGTCGCCGCGGTGCTCGCGCAGCAGCGTGCCGGCGTGCCAGTAGGCCAGATGAGGCTCCTCGGGCACCGGGAGGTCGGCGTGGGCGGCGTAGAGCGGCCGGGCGTGTCGGGTGCACCCCTCGGCCGCGCGCAGCGCCAGCCCGGCCGCCTCGGCCAGCTCGGGGGAGGCGATGACCTCCTCGCCCAGCAGCCGCCGGAGCGTGGAGTCGGCGGCGCGCAGCCGGGCCTCCAGGGCCGCCTCCGGCGGGGCGACGGACCACACGGCGGGCAGGTGCCGGGAGACGAGTTCGTGGTTGAAGTTGTAGAAGGCCGCGGTGACCGTGCCCGGACCGACGGCGCCCATCGCCGCCGAACGCGTGGCGAAGTAGACGGCGCTGGAGTCGTCGATGCCGAGCTCCGCGAACTCCTTGCCGAGGTCCGGCGAGAAGTAGACCGTCGAGTGCAGCGGGTTGATGGCGTTGTGGCAGCGGCGTCCGGCGAGCGGCGGAAGAGTACTCATGCCGGCACGCTACCGACTGGTCGGTACGCACCGGAACCCCCGGGCGCCCTTCGGCGCCCCGCCCGCCCGGCACCTCCGGGCCCCGCACTCCTCGGCGCCCCTCGGGCCCCCGCCGCCCCTCGGGCCCCCGCCGCCCCGGGCCGTCCCGCCCCGCGACCGGGCATGGCAGGAAAGGTGGGTTTCTCGTCATTGCGGCCGTGCCCCGGCGCCGCCCAGGATGGCGGACATGACGCAGCGATCCGTGCTCGTCGTCCTGTACGACGGCGTCCAGAGCCTCGACGTGACCGGACCGATGGAGGTCTTCGCCGGGGCCTCCCACTTCCCCGGGCCCGGGTACGAACTGCGCACCGCCTCGCTCGACGGCGCCCCGGTCCGCACGAGCAGCGGCCTGCTCCTCGTCCCGGACGGCGGCCTCGCCGACGCGCGGATGCCGCACACCCTGCTGGTCCCGGGCGGGGAGGGCACCCGCACCCCCGACCCGGCCCTCGTCGACTGGCTGCGGGCCAACGCCCCGCGGGCCGAGCGCCTCGTCTCCGTCTGCACGGGCGCGCTGCTGCTCGCCGCGGCCGGGCTGCTGGACGGGCACCGGGTGACCACGCACTGGACGGTCTGCGACCACCTCGCCCGCACCCACCCGGCCGTCGAGGTCGACCCGGACCCGATCTTCGTGCGGGACGGCCGGCTGGCCACCTCCGCCGGGGTCACCGCGGGCATCGACCTCGCCCTCGCCCTCGTCGAGGAGGACCGGGGCCGGGAGATCGCCCTGACCATCGCCCGCCACCTCGTGGTCTTCCTGCGCAGGCCCGGCAACCAGGCGCAGTTCAGCGCCCAGCTCACCGCCCAGACCGCCCGGCGCGAACCGCTGCGCGAGGTCCAGCGGTGGATCGGCGAGCACCCGGACGAGGACCTCTCGATCGGCGCGCTCGCCGCCCGCGCCCGGCTCTCGCCCCGCCACTTCGCCCGCGCCTTCCGGGCCGAGACGGGCCTGACCCCGGGCCGCTACGTCGAACGCGTACGGCTCGAACAGGCCCGCCGGCTGCTGGAGGACACCACCGACGGGGTCCTCGGCATCTCGCGCGCCTGCGGCTACGGCACCCCGGAGGCCATGCGCCGTGCCTTCGTCAAGGCCCTGGGCACGGCCCCCGCCGAATACCGCAGGCGCTTCCGCGCCCACCCCGCCGACCACTGACCACCGATCACCGGCACCCCGCCGGTGGCCGACCGCGGAAAGGACTCCCATGCAGATCGCGATCGTCCTCTACGACCGCTTCACCGCACTCGACGCGGTGGGGCCCCACGAAATGCTCGCCCGCGTCCCCGGCGGCGAGAGCGTGTTCGTCGCCGAGCGGCCCGGACCCGTGCGCAACGACACCGGAAGCCTCTCGCTCGTCGCCGACCGGACCTTCGCCGACGTCCCGGCCCCGGACGTGGTGATCGTGCCCGGCGGCCCCGGCCAGCAGGACCAGATGGCGAACGGGGTGCTGCTCGACTGGCTGCGCGCCGCCGACGCCACCAGCACCTGGACCACCTCGGTCTGCACCGGTTCGCTGCTGCTCGCCGCGGCCGGGCTGCTCACGGGGCGCCGCGCCACCTCGCACTGGCTCCTGCTGGACGCGCTGAAGACCTTCGGCGCCGAGCCGACCGGCGAGCGCGTCGTCATCGACGGCAAGTACGTCACGGCGGCCGGGGTCTCCTCCGGCATCGACATGGGGCTCACCCTGCTCGGCCGGATGAAGGGCGACGAGCACGCCATGGCCGTACAGCTGCTGACCGAGTACGACCCGCGGCCGCCGTACGACGCGGGCTCGCCGGACAAGGCCCCGGCGGCCCTGGTCGAGGAGTTCCGCGCCCAGCGCCACTACCTGCTCCGGTAGGGCGGGCCGTCACGCCCCGGTCGTCCAGGTGAAGCGGGGCGCGCGCCGCTCCAGGAAGGCGGCGACACCCTCCGCGGTGTCGCCGCTGCGGCGCGCCTGCTGCGCCCAGTACGCGTCCCGGTCCTCGCGCCCGGCGGCGAACTCCTTCGCCGCGGCCTGGGTCAGCTGCGAACGTGCCGCCAGGGTCGCCGTGTACGCCCCGACCCGCTCGTCCAGCCCGTCGGCCGGCAGCACCTCGTCCACCAGCCCGGTCCGCAGCGCCCGCGCGGTGTCGATCAGCTCGCCGGAGAACAGCAGGTGCTTCGTCGCGGCCGGGCCGATCAGCGCCACCAGCCGCCGGGTCGACGAGGCGGCGTACACGATGCCGAGCTTGGCCGGGGTGACCCCGAAGGACGCGCCCTCGGCCGCGAACCGCAGGTCGCAGGCGGCCGCGAGCTGGCTGCCGCCGCCCACGCAGTAGCCCCGGACCACCGCGAGGGTCGGCCGGGGGAACGCGGCCAGCGCCTCCTCGGCCGCCACGGCGAGCGCCTGCGGATCGCCAGTCCTCTCCCGGAGCGAGGAGATGTCCGCACCGGCGCAGAAGGTGTCCCCGGCGCCGGTCAGCACCAGCACCCGGACCGCCGGGTCGGCCGCCAGCCGTTCCAGCAGGACGGGCAGCGCGCTCCACATCGCGGCCGTCATCGCGTTGCGCTTCGCGGGGTTGGTGATGACGACGGTGGCGACACCGTTCGCGACGTGGTGCTCCAGCCGGGGTTCCGTACGGTCCATGCGCCGGATGCTATCCGCCCGGTTCGAACCTATGATCAAGAAGGGGTCGCCGACCAGGCACGCACCGTGAGGAGCTTCCCATGGCCGATCCCGCAACCGAGGGCAAGAGGCTGCGCCGCAGTTTCGGCCGGCTCGCCGTCCTGGGCACACTGCTCGTCGTGGCCGGTCTGGTGGGCCTCGTGTACACCGGTCTCGCGACGCTGACCTCGATGCTCCTGTTCGGCTGGCTGCTGCTGATCGGCGGCTTCGTCGGGCTGCTGCACGCCATCGACTCCCGGGGCACCAACTACTTCTGGCTCGGCGTCGTGGTGGCCGCGCTGAACATCGCCGCCGGGGTCGTCGTCATCCGCCATCCGCAGGGCACGGCCGAGGCGCTGACCATGTTCGCCGCGCTGCTCTTCCTGACCGGCGGGGTGTTCCGCCTGGTGGGCAGCGTCGTGGTGCGCGGCCCGCAGTTCGGCTGGACGCTCCTGCAAGGGGTCTTCGGGCTGTTGCTGGGGCTGCTGGTGCTCTTCGACTGGCCGCACAGCAGCCTCTACGTCCTGGGGCTCTTCTTCTCGCTGGCGCTGCTCTTCGACGGGCTCGGCCTGCTCGCGATGGGGCTGGGCGGCCGCCGCGTCGTCTCGATGGTCTCGGATTCCATGACCTCGGAACGGAGGGTGACCGGGGACCCGTCGGCCTCACCGTCGGAAGAGCGACACAAGTGGTCGAAGGAATGATTCTTTCGGTCTTCTCCGGTCAAAAGCCGTCAATAGAAGTCGACTTGTGTTCAGTAGCGCGGCTCGGGCCGACTACGCCCCGCACTCTGTACCCGACGTGCAGTCACCATCGAGTGGAGAGCGGGTACCGGACTATGGAGAGCCGCGGGAGTGTCCCCGCCCGGCCCGTGTCGTACGAGGGAGTCTGGCGGTTCACCGCCCCGGCCGTGGACGTCTCCGTACCGCAGGCCCGGCGCGCGGTGCGCGATCTGCTGAACCGCCAGGGCGTGCCGGTGGACGACGACATCGCCGAGGGGCTGCTGCTCATCGTCTCCGAACTGGTCACCAACGCGGTGAAGCACGCCGCGTTGCTCTCGCCGGAACTCGCTGTCGAGGTGGCCGTCGGCGAGGAGTGGGTCAGGGTCTCCGTCGAGGACAACCACCCCTACCGCCCGACGGCCCTGGAGACGGACCACGGGCAGACCGGCGGGCGCGGCCTGCTGCTGGTCCGGGAGATCACCCGGGAGGCGGGCGGAGCCTGCGATGTCGAACACACCGCAGGCGGCGGGAAGATCATCTGGGCGGCCCTGCCGCTGAGCCCGCGGCCCTGACCGCCCGCCCCCGGTGCCGTCCGCCCGTCACCAGCCGGCGGACGGTCCGGTCAGCTCCCTGATCGCCGGGCGCGCGGCGTCCAGCACCGTCATGAACCAGGCCGAGAACGGCGACCGGGCGTGCCGCTCGACGAGTTCGTCGGCGGTGACGAACGCGGTCTCGCCGATCTCCTCCGGGTCGGGGCGCGGCAGGTCCTGCACCATCCCCACGAAGAGGTGGTTGAACTCCTGCTCCACCAGCCCGGAGGCCGGGTCGGGGTGGTTGTAGCGGACCGTGCCCGCCTCGGCCAGCAGCGAGGGGGAGACCCCCAGCTCCTCGTACGTGCGCCGGGCGGCGGCGGCGAAGGGCGCCTCACCGGGGTAGGGGTGGCCGCAGCAGGTGTTCGACCAGACACCGGGGGAGTGGTACTTGCCGAGCGCGCGACGCTGCAGCAGCAGCCGGCCCCGCTCGTCGAAGAGGAACACGGAGAAGGCGCGGTGCAGTTGGCCGGGCGGCTGATGGGCGGTGAGCTTCTCCTCGGTGCCGATGGTGGCGCCGTTCTCGTCGACCAGTTCGAGCATGATCGCTTCTGCGGTGCCCTTCGACGAGCTGTTCGCCGAGGGGGCTGGTGTGGTCGGCATACCCATCCTTCGCTGTGGTCCCGGCCCCGTGCGCCGGTCCCGTCGAGTCCGGCCAAGTCTGCCGTACAAAAGCCGCTTGTCCGCACTACGGGGTCTGGCATGTCCGGCCCCGCCGCACCGGCGGAGTGCGACGGGGCCGGACGGTGCCTCAGACGCCGAAGGCGGCCGGGTAACGGATCGTGCCCCGCGGGACCGGCACGGACCCGTCGAGGACCAGGGCCATCATCGCCTCGTCGGGGACCTCGAAGCCCGGCCGGATCCCGTACCGCGACGCCGGCACGAAGCCGAACGCCGGGTAGTACTCGGGATGTCCGAGTACCAGAACGAGTGACTCGCCGTGCAGCCTGGCCGCGTCCAGCGCCGCCCGCACCGCGGCCCGGCCCGCCCCCTGCCGCTGATGGCCCGGGGCCGTCGCCACCGGGGCCAGTGCCAGGGCCGGCGTGTCACCGACCCGGCACCGGGTCAGCAGCGCGTACGCGGCCACGTCCCCGTCCGGGCCGTCCGTCACGACATGGCCGAGCCCCGGCAGCCAGGCCGCCGGATCGTCGCGCAGCGCGTCCACGAGCGCGGCCTCGTCCGGAGTGGGGAACGCGGCCGCGTTGACCGCGAACACGGCGGCCCGGTCCGCGCCGGTCTCCGGCCTGGCCGGCCACCGGGGATCGACGGGACGCAGCACGTGGCCGGCGTAGCCGTACTCCGTGCCGTGGTCGCGCCGTACCGCCAGCTCCTCACGGGTGGCCGCGAGCGCCCACTCCATGCCGGGGGCCGACGGGTCCGCGGCCTCGACGTGCGCGGCGAGCGGGCCGTAGTACTCGTCCCAGTCGCTGTCGGGCTGCACCAGCGTCCCCAGGACGTGGTAGCCGGCCGCCACCGCCGCAGCGGTGTCGGCCGCCAGAGGACGCAGCGGGGTCTGCCGGTCCCAGAAGGCGCGCGCCCCGGCCGTCGGGGCATCGGTCGTCCAGACGCAATTGGTGACGACGAGGGAGCCGCCCGGGGCGAGCAGCCGCTTCCAGTCCCGCAGCGCGGCGTCGAAACCGATGAGGTACGCGGACCCCTCCGCCCAGACGAGGTCGAACGACCCGTCCGGGAAGTCGGGGCCGGACAGCTCGGCCATGTCGGCCCGCACGGTGCGGACGCGGTCGCCGAGCCCCCGGGCGTCGGCCGCCGCGCGCAACTCGTCGAGGAACGGCCGGTGGAGGTCGACGGCGGTCACCTCGGCGCCGGCCTCCGCGGCGAGCAGCAGCGCGGCCCGGCCGGGCCCGCAGCCCAGATCGAGCACGCGCGGACGGCGCGGCAGCGGGCCGGCGAACTCCAGCAGCCGCCGGGTGGTGGCGTCGGAGCCGGGGCCCTGCCGGGGCAGGCCGTGGTGCAGGGAGAAGAACGCCTCGGTACGGACGGCGTGATCGTTGTCGGTCAACGTGGGAACCCTTGTGTACGAGGGCTCCGGCCAACGGTGTCGACCCGGTGCGAGTCGGGGCGCTAGCCGAGAACCCGGGAGTTGAGGAAGGACCGGATGCTGCGCCGGGAAGGCGCCGTCGCGACGGTCATCAACCTCAACTCCTCTCTTCGAGGGCCCCGCCGGGGCCCTCTTCGCGGGTTCTTGCACGGGTTCTCGTCCCGGGTGCGGAGACTCGAACGCCTCTGCGGGCACCTTACACCGGACCCGGGCGGGGACTCAGTGGCAGAACCCGGCCTCGTGCTCGGCGTGGCCGCTCGGCTCCAGCTGGAACGTGCAGTGCTCCACGTCGAAGTGGCCCCCGAGGCAGCCCTGCAGTTCGTGGAGGAGCTTCTCGTGCCCGATCGAGTCGAGCATCTCCTGGCTCACCACCACATGGGCGGAGAGCACCGGCATCCCCGAAGTGATCGTCCAGGCGTGCAGGTCGTGGACGTCCAGCACCCCGGGCAGGGCGACGATGTGGGCCCGTACCTCGGCCATGTCCACGCCCTTGGGCGCCGACTCCAGCAGGACGTCGAGCGTCTCCCGGAACAGCTTCACGGTACGGGGGACGATCATCAGGCCGATCACCAGGGAGGCGATCGGGTCGGCGGCCTGCCAGCCGGTGGCCAGGATGATTCCCGCCGAGACCAGCACGGTCAGCGAGCCGAGCGTGTCCGCGAGCACCTCCAGATAGGCGCCGCGCACATTGAGGCTCTCCTTCTGCCCGCGCATCAGCAGCGACAGCGAGATGATGTTGGCGACCATGCCGACGAGGGCGAAGACGATGGCCAGCCCGCTCCTGGTCTCGGCCGGGGTGATGAAGCGCTCGACGGCCTCGAAGAGCAGGAAGCCGCCCACCCCGAGCAGCAGCAGACAGTTGGCCAGGGCGGCCAGGATCTCGGCGCGGGCGTAGCCGAAGGTGCGGTTGAGCCCGGCCGGCCGGTTGGCGAAGTGGATCGCCAGCAGCGCCATGCCCAGCCCCAGGGCATCGGTCGCCATGTGGGCCGCGTCGGCGATCAGGGCGAGCGAGCCGGAGAGCACCCCGCCGACGATCTCCACGGCCATCACGGTGAGTGTGATGCAGAGCGCGATCCGCAACCGCCCGCGGTGGGCGGCGGCCGCGGTGCCGGTCGTCGGCCCGCCGTGCGTGTGTCCGTGGTCGTGCCCTGCCCCCATGGGAAATGCCTCCCGGTCGTCTCGTCGGCCCGGCCCCCGGACGGGGGCCGGGCACTGCCAGTGAACTACGGGTGGGGGGTATGTGGCAACACGGTACTGAACACCGTTGTCATATGCTCTGACCTGCGGAAATGCTTGCAGGTCAGAGAGGTTGGGGAGATCGCCGACGGGCTGCTGCCGAGAACCGGGTGACCCTGCTGCGAAGCGCGCGCCGCGCTGCCGGGGGCCTCTCGCGACGGGGCTTTTTTGTCAGGCGGTGCGGGGATCGACGATGATGATCGCGGGCGGTGCCGCACGATGCCGGTCGGCCCCGAACGGAGCACAAACGGTCGGTGAACTCGCGCTTCCGTTCATCCGATAGCCTCTGCCGACGTGCCGCCGGTCCACATCAGGACCGCACTGTCGCGCGCCGACCCCGTCAGCACCAAGGAGTGAGTTCGTCTGTCGACCGCCATCCTCACCGGTGCACCGGTACCCGGGTCGTCACTCGCGGACGATCTTCGGTCGCTGGGCTTCGACGTACGGGTCGCCGCCGATGTGGCCGAGGCCGCACGGCTGATCTCGGTCGTCCCCGCCGACCACCGCGTCGCACTGGTCGATCCCCGTTTCATCGGCCACGTCCACGCCCTCCGGCTCGGACTGACCGACCCGCGCTTCCCCGCCGCCGCCGTGCCCGGCGCGCTCACCGCCCAGCCCGAGGCACGCCCCGCGCTCGTCCGGGCCCTGGACACCGCGACCGCCGCCGTCGGCGCGGGCACGTCCCCGGGCGCGCCCGGCGCCCCGGTCACCGACCGCACCGTGCCGGGCAGCCTCGCCGCGGCCATGGACGCCGGGGGCACCGAGGTGCGCCGCCCCGAGCTGGGCTCGCTGGTCGCCGCCGTACCGACGGACGACGCCGCGCGCGCCGAGGCGGAGAGCGCCCTGGCCTCGGTCGACGACGAGGCGGTGCGGCTGCGCAGCGCGGTGAAGGCGCACGACGGCTTCTTCACCACGTTCTTCATCAGCCCGTACTCCCGCTACATCGCCCGCTGGTGCGCCCGCCGCGGCCTCACGCCGAACCAGGTCACCACCGCCTCCCTGCTGACCGCGCTGATCGCGGCCGGCAGCGCGGCGACCGGCACCCGGGGCGGCTACGTCGCCGCCGGGGTGCTGCTGCTCCTGTCCTTCGTCCTGGACTGCACCGACGGGCAGCTCGCCCGCTACTCGCTGCAGTACTCGACGATGGGCGCCTGGCTCGACGCCACCTTCGACCGGGCCAAGGAGTACGCCTACTACGCGGGCCTCGCCCTCGGTGCCGCCCGGGGCGGCGACGACGTGTGGGCGCTCGCCCTGGGCGCGATGGTGCTCCAGGCATGCCGCCACGTCATCGACTTCTCGTTCAACGAGGCCAACCACGACGCGGTGGCCAATTCGAGCCCCACGGCGGCCCTGTCCACCAAGCTCGACAGCGTCGGCTGGACGGTCTGGGTGCGCCGGATGATCGTGCTGCCGATCGGCGAGCGCTGGGCGATGATCGCGGTCCTCACCGCGGTGACCACCCCCCGGATCGTCTTCTACGCCCTGCTCGTCGGCTGCTCCTTCGCCGCCTGCTACACCACCGCGGGTCGGCTGCTGCGCTCGCTGACCCGCAAGGCGAAGCGCACCGACCGTGCCGCCCGGGCCCTCGCGGACCTCGCCGACTCCGGACCGCTCGCCGAGACCGTCGCCGCGATCGGCCCCCGGCTCGGCGGCAGCTGGAGCGCCCCCGTCACGGCCCTGCTCGCCGGGGCGCTCATGATCGCCTCCGCGCTCACCCAGCCCTTCGGCAGCTGGCACACCATCCTGGCCGCGGTGGTCTACGCGATGCTCTCCGGCATGGCCGTCTCCCGCCCGCTCAAGGGCGCGCTCGACTGGCTCGTGCCCCCGGCGTTCAGGGCCGCGGAGTACTGCACCGTCCTGATCCTCGCCGCCCGCAGCGACGTCCCGGGGGCGCTTCCCGCGGCCTTCGGACTGGTCTCGGCCGTCGCCTACCATCACTACGACACGGTGTACCGCATCCGCGGCGGCACCGGTGCGCCGCCCCGGTGGCTGGTCCGCACGATCGGCGGGCACGAGGGCCGCACCCTGGTGGTGACCGTGTTCGCCGCCGTGTTCACCCGGCACTCGACCTTCACCACGGCACTCACCGCGCTCGCCGTGGCCGTGGCACTGGTGGTGCTCGTGGAGTCCATCCGCTTCTGGGTGTCCTCAGGCGCACCCGCCGTTCACGACGAAGGAGAACCCGCATGATCGGCCTCGTACTGGCAGCCGGTGCAGGACGGCGTCTGCGCCCCTACACCGACACGCTCCCGAAGGCTCTCGTGCCTGTGGACGGCGAGAAGACGGTCCTGGACCTGACGCTGGCCAACTTCGCGGAGATCGGCCTCACCGAGGTCGCCGTCGTCGTCGGCTACCGCAAGGAGGCGGTGTACGCCCGCAAGGCCGAGTTCGAGGCGAAGTACGGCGTCACCCTCACCCTGATCGACAACGACAAGGCCGAGGAGTGGAACAACGCCTACTCCCTGTGGTGCGCCCGTGAGGTCCTGGGCCGCGGCGTCATCCTGGCCAACGGCGACACGGTCCACCCCTCCTCCGTCGAGAAGACCCTGCTCGCCGCCCGCGGCGAGGGCCGGCGGATCATCCTCGCCCTCGACACGCTGAAGCAGCTGGCGGACGAGGAGATGAAGGTCGTCACCGAGGACGGCAGGGGTGTGCGGCACATCACCAAGCTGATGGACCCGGCCACCGCGACCGGCGAGTACATCGGCGTCACCCTGATCGAGCCCGAGGCCGCCGCGGAGCTGGCCGACGCCCTGAGGACGACCTTCGAGCGCGACCCCGACCTCTACTACGAGGACGGCTACCAGGAGCTCGTGAACCGCGGCTTCACCATCGACGTGGCCCCCATCGGCGAGGTGGCGTGGGTGGAGATCGACAACCACGACGACCTCGCGAAGGGCCGTGAGATCGCGTGCCAGTACTGACCCGGCTCATCCCGTCCCCGGTCGTCGTCGACATCCGTCGCGGCGCCCTGGACGACCTGGCCGGTCTCCTCGCGGACCAGCGGATCTCCGCCTCCGGCAAGCTCGCCGTGGCGATCAGCGACGGCTCCGGGCGCGCCCTGCGCGAGCGGCTGGAACCCGCACTGCCCGGCGCCGACTGGTACGCGGTGACCGACGGCACCCTCGACTCGGCGGTCAAGCTGGCCGACGACATCAAGGGCAACCGGTACGACGCCGTGGTCGGCCTCGGCGGCGGCAAGATCGTCGACGTGGCGAAGTACGCCGCGGCGCGGGTCGGCCTGCCCATGGTCGCGGTGGCGACGAACCTCGCCCACGACGGCCTGTGCTCGCCGGTCGCGACCCTGGACAACGACAACGGCCGGGGCTCCTACGGGGTCCCCACCCCGATCGCCGTGGTCATCGACCTCGGCATCGTCCGCCGGGCCCCCGCCCGCTTCGTCCGCTCCGGCATCGGCGACGCGGTCTCCAACATCTCCTGCGTGGCCGACTGGGAGCTCTCCCACGAGATCACCGGCGAGGAGATCGACGGCCTGGCCGCCGCCATGGCCCGGCAGGCGGGCGAGGCCGTGCTGCGCCACCCCGGCGGGATCGGCGACGACGCCTTCCTCAAGGTGCTGGCCGAGGGCCTGGTGATGACCGGCATATCGATGTCCGTCGCCGGGGACTCCCGGCCCGCCTCGGGCGCCTGCCACGAGATCAACCACGCCTTCGACCTGCTGTACCCCCGGCGCGCGGCCAGCCACGGCGAGCAGGTCGGCCTCGGCGCCTGCTTCGCGATGCGGCTGCGGGGCGCCCACGAGGAGTCCCTCCTCATGGCGGAGACCCTGCGCCGGCACGGGCTGCCGGTCCTGCCCGAGGAGATCGGGTTCACCGCCGAGGAGTTCGTCCGGGCCGTCGAGTACGCCCCGCAGACCCGCCCCGGGCGCTTCACGATCCTGGAACACCTCAACCTGTCCACCGACCAGATCAGGGACGCGTACGCCGACTATGCAAAAGCCATCCATAGCTGAACTCCGCCCGGTCGTGCACCCGCCGGGCGTGAAGGACCGGCGCAGCGGCGAGCACTGGGCCGGTCGGCTCTACATGCGCGAGATCTCGCTGCGCATCGACCGGCATCTGGTGAACACCAGGGTCACCCCCAACCAGCTGACCTACCTGATGACCGTCGCGGGCGTGCTCGCCGCCCCCGCCCTGCTCGTCCCGGGCATTCCCGGCGCGCTGCTCGGGGTCCTCATGGTCCAGCTCTACCTGCTGCTCGACTGCGTGGACGGCGAGATCGCCCGCTGGAAGAAGCAGTTCTCGCTGGGCGGGGTCTACCTGGACCGGGTCGGCGCGTACCTCTGCGACGCGGCCGTGCTGGTCGGCTTCGGCCTGCGCGCCGCCGACCTGTGGGGCTCCGGGCGGATCGACTGGCTGTGGGCCTTCCTGGGCACGCTCGCCGCCCTCGGCGCGATCCTGATCAAGGCCGAGACCGACCTCGTCGGGGTCGCCCGCCACCAGGGCGGCCTGCCGCCCGTCAAGGAGTCCGCGTCCGAGCCGCGCTCGTCCGGCATGGCGTTCGCCCGCAGGGCCGCCGGAGCGCTCAAGTTCCACCGGCTGATCCTCGGGGTCGAGGCGTCGCTGGTGATCCTGGCGGCGGCGGTCCTCGACGCGGTCAGGGACGACCTGTTCTTCAGCCGTCTGATGGTCGCGGTGCTGGCCGGCATCGCGCTGCTGCAGACCCTCCTGCACCTCGTGTCGATCCTGGCGTCGAGCAGGCTGAAGTGAGCACCCCCATGAAGGTCGGCGCGGTCATCATCACGATGGGCAACCGCCCGGACGAGCTCCGCGCCCTCCTCGACTCGGTCGCCCGCCAGGAGGGCGATCGGGTCGAGGTGGTGGTCGTCGGCAACGGCGCCCCCGTCCCGGAGGTCCCCGCCGGGGTGCGCACCGTCGAGCTGCCGGAGAACCTCGGCATCCCCGGCGGCCGCAACGTCGGGATCGAGGCATTCGGCCCGTCCGGCAGCGACGTGGACGTCCTGCTCTTCCTCGACGACGACGGACTGCTGCCGCTCACCGACACCGCCGAGCTGTGCCGCCGGGCGTTCGAGTCGGACCCCCGGCTGGGCATCATCAGCTTCCGCATCGCCGACCCGGACACCGGTGTCACCCAGCGCCGCCACGTGCCGCGGCTGCGTGCCTCCGACCCGCTGCGCTCCTCCCGCGTGACGACCTTCCTGGGCGGCGCCAACGCCGTGCGCACCGAGGTCGTCGCCGAGGTCGGACCGCTGCCCGGCCGGTTCTTCTACGCGCACGAGGAGACCGATCTCGCCTGGCGGGCGCTGGACGCCGGCTGGATGATCGACTACCGCGCGGACATGGTCCTCAACCACCCCACGACCGCCCCGTCGCGGCACGCGGTGTACCACCGCATGGTGGCCCGCAACCGGGTCTGGCTGGCCCGTCGCAACCTGCCCGCCCCCCTGATCCCCGTCTACCTCGGGGTGTGGCTGCTGCTGACCCTGCTGCGCAGGCCGTCCGTCCCGGCGCTGAAGGCGTGGTTCGGCGGTTTCCGGGAGGGCTGGACCACCCCGTGCGGCACCCGCCGCCCGATGAAGTGGCGCACGGTGTGGCGGCTGACCAGGCTCGGCCGACCTCCCGTGATCTGAGAAGCTCTCCTTCTGAGAGCATGAGTCGTACGTTTTCCCTATGGGACCTGTCCGCTCCGAGCCGCGCCCGCGACTGGCTGCGCATCTTGAATACGAGAGTTTCATCTGGTGAGTGACACAACCCCTGATGGTGCGGTCGCACTGAGCACCCCACCATCCGCCGACGACGGTCTGAGCCCGGCAGAGCTGGCCACCAAGTACGGCCTCACGGTGAGCGGCGCCCGGCCCGGGCTCTTCGAGTACATCCGGCAGCTCTGGGGCCGGCGCCACTTCATCATGGCGTTCTCCAGGGCGAAGCTGACCGCCCAGTACAGCCAGGCGAAGCTGGGCCAGCTGTGGCAGGTGGCGACCCCGCTGCTCAACGCCCTGGTCTACTACTTGATCTTCGGGTTGATCCTGGGCACCAGGAAGGGAATGACCCAGGAGGTCTTCATCCCGTTCCTGGTGACCGGGGTCTTCGTCTTCACCTTCACCCAGAGCTCGGTGATGGCGGGCGTGCGGGCGATCTCCGGGAACCTGGGTCTGGTCCGGGCGCTGCACTTCCCGCGTGCCTCGCTGCCCGTCTCGTTCTCGTTGCAACAGCTCCAGCAACTGCTGTTCTCGATGATCGTGCTCGGGGTCGTGGCCGTGGCCTTCGGCAGCTACCCGAGCCTGTCCTGGCTGCTGATCATCCCGGCGCTGGCCATGCAGTTCGTCTTCAACACCGGTCTGGCGATGATCATGGCCCGGCTCGGCAGCAAGACCCCCGACCTCGCCCAGCTGATGCCGTTCGTCATGCGGACCTGGATGTACGCCTCGGGCGTCATGTTCTCCATCCCGGTGATGCTCAAGGACAAGCCGGCCTGGATCGCCGACGTCCTCCAGTACAACCCGGCGGCCGTCTACATGGATCTGATCCGCTTCGCGCTGATCGACGGGTACGGCACGGAGAACCTGCCGGCGCACGTCTGGATGGTGGCGCTGGCCTGGGCGCTCGTCGTCGGCCTGGTGGGCTTCGTGTACTTCTGGAAGGCAGAGGAACGGTACGGCCGTGGCTGACGACAAGACCCAGGGGCGCGTCCCCACCGTCATCGCCGACGATGTGCACATCGTCTACCGGGTGAACGGCGCGGGCGGCGGCAGGGGCAGCGCCACCGCGGCGCTGAGCCGGATACTGCGCCGAGGCAAGGGCGAGGCGCGCGGGGTGCGCAAGGTGCATGCCGTGCGAGGCGTCACCTTCACCGCCTACCGGGGCGAGGCGATCGGCCTCATCGGAACCAACGGTTCGGGCAAGTCCACCCTGCTGCGGGCCATCGCCGGGCTGCTGCCGACCGAGAAGGGCAAGGTCTACACCGACGGCCAGCCCTCGCTCCTCGGCGTGAACGCGGCGCTGATGAGCGACCTGACCGGCGAGCGCAACGTGGTGCTCGGCGGCCTCGCGATGGGCATGTCCCGCGAGGAGATCCGCGAGCGCTACCAGGGGATCGTCGACTTCTCCGGCATCAACGAGAAGGGCGACTTCATCACCCTGCCGATGCGCACGTACTCCTCCGGCATGGCCGCCCGGCTGCGCTTCTCCATCGCCGCCGCGAAGAACCACGACGTCCTCATGATCGACGAGGCGCTGGCGACCGGCGACCGCAAGTTCCAGATCCGCTCCGAGAAGCGCATCAGGGAGCTCCGCAAGGAGGCGGGCACCGTCTTCCTGGTCAGCCACAGCAACAAGTCCATCAGGGACACCTGCGACCGGGTCCTGTGGCTGGAGAAGGGCGAGCTGCTGATGGACGGCCCCACGGACGAGGTGCTCAAGGCGTACGAGCGCGAGACCGGGAAGTAGTCGCTCCCGCGGTTCCGCTACGGCCTCTGCCGGAGGATTCCGGCGGGGGCCGTCCCGCTGTCCGGATCATGGACGGCCGCCGTGCCCCTGCACGCCCGGCGGTACGCCCGGGACAAGATCTCCTACCGGCGGATGACGTCAATCCCCTTGGGTGCAGGAAAGGTTGGCGGAGCGGGGAACGCCCTCGCGGCGTGCTCCGCACCCCGTCGTATGGATGAGCGTTGTACAACGTAAGCTGTACCGGTGCTGATTCGAGGCAAGTGGGGCGATACCGCCTGGCCGTACGGCTCGTAGGCAGCGCTCCGCACTCGGCAGAGCGGGCGGCGTGTCCGGAATGGGATGTTTTGGGTCAGCAGTGTAGAACGGGAGATGTGACGGCAATGACGGAAGATCTCCAGCTCCGAGGTGCTCACGCCGTCCCCGCACCGGGCGGCCGCCGGTGACTCCCACCCCGCAGGCGCACCCCGACGCCACGGCGCCCGGCACCCTCGACAAGGCCGCCGACGAGAACTTCCCCGTGGCCCCCTTCTTCCTGCCCCGGGACTGGCGGGACGACCTGATGGCCCTGTACGGCTTCGCCCGCCTCGTCGACGACATCGGCGACGGCGACCTCGCCGATGGCGGGGCGGACGCCCGCCACCTCGGCCTGGACCCGGCGGCGGCCGACGACCGGCTCGCCGCGCTCGACGCCTTCGAGGCCGATCTCCGCCGGGTCTTCGACACCACGGGCGACGCACCCCGCCACCCCCTGCTGCGCGGACTGCGCCCCACCGTGCGGCGCCGCGGACTCACTCCCGAGCCGTTCCTCGGCCTCGTCGAGGCGAACCGGCAGGACCAGCGGATCCGCCGCTACGGGACGTACGACGAGCTCCTCGCCTACTGCGAGCTGTCCGCCAACCCCGTCGGCCGGCTGGTCCTGCAGGTCACCGGGACCGCCAGTCCTGAACGCATCCGCCGTTCCGACGCCGTCTGCACGGCCCTGCAGATCATCGAGCACCTCCAGGACGTCACCGAGGACCTCGGCCGCGACCGGATCTACCTGCCCGCCGAGGACATGGCGCGGTTCCGCGTCGACGAGGCCGATCTGGCGGCCCCCTCGGCCAACGCGTCGGTGCGCTCCCTGATCGCGTACGAAGCGGAACGCGCCCGGCAGCTGCTGGACGAGGGCATCCCCCTGGTGGGCAGCGTGCACGGCAGGCTCAAGCTGCTCCTCGCCGGATTCGTGGGCGGAGGGCGCGCGGCCCTCGCCGCGATCACCGCCGCCGGGTTCGACGTACTGCCCGGACCGCCCAAGCCCACCAGGCCCGGCCTGCTGCGCGAGGTGGGAGTTGTCCTGCGAAGAGCGCGTAGAGAGGGGTGAGCCGGACCGTGGAGGGCCAGACGACGTACATGTCGGCACCGGTACAGGCCGCATACAGTTACTGCGAGGCGGTCACCGGACAGCAGGCGCGCAACTTCGCGTACGGCATCAGACTGCTGCCGGCCGCGAAGCGACACGCCATGTCGGCGTTGTACGCCTTCTCCCGTCGTGTCGACGACATCGGTGACGGCGAGCTCGATCCGGAGACCAAGCGGACCCGGCTGGAGGGCACCCGCACCGTGCTGGACCGGATCCGGGCCGGCGAGGTGGACGACGACGACACCGACCCGGTGGCCGTCGCGCTCGCCGACGCCGCGCGCAGGTTCCCGCTCCCGCTCGACGGGCTCGACGAACTGATCGACGGCGTGCTGATGGACGTGCGCGGAGCGACGTACGAGACCTGGGACGACCTCAAGGTCTACTGCCGCTGCGTCGCGGGCGCCATCGGCCGCCTCAGCCTCGGCGTCTTCGGCACGGAACCCGGCGCGCCGGGCGCCGACCGGGCCGCGGAGTACGCCGACACGCTCGGCCTCGCGCTCCAGCTCACCAACATCCTGCGCGACGTCCGCGAGGACGCGGGCAACGGGCGCACGTACCTGCCCTCCGACGACCTCGCCAAGTTCGGCTGCTCGGCGGGGTTCCACCGGGCCACCCCGCCGCAGGGCGCCGACTTCGCGGGACTGGTCCACTTCGAGGTGCGCCGGGCCCGCACCCTGTTCGCCGAGGGCTACCGGCTGCTGCCCATGCTCGACCGGCGCAGCGGCGCGTGCGTCGCGGCCATGGCGGGCATCTACCGCAGACTGCTCGACCGGATCGAGCGCGACCCCGAGGCGGTCCTGCGCGGCCGGGTCTCGCTGCCGGGCCACGAGAAGGCGTACGTCGCGGTGCGCGGTCTGTCGGGCCTCGACGCCCGGTACGTCTCCCGGCGGACGGGCCGGGGGCGTGTCTGATGCGCCGTACGGAGATCTCGCGCACCATGTGCAGCACGGACACAATCGTTGAGTGGTCAACCCTCCGCGGTTCCGACGCGTCCCTGACTGAAGTGACCCGACGAAAGGAGGACGCATGACGAACGAGGCCCCGCCTTCCTCCCGCGCGGTCGTGATCGGGGGCGGGCTCGCCGGGATCACCGCGGCGCTGCGCCTCGCCGACGCCGGGCTGGCGGTGACCCTCCTCGAAGGGCGCCCCCGCCTCGGCGGCCTCGTCTTCTCCTTCCGGCGCGGCGAACTGACCATCGACAACGGCCAGCACGTCTACCTGCGCTGCTGCACCGCCTACCAGTGGTTTCTCGACCGGGTCGGCGGCGCCCGGCTGGCCCCCCTGCAAAACCGTTTGGACGTGCCCGTTCTCGATGTCGGACGCCCCTCGGGCCCCCGGCTGGGACGGCTGCGCCGCAACGCGCTGCCGGTACCGTTCCACCTCGCCGCCGGACTCGCCGGCTATCCGCACCTCTCGCTCGCCGAACGGGCGGGCGTCGGGCGCGCCGCACTGGCCCTCGGCCGCCTGGACCCGGACGACCCGGCGCTCGACACCGTGGACTTCGGCAGCTGGCTCGCCCGGCACGGCCAGTCGCCGCGCACCGTCGAGGCCCTCTGGGACCTGGTCGGCGTCGCCACGCTCAACGCCACCGCGCCCGACTCCTCGCTGGCCCTCGCCGCGAAGGTGTTCAAGACCGGGCTGCTCTCCGACCCCGGCGCCGCCGACATCGGCTGGGCCGGCGTGCCCCTGGGCGAGATCCACGACAAGCTGGCCCGCGAGGCCCTCGACGCCGTCGGAGTACGTACCGAACTGCGCACCAAGGCCACCGCCATCACCCGTGCGGAGGGCGGCGGTTGGACCGTCCACGTCGACGGCGAACAGCTCGGGGCCGACACCGTCGTCCTCGCCGTCCCGCAGCGCGAGGCCCACGGACTACTGCCCGGCGGCGCGCTCGACGAACCGGACAAGCTCCTGGAGATCGGCACCTCGCCGATCCTCAACGTGCACGTCGTCTACGACCGCAAGGTGCTGCGCCGCTCCTTCTTCACCGCGCTCGGCTCCCCGGTCCAGTGGGTCTTCGACCGCACCGACGCCTCGGGGCTCACCGGCCCCGGCCAGTACCTCGCCCTGTCCCAGTCCGCCGCGCACGAGGAGATCGACCTCCCCGTCGCCGAACTGCGCAGGCGCTACCTGCCCGAGCTGGAGCGGCTCCTGCCGGCCGCCCGCGGGGCCGGCGTCCAGGACTTCTTCGTCACCCGGGAGCGCACGGCGACCTTCGCCCCCGCCCCCGGGGTCGGCCGGCTGAGGCCCGGCGCCGCCACGCGCGCCCCGGGCCTGTGTCTGGCCGGAGCATGGACGGCCACCGGCTGGCCCGCGACGATGGAGGGTGCCGTGCGCAGTGGGTTCAGCGCCGCGTCCGCCGCGTTGAGGGCGCTCGGCCGCTCCCACGAACATCCGCTGCAGGAGGCGGCATGAGCAGTACCACCGGAACAAGAGGAGAGTCAGTGACCCCGGCGAATCCGGCTTTCGACACCGTGGCCGACACCACGGACGTCACCGCGCTTCTGGAGCGCGGACGGGCCCTTTCCGCGCCGGTGCTCCGGGCCGCCGTCGACCGGCTCGCACCGCCCATGGACACCGTCGCCGCCTATCACTTCGGCTGGATCGACGCCCAGGGACGGGCGGCCGAGGGCGACGGCGGCAAGGCCGTCCGCCCGGCGCTCGCCCTGCTGTCCGCGGAGGCGGCCGGCGCCGCGGCCGAGGCCGGGATCCCCGGCGCCGTGGCCGTCGAACTCGTGCACAACTTCTCGCTGTTGCACGACGACCTGATGGACGGCGACGAGCAGCGGCGGCACCGCGACACGGTCTGGAAGGTGCACGGTCCCGCCCAGGCGATCCTGGTCGGCGACGCGCTCTTCGCGCTCGCCAACGAGATCCTGCTGGAGCTCGGCACCGTCGAGGCGGGCCGCGCCACGCGCCGCCTGACCGCCGCCAGCCGCAAGCTCATCGACGGGCAGGCCCAGGACATCTCCTACGAGCACCGCGAGCGGGTCACCGTCGAGGAGTGCCTGGAGATGGAGGGCAACAAGACCGGCGCCCTGCTCGCCTGCGCCTGCTCCATCGGTGCGGTGCTCGGCGGCGCCGACGACCGCACCGCCGACACCCTGGAGGCGTACGGCTACCACCTCGGCCTCGCCTTCCAGGCCGTCGACGACCTGCTCGGCATCTGGGGCGACCCCGAGTCCACCGGCAAGCAGACCTGGAGCGACCTGCGCCAGCGCAAGAAGTCGCTGCCGGTGGTCGCCGCGCTCGCCGCGGGCGGCCCGGCCTCGGAACGCCTGGGCGAACTGCTCGCGGCCGACGCCAAGAGCAGCGATTTCGACAGCTTCTCCGAAGAGGAGTTCGCCGCCCGCGCGGCACTCATCGAGGAGGCGGGCGGCCGCGAGTGGACCGCCCAGGAGGCCCGTCGACAGCACGCGGTCGCCATCGAGGCGCTGCACCGGGTCGACATGCCGCAGACCGTGCGGGCGCAGCTCACGGCGCTCGCGGACTTCGTCGTCGTACGAAAGAGATGATCACCATCTGGTCCATATGAATCGCAGTCGCCGGGGGGGGGCCCCCCGGGCCCCCCCCCCCCCCCGCCCCCCCCCCCCCCCGCCCCCCCCCCCCCACCGGGGGCCCCAAACCCCCCCCCCCCCCCCCAACCCCCCGCCCCCCCCCCCCCC
>NZ_JBIAQQ010000048.1:0-36893 GCF_042889165.1 Streptomyces sp. NPDC002669 | reverse complement strand
CCCCCCCCCCCCCCCCCCCCCCCCCCCCCCCCCCCCCCCCCCCCCCCCCCCCCCCCCCCCCCCCCCCCCCCCCCCCCCCCCCCCCCCCCCCGCGGCTCTGTGGTGCTGCTGGGTTGCTGTGCGGTCAGGCGGACTTCCTGCTGTCCCGCGGATGCACGGCGATGTTCATGGCTCCGGAACGCAGGACCGCCAGCCTCTCGGCCAGCACTTCCTCCAGCTCCTCGCGGGTGCGCCGCTCCATGAGCATGTCCCAATGCGTACGCGCGGGCTTGCCCTTCTTCTCCTCGGGACCATCCCCGTCCACCAGGAGTGCCATGGCGCCGCACGCCTTGCACTCCCACTCCGGCGGAATTTCCGCCTCTACCGAGAACGGCATCTCAAAACGATGTCCGTTCTGGCATGCGTACTCCACCGCCTGGCGCGGGGCCAGATCGATGCCGCGGTCCGTCTCGTAGCTGGTAACCACGAGGCGCGTACCGCGGAGAGCTCGCTCACTCATGAATCGTGCCTCCCGGGCTTGTCGCCCACAGGACAGGTGTCGCTGTCGTCGTCATCCGGTCAACGTCCGGTCGGCGGTAAAGATTCCCGTTGCCGGTCTGCGTCGCCCGTCGTGCCGCTGCTTTTTCAGGGGTGGGGTACCCACCCATGCCCGGTTTGTCACATCTGGCGGTAGTTGTCACCCAACGGTTCGGCTTCTTCCACTCGCAGTAACGGTCCTCCGGGCAGGCCAAAGGCGTACACTACCGGCCTTTCACTTCAACGTCTAAATCCGTTCCGGCACGGGATTGCCCGCGGCCGCCACGGCACGCCGGACCGGCACCCTCGCGAGCAGTACGGAACCGATCGCGAAGAAGGCCACCAGTGAGACGATCGCGTCCCGATAACTGCCGGTCAGCTGGTATGCGAGCCCGAACACCAGCGGCCCCAGCCAGCTCAGGCCGCGGTCGCTCATCTCGTACGCGGAGAAGTACTCGGCCTCCTTGCCGCGCGGCACCAGATGGGAGAACAGCGAGCGCGACAGGGCCTGGCTGCCGCCGAGCACCAGACCGATCGCCGCGGCCAGCGCGTAGAAGAAGGCGGGTTCGCCGGCCGGCAGGAAATAACCGGCGAGCAGGATCAGCGTCCAGACCACGAGCGAGCCGAGGATCGTGCGCTTCGCGCCGTACGTCCGGGCCAGCCGCCCCATCCCCAGCGCCCCGGCCACCGCGAGCACCTGCACCAGCAGCACCGCCGTGATCAGCGTCGTCTGGTCGAGGCCCAGCTCCTCCGAGCCGTACACCGACGCCTGGGAGATCACCGTCTGGACCCCGTCGTTGTACACGAGGTACGCCAGCAGGAAGGAGAGCGTCAGCGGATGGCGGCGCATGTCGCGCAGGGTGGCCAGGAGCTGCCGCCACCCCGAGCCGACCGCCCCCTCGCCGCTCGGCGCGACCTTCCGGTCGCGCAGTCTGCGCAGGGGCACGAGCGTGAAGGCGCCCCACCAGACACCGGCCGAGGCCAGGCAGATCCGCACCGAGTCGGACTCGGAGAGGCCGAACGAGTCGTGGCCCGTGTACAGCACCAGGTTCAGGACCAGGACGAACGCGCCCGAGGTGTATCCGAAGGCCCAGCCCCGCGAGGAGACCGCGTCCCGTTCGTCGGGCTCGGCGATCTGCGGCAGATAGGCGTTGTAGAGCACCATCGACACCGAGACCGACGCGTTCGCCACGATCAGCAGGAAGGCGCCCAGCAGATAGCGCTGGCCGTCCAGGAAGAACATGCCGGTGGTCGCGGCGGCCCCCACGTAGGCGGCGGCCGCGAGCAGCGGCTTCTTCCGGCCCGTGCGGTCCGCCGCGGCTCCCGCGATCGGCATCAGGATCACCGCGATCACGACGGACACGGAGATCGCGTAGGGGAACAGCGAACCGGCGCGCACCGGGATGCCGAGCGGATGCACGAAGCCGTCGGCGTCGGCGGACGCCTTGGCTATCGAGGTGAGATAGGGGCCGATGAACACCGTCAGCACGCTCGTCGAGTAGACCGAGCAGGCGAAGTCGTAGAAATACCAGCCGCGTTGTTCGCGTCTGCGGCTCGCGGCGCCGTCGGACCCCTCGGTCGGTCCGGTCGGCTCGGCGGTGTCCGCGGTCTCGGCGTTCAAGCCGCAACCCCCTCATCTCTCCCCGTGAAGACCCCGCGCGGCGACATCAGGCCCAGGCTCCCCGTTCGCTCAACACCGCGCGCAGCGTCTCGATGTGATCGGTCATGATGCCATCCACGCCGAGGTCGAGGAGCGCCGCCATCCGTTCCGGTTCGTTCACGGTCCATACGTGCACCTGGAGCCCGCGCGCGTGCGCCTCGCGCACGAAACGGCGGTCGACCACCCGGACCCCGTTCTGGCTCTCCGGCACCTGGGCGCACACCGCCCCCGCCCGCAGCGCCGCCGGTATGCCGTACGAGCGCAGCCGCAGCCCCAGCACGCCGCGGACGCCGTAGGAGGTGGCCAGCCGGGGGCCCGCCAGCCGGTGGGCCCTGGCGACCCTGGCCTCCGAGAACGAGCCGACGCACACCCGGTCCCAGGCGCCGGTCCGGCGGATCAGCCCGATCAGCGGCTCCAGGGCGGACCCGGCCTTGATGTCCACGTTCCACCGGGCCCCGGGAAACTCCTCCAGCAGCTCCTCGAAGAGCGGCAGCGGCTCCCGGCCCGCCACCCGGGCCCGGGCCACCTCGCTCCACGGCAGTTCGGCGATCCGGCCGCGGGCGTCCGTCACCCGGTCCAGGGTGGCGTCGTGGAAGGCCACCAGACGGCCGTCCGACGTGGTGTGCACATCGGTCTCGAAATAGCGGTACCCGGCTTCGGCGGCCCGGCGGAACGCGGCCGCGGTGTTCTCGATCCCGTCCGCCGCACCGCCTCGGTGGGCGAAGGGAATCGTCGCGGGGTGGTCCAGATAGGGGTGGCGTACGGAGGTCACTGCGGAAGTATGGCCTGCCCCGGTGGCCGGTCGGTGACGGCCCCGTCTCCGACGGCCGGCGCGGACGCGACGGATGTCCCGGCGCCTTCCCCGGCCGGTGCCCCGCCGACCTCGAACAGACGCAGGAAGAGCTGGGCGAGCGGGCCGATGGCCAGGGCGTACAGGACCGTGCCCACCCCGAGCGAACCGCCGAGCAGGAAGCCGGTCACCACGACCGCCACCTCCAGCAGGGTGCGCACGAGCCGCACGGAGCGGCCGGTGCGCCGGTGCAGCCCGGTCATGAGCCCGTCGCGCGGCCCCGGGCCGAAGCGCGCCGCGATGTACAGGCCCGTCGCGATCCCGTTGACGACGACCCCCGCGACCAGCACGGCGCTGCGCACCACGAGACCGTCCGGCGCGGGCACGAGCGCGAGCGTGCCGTCCATGGCCACGCCGACGGCGAAGACGTTGGAGACGGTGCCCAGTCCGGGCCGCTGCCGCAGCGGTATCCACAGCAGCAGGACGACGGCGCCGACGACGATCGAGACGACCCCGATGGACAGCCCGGTGCGTCCGGCCAGCCCCTGGTGCAGCACGCCCCAGGGTTCCAGGCCCAGACCGGCCCGTACCAGGAGCGCGGAACTGGCCCCGTACAGCGCGAGCCCGACGTACAGCTGGATCAGCCGGCGGGTGAGGAGGGCCCCGCGAGGAGCCGTGGTGGCGGACAAGGAGGCCCCCTGGTGTGGTGGATGTGGACTGCCGCATGTCACTCTGTGGCAGGGGATTGGCGGCCAACCATGGCCAATCCGAGGAAGGTGGACTGATTTCCATGGCTCAGTGGACTTCGGCGGTGGGTGCGGCTCAGCTCGCCCGGCAGCTCCAGGCGCAGCAGTCCCGGCCCGCCGGGCCGGGCACCCGTCGCCCGCCCGCCTATCGTGCACTGGCCGACGGCATCCGTCTCCTGGTCCTGGAGGGCCGGGTGCCGGTCGCCGCCCGGCTGCCCGCCGAGCGCGAACTGGCGCTCGCGCTGTCCGTCAGCCGCACCACCGTCGCCGCCGCCTACGAGGCGTTGCGGAGCGAGGGGTTCCTGGAGTCCCGGCGGGGGGCCGGCAGCTGGACCGCCGTGCCCGCGGGCAACCCGCTGCCCGCGCGCGGCCTGGAGCCGCTGCCCCCGGAGTCGCTCGGTTCGATGATCGACCTGGGCTGCGCCTCGCTGCCCGCGCCCGAACCCTGGCTGACCCGGGCCGTGCAGGGCGCCATCGAGGAGCTCGCGCCGTACGCCCACACCCACGGCGACTACCCGGCCGGACTGCCCGCCCTGCGGCAGATGATCGCCGACCGGTACACCGGGCACGGCATCCCGACCATGCCCGAACAGATCATGGTCACCACCGGGGCGATGGGCGCGATCGACGCGATCTGCCACCTCTTCGCGGGCCGCGGCGAGCGGATCGCGGTGGAGTCCCCCAGCTACGCCAACATCCTGCAGCTGATGCGCGAGACGGGCGCCCGGCTGGTGCCGGTGGCGATGGAGGAGGGGCTCGGCGGCTGGGACATGAACCGGTGGCGGCAGGTGCTGCGGGACGCGGCGCCGCGGCTCGCCTACGTCGTCGCCGACTTCCACAACCCGACCGGCGCGCTCGCCGACGAGGACCGGCGGCGGGAGCTGGTGGACGCCGCCCGTTCCGCGGGCACGGTCCTGGTCGTCGACGAGACGATGAACGAGCTCCGCCTCGACGACGACGTGCGGATGCCGCGCCGGGTCTGCGCCTTCGACCCGGCGGGCTCCACCGTGCTCACCGTCGGATCGGCCAGCAAGGCGTTCTGGGCGGGCATGCGGATCGGCTGGGTGCGCGCCGCCCCGGACGTGATCCGCAGCCTGGTGGCCGCCCGTGCCTACGCCGACATGGGGACGCCCGTCCTGGAACAGCTCGCGGTCAACTGGCTGATGCGCACCGGCGGCTGGGAGGAGGCCGTCCGGCTGAGGCGCGAGCAGGCGCGGGAGAACCGGGACTCGCTCGTCGCCGCGGTCCGCCGGGAACTGCCCGACTGGGAGTTCTCCGTGCCGAGCGGCGGCCTCACGCTCTGGGTGCGCACCGGCGGCCTCTCCGGTTCCCGGCTCGCGGTGGCCGGCGAGCAGGTCGGCATCCGGGTCCCCTCCGGCCCCCGCTTCGGGGTCGACGGCGCCTTCGAGGGGTATGTGCGGCTGCCGTTCACGGTCACCGGACCGGTGGCGGACGAGGCGGCGGTACGGCTCGCGGCGGCCGCGCGGCTGGTGGGGTCGGGCGGGGGCGCGGGGGTCGAGACGCCGCGGACGTTCGTCGCCTGACCGGGACGGGGCCGGGCGGGGCCGGTTCGGCGACCGGGCCCGCCCGGTCCGGTCAGTCGACCGCCTCGACGGCCACGGCGGCGGTCATGGTGCGCGGCAGCACGGGTTCCGGGACGCCCTCCGGGACGCCGGTCCCGGCGTCCGCCGCGTCCGCTCCGGCCGGTGCGGACGCGGCGGCCAGGCCCTGCGGCTCGGGAAGCAGACAGAGCACCGACTGCCGTTGCGCCTCGCCGGTCGCCTCGTCGTAGGGGTCGGGCGTGGCGGGCACCTGGAGCCGGAGCACCGGACCGGTGCCGAGCCGGGCGTAGCCGCGGCCGGCCGGGACGCCGGGGGGCGGGGTGGTGGGGGGTTCGGAGCCGAGCACCGCCCCGATCTGCTCGGGGGAGCAGTGGCCGAGCACCACCCGGGCCCGGGTGTGGGTCAGGACGGTCTCGCCGAGGGAGTCCAGGCCGTCGAACTGGTCGGCCAGCACCACGGTGACGTTGGCGGCCCTGCCGTGCCGCAGCGGCACCTGGAGCAGATCCCGCGGGTCGGGCCGGTTCTCGGCGGCGGCCAGGTGGCCGAGGACGCCGGGCCGGTCCAGCAGGATCCACAGCGGGCGCCTGACGTCGTCGGGGGCGGGGTGGCCGGCCTGCCGGGCCCGGTTCGCGGCGAGCAGCCGCCGTTCCGTCTCGTGGACCGCCCACTCCAGGATCGCCGACGCCCCGGCCGGGCCGCACTCCAGGGCCAGCACGCCGTCACGGCCGGCCAGGAAGGCGTACTCGCCCGTCCCGCCGCCCTCGACGATCAGGACGTCGCCGTGCTGGAGCGCCTGGAGGGCGATGGAGCGCATCAGGGTCGTGGTGCCGCTGCCGGGCTGTCCGACGACCAGCAGGTGCGGCTCGGTGGAGCGGGCGCCCGTCCGCCAGACGACCGGCGGGGCGTCGCGCATCGTGTCACCGTCCTGCACGGGGACCGTGCGCTGCACCGCGCCGTCGTCGGTGAAGCCCAGCACGGTCTCGCCGGGCGCGGTCACGAACCGCTGGGCGCAGATCGAGGTGGGCAGGGGGGCGAGGACCTCCATGACGAGCCGGTTCGCCTCCTCGTCCCAGACGAAGCGGTACTCGCGGCCGCGGCCGGACTTGGTGTGCAGCAGCTGCTCGATCCGGGCCCGGGAGGCGGCCTCGCTGTCGGTGAAGTGGGCGGGGTACGTCACCTGGAGGCGGGTCAGCCGTCCGTTGTCGTCGAACCGGTACTCGTCGAGGACCTTCGCCCAGTCGCCGCCGTGGGTGAACAGCGGGTCGGGGTCGTCGGCCGTGGAGAAGTACGGCACGAGCGCCTCGTACAGGGACCGGAGCCGCGCGGTCTCCGCCTCGTCGGGACCGGTCTTCACGGGGGTCCGCTCCCGCCCCGCCCAGGCGGCGGCGCCCATCACCGTGACCAGGGCGATCAGCCCCCCGTACGGCATGAGCGCGAACGCCAGGACGCAGGCCGCGACGAGGAACAGCGTGGGACCACGCCGGTCCTTGGGCGTCGCGGCCCACCTCTGCCGTCCGGTGCCGACCAGCAGCCGCAGGCCACGGGCGACCGTGAACAGCGGATGGAGGACGTCGGTGGCGTTGTCGGCGGCCGTGCGCGCGAACTCGCGACTGCGAGTGATCGAGGCGCTGCCGCTGCTCAGAATGCGGGGAAGTGGTCGCCGGGCCACGTCATCTCTCCTGAAGGGATGGGAGCGGTCGAGGAGGGTCAGAACTTGATCCCGCCCAGGAGGCCGGCGAGGCTCGCGCCGCCCGCGGTGATGCTCGGTGCGATGGCGGTGCCCGCCAGGTAGAAGCCGAACAGGGCGGTGACGAGGGCGTGGGACGCCTTGAGGCCGTCCTTCCTGAAGAACAGGAAGACGATGATGCCGAGAATGACGACGCCTGACATGGACAGGATCATGAGTGGTTCTCCTGGTTGGGGGGATGGTCACCATGAGTCCTTCCAGGTTCACCGGAAGTATCCATGCGATAAAAGCTGCAATCGGGTGAAAAGTCGTTATTTTCACTTGAACGGCCGCAAGGTGGTTCCGGGGAAGCGGAATGCGTGGCAGGAGTGGCGCGTTCGATTTCTCGTCCCGGGTGGGACGGTCCGTCCGGCCGGACGGGCAGTACCCTGTCGGTTCATTCGCACGGCCTTCGCGGCGTGCGTGCAGGCGGTTCGGCGGCAGTCGGGACCGGAAAACGGAAGGCGGCCCCTCTGATGAGCGAAACCCCCGATCCCGAGGTGATCGAGCTGGCGACGAAGGTCTTCGACCTCGCCCGCCGCGGCGAGACGGAGGCGCTCGCCGCGTACGTCGACGCCGGCGTGCCCGCCAACCTCACCAACGACCGCGGGGACTCGCTGCTGATGCTCGCCGCGTACCACGGGCACGCCGCCGCGGTCACGGCCCTCGTCGGCCGCGGGGCCGACCCGGACCGGGCCAACGACCGGGGGCAGACGCCGCTCGCGGGCGCGGTCTTCAAGGGCGAGGACGCGGTGATCGAGGCCCTGCTCGCGGCGGGGGCCGATCCGGCCGCCGGAACGCCCTCCGCCCTGGACACGGCCCGCATGTTCGGCAAGGCCGACCTGCTGGAACTCTTCGGCTCCCGCTGACCGGGTACGTCGTAAATGTGGTCGCGGTGGCGAAATGGCTGGGTCATCATGACGTCGCGGGCCCTGGTTCGGGCCACCGACGAGAGGCAGAGGAAGATGGTCTACACCAAGCAGAAGACGGCGGTCGGCCGATCATGTCGCTGCGCGGCGTAGTGCCCACCCGGCACTTGGAACTGCACAGTCCCGGTTGCGTCGACAGCTTGATGTGAGGCTCTTTCCATGTTCGATCCGTTCATAGCGCCGAGCGGCACCCTGCTCGGCCTGCTGCAGAGAGGCCGCGGCGACGGCACGCTCCACGCGCTCGCCGCCCCGCGCCCCGAGGCCCTGGCGGCCCTCAACCACTGCGTCCTGAGCGACCCGCGTCACGACTGGCAGGTGGAGAACCGCTCCCTCTACTACGCACGCCTGTACCTCGACCTCGACGGCGGCATCGAGGAGATCGAACGGCACCTGTGCGGTCCCGACGACCACCTCGACACCGACGACTCGCGCACCGGCCTGGCCCTCTCCGTGCTCGGCCACCTCGCCTCGTACGGACGCGAGGACGCCCTGGCCCTGCTGCGGCGGTACGCCGCGACCGGCGCCAACTGGGCCTGGGCCCTGGACGAGCTGGCCCTGCGCGACGACGACGCGGGGCTCCGCGCCCTCGCCGTGCCCGTCCTCGGCAGGTTCCCGGACACCGGGGAGGGCGCCGCCGAACTGGCCGCCACCGTGCGGGACGCCTACGAGCCCCGCCCCTGGCGGCTCTGGGCGGACGACCCGCGCGAGGAGGTCGGCGGCCGGGTCAGGGCCGCGTCGGAACGGGGCTCGTTCGACCGCTGGCAGCGCCAGATGCGACCCGGTGGCCCCCGCCCCGGCTGGAGCGTCCAGGCCGTCTTCGACTGGGCCCAGCAGGGACACGAGCGCGGCAGCGTCCTGCACGTGCCCGCCGCCCGCTGCCTCAACGCGGTCGCGGGCCCCGAGGACCGGCCCGCGATCGTCGAGGCCGCCCGCAGCGGCCCCGACGGCGCGCGCTGCGCCGCCCTGCACTACCTGGCGGAGGCCAGGGATCCGGCCGTGCTCGATCTGATCGAGACCGGGGCGGCGAGTGCCTCGCACACCGTCGCCGAGGCATCCGTCGCCGCCTTCGAGCGGATGTGCGGCGAGGCGGCCGTGGACCGGGCCCGGCGCTGGGCCCGGCGGCCCGACGCGCTCGGCGCCTCCGCCGCCGGAGTGCTCGCCTGCCGGGGCGGAGCCCAGGACGCCCCCCTGGTCCTCGGCGCGCTCCGCGATGCCGTGCGGGGCGAGGGGCCGGACACCCCGCGGCTGTGGACCCTCGTCGACGGCGCGGGCCGGCTCGGCATCGCCTGTGCCGCCCCCGTGCTGCGGCACGTCTACCGGGAGACGTCCTCGTCGCACCTGCGCGGCCGGGCGGCCCGCGCCCTGGCCGCCACCGACCCCTCCTTCGCCACCGGCTTCGCCGTCGAATGCCTGTGGGACTGCGAGGAGACCACCCGGGAGGTCGCCGCACTCCACGCGGAGACCGGCGACATCAAGGTCGCCGAACGCCTGCGCCGCCTCGCCGCGGATCCGGCCGAGGAGGCCGAGGTGCAGACGGCGGTCCGCAGCCGGATCGGCCCCGACGCCCCCGCGGTCTGACCGCGCGGGGCGCGGCCCCGGCACCCGCGCACACACCCCGCCGCACGGGCCCGGCGCCCGGACGGACACCCCGTCGAACCGGGCCGATGCCCGGCCGAGCGCTCCGCCGTACTGATTCGATGCCTGGCTGCACACCCCGCCGCATCGGGTCGGCACCCGGACGCGCCCCCCGCCGTACGGGCCGACCGCGCCCCGGCCCCGCCGCGCCGCCCGGCCCCCGGCCCGCCCCGCGGGCCACCATGGAGGGATGAGCGGACGCTGGGATTTCTGGATCGACCGGGGCGGCACGTTCACCGACGTCGTGGGCCGGGCCCCGGACGGACGGCTGGTCACCCGCAAACTCCTCTCCCACGACCCGGACCGCTACCGCGACGCCGGCGTGGCCGGGATCAGGGCGCTGCTGGGCCTCGGCCCCGGCGAACCGGTCCCCGCCGACCGGGTGGACACGGTACGGATCGGCACGACGGTCGCCACCAACGCCCTGCTGGAACGGCACGGCGAGCCGACCGTCCTGGTCATCACGCGGGGCTTCCGCGACGCCCTGCGCATCGCGTACCAGAACCGGCCGAAGCTCTTCGACCGCCGCATCCTGCTGCCCGAGGCCCTCTACGAGCAGGTGATCGAGGTGCCCGAACGGGTCGACGCCCGGGGCCGGGTCGTGACCCCGCTGGACCCGGACGCCCTGACCACGCCCCTGGCCGCCGCACGGGCCGACGGACTGAGCGCCGCCGCCGTGGTCCTGATGCACGGCTACCGCCACCCCGCGCACGAACGCGCCGTGGCCGACGCGGCCCGCGCCGCGGGCTTCACCCGGATCAGCTGCTCGCACGAGGTGAGCCCGCTGATCAAACTCGTACCGCGCGGCGACACCACCGTCGTCGACGCCTACCTGTCGCCGATCCTGCGCCGGTACGTCGAGGGGATCGCCGAGGAACTCGACGGCATCCGGCTGATGTTCATGCAGTCCAACGGCGGGCTGCGCGAGGCCGCCCACTTCCGGGGGAAGGACGCGGTGCTCTCCGGACCCGCCGGCGGCGTGGTCGGCATGGCCCGCACCTCCGGACAGGCCGGCTTCGACCGTGTCATCGGCTTCGACATGGGCGGCACGTCCACCGACGTGTCGCACTACGCGGGGGCGTTCGAACGCGAACTGGGCACCCAGGTGGCCGGTGTCCGGATGCGCGCCCCCATGATGAGCATCCACACCGTCGCGGCCGGCGGCGGCTCCGTCCTGCACTTCGACGGCCGGCGCTACCGGGTCGGCCCCGACTCGGCGGGCGCGGTCCCCGGCCCGGCCTGCTACCGCCGCGGCGGACCGCTGACCGTCACCGACGCCAACGTGATGCTCGGCCGCATCCAGCCCGCGTACTTCCCGGCCGTCTTCGGACCGGACGGCGACCAGCCGCTCGACACCGGCCTCGTGCGCGAACGCTTCGACGCGCTCGCCGACGAGATCGCGCACGCCACCGGGACCCGGCCCACCGCAGCCGGGGTCGCCGCCGGATTCCTGGAGATCGCCGTGCTCAACATGGCGAACGCGGTCAAGCGGATCTCCGTGCAGCGCGGACACGACATCACCCGCTACGCCCTCACCGGCTTCGGCGGCGCCGGCGGCCAGCACGTCTGCGCCGTCGCCGACTCCCTGGGCATCGACACGGTCCTGGTGCCCCCGCTCGCCGGTGTGCTCTCCGCGTACGGCATCGGCCTCGCCGACGCCACCGCCATGCGCGAACGGTCCGTGGAGGCGGAACTGAACCCGACGACCCGCGAGGAGGTGGGCGAGCTCTGCGCCGAACTGGCCGCCCGCACCCGCGCCGAACTGCGCGCCGACGCCATCCCCGACAGCGCGATCAGCACCCGCGCCCGGGTGCTCCTGCGCTACGCCGGTACGGACGCGAGCCTGCCCGTCGACCTGGACACCGCCCCCGCCATGGCCGAGGCGTTCACCGCCGAGCACCGCGCCCGCTACTCGTTCACCATGGACAAGCCCCTGGTCGTCGAGGCGGTCTCGGTCGAGGCGACCGGAACGGCGGGCAGGCACCGGCCGCGGCCGGCCGGCCGCCCGCGCCGGGACGGCGCAGCACCGCGACCGCACGACACCGTGCGGATGTTCGCCGACGGACACTGGCACGACACCCCCCTCCACCGCCGCGACGAGCTGCGCCCCCGGGACACCGTGACCGGCCCCGCCGTGATCACCGAGGCGGACGCCACCACCGTCGTCGCCCCGGGCTGGCGGGCCTCGCTCGCCGACACCGGCCACCTGCTGCTCACCCGGGCGGTCCCGCGACCGGAGCGCACGGCCGTCGGCACCCGGGTCGACCCCGTCATGCTGGAGGTCTTCAACAACCTCTTCATGTCGATCGCCGAACAGATGGGTGTGCGTCTGGAGAACACGGCCCACTCCGTGAACATCAAGGAACGGCTGGACTTCTCCTGCGCGCTCTTCGACGCGGACGGCAACCTGATCGCCAACGCCCCGCACATCCCGGTCCACCTCGGCTCGATGGGGGAGTCCATCAAGGAGGTGCTGCGCCGCAACACCGGGTCGATGCGGCCCGGGGACGTGTACGCCGTCAACGACCCCTACCACGGCGGCACCCATCTGCCCGACGTCACCGTCGTGACACCGGTCTTCGACGACCGGGACGGCGGCGGGAAGCCGGTCTTCCTCGTGGCCTCGCGCGGACACCACGCCGAGATCGGCGGCATCACCCCCGGCTCCATGCCCGCCTTCAGCCGCACCGTCGACGAGGAAGGTGTGCTGTTCGACAACTGGCTGCTGGTACGGGACGGCAGGTTCCGCGAGGCCGAGACGCGCGAACTGCTCACCGCCGCCGCCCACCCCTCCCGCGACCCCGACACCAACATCGCCGACCTGCGCGCCCAGATCGCCGCCAACGAGAAGGGCATCGCCGAACTCCGGCGCATGGTCGACCAGTTCGGACGCGAGACCGTCGCCGCGTACATGGGCCACGTGCAGGACAACGCCGAGGAGTCCGTCCGCCGGATCGTCGCCGAACTGCACGACGGCTCCTACCGCTACGAGACCGACAGCGGCGCGGTCATCGAGGTCTCCCTCACCGTGGACCGGGCCGCCCGCGGCGCGGTCATCGACTTCACCGGCACGTCACCGCAGCGGCCGGACAACTTCAACGCGCCGAAGTCCGTGGTCATGGCGTCCGTGCTGTACGTCTTCCGGACCTTGGTCGACGACGACATCCCGCTCAACAGCGGCTGTCTCAAGCCCCTGGAGGTGAGGATCCCGGAGGGCTCCATGCTCGCCCCCGCCCACCCCGCGGCCACCGTCGCGGGGAACGTGGAGACGTCCCAGGCCGTCACCGGCGCCCTGTACGCCGCCCTCGGCATCCAGGCCGAGGGCTCGGGCACCATGAACAACCTCACCTTCGGCAACGAACGGGTCCAGTACTACGAGACCGTGGCGAGCGGTTCGGGCGCGGGCGAGGACTTCGACGGGGCCGACGCCGTGCAGACCCACATGACCAACTCCCGCCTCACCGACCCCGAGGTCCTCGAATGGCGCTACCCCGTGCTGCTGGAGGGCTTCCAGGTGCGGGAGGGCAGCGGGGGCGTCGGCCGACGGCACGGCGGCTGCGGCGTGGAGCGGCGGATCCGCTTCCTGGAACCCGTCACCGTGGCCCTGCTCTCCGGCCACCGCAGGGTCCGCCCCTACGGCATGGCGGGCGGCGGACCGGGCGCCCTGGGGGACCAGTGCGTCGAGCACCCGGACGGCCGCCCGCCCACCCCGCTGCGCGGCTGCGACACGGCCGACCTGGAACCGGGCGACGTACTGGTGCTCCGCACCCCCGGCGGCGGGGGGTACGGCACCCCGGAACCCGACCGCGACGCCCCTGCGCCCGAACGCCCCGGCGAACGGCCGTGAACGCGCCGCGGGGCTTCGCGCGACGGCGCCGACCACCCCGCCGGAGCCCTGCGCGACGGCGGTGACGGCGGCCGCCGGGCCACCGGGCGACGGCCCCGGGCGGAGGTCGCTTCTGCGCCGTTTCGACCGGTGTCACTGTGAGGACCTAATCTGTGCACCGTGACTTCGCCTGCCTACACGGACAACGCTGCGCCCCAGCTCAGCGCGGGGCCGCGACCCGCCCCGGGCCCGGCCGCCGACGAGGGGCTCGCGCGGCGGCTGCGCGCGCTCGCCTGCACGGCGCCGCTGCACGACCTCGATGTGCGCAAGGCGAATCTGGCCGGGGAGTACACGGTCTACGCGATGGCCGAGGTGGCGCTCGCCGCGATCGACCTCGTGACGCTCAACATGGACTTCGACACCGGCGCCGACCACGACCAGATAGTGGCCAGGCTCCTTCCCCGCGTCGCCGCCCAGGCCCCGGACCGCCCGGCCGCCGAGCACGAGCGGGTGGCCCGCTGGGTGCTGGAGAACCTGATCAACGTCGGCAGCGTGGACCGCGGATTCCGCGCCGTGTACGGCACCTTCGGCGCCGACGGCCTCTACACCCGCCGCGACTACGACTTCAAACTGATCGAGGAGGTGCCGGGCCACGGCGGCGCGGTCTACCTCCGCACCACCGACGAGGCCGTCAACGTCCTGGTCGGAGCCCTCGACACGGACGTCACCAGCGCCCAGATCGCCGCCGAGGTCAAGCTGGAGGTCCTCATCAGCCGGGGCCGCCTCGCGGACGCGCAGCTCGCCGCCGAACAGGCCCGCTACCGCACCGTCCAGTACGCGGAGACCCTCCGCAAGACACTGGAGGCCACCCGGCGCAACGTCCGGGCGGTCGACTGGCTCAACGCGGTGCCCGACATGATCGCCGAGGCGCTGGACCACGTGGCCGACCGCTACCGCCACGAGAACGCGATCCTCACCAACATCCGCAAGGCCCGCGACGAGGCCGAGGAGCCCGAGCACAAGAGGCGCGCCGCCGAACTCGTCGACATCGTCAAGGACTGCATCCGCCGCCACACCCAGCTCCAGTCCCGACTGCTGGAGGCCGGCCCGCTCTTCCGCGCCGAACAGGACCGGCAGGCGTTCGCCACCCCCGCCGCCCGCACCGGCCTCGACCTCTACGGCCAGCTCGTCGCCCCGCTGCTGCCGCTCCCCGTGGAACGGGCCATCCGCGTCACCGACGCCTTCTTCGCCCGCGGCACCGGGCTGCGCACCCCCTCCTCGGTACGGATGGGTGACCTCGTCGACCTGCTGCTCACCCCGCCCCTGGAGCGGGAGCACCTGGGCGCCGAGATGCCCGAACCCGATCTGATCGCCACCCCGGACGACAGCCGGTTCAGCGAGGAGCAGCTCGCGAGCGCCATGGAGCTCCTCGACCTGGAGCACGACGCCCCGAGACGGCTCTCCGGACTCCTGGCCGAGGCCCGCCGCCGCGATCCGGAACTGCCCTACCTGGTCGCCCTGCTCGCGGTGCACGCCGCGAGCCCGCCGGTCGGCACCGCCTACCGGCAGGGGGAGCAGCGGCTGCTGTTCTCCGTGGACGACGGGACGCAGCTCGACGACCCCGAGTTCGGCGGCGCAGACCTGATCGTGGGCACGGCCCTGCTCGACGCGGTCGGAATGGCCGCGGACCGCTCGGAGGCGTCATGACCGGCGCGGCGCGCCCGGCCCGCCACCCGTTCTCCCGGACGGCACCGAGCGGCCCGGGCCGCCCCTGCCCCGTCGGCGGGCACATGACATCCGTCGGCGCGTGCGCCGCCCACCACGCACCGTCCCGGACGTCCACGGCGAGAACCCGCGCCGCCCACCACGTACCGTCCCGGACGTCCATGGCGAGAGCCCGCGCCGCCCACCACGCACCGTCCCGGGCCGCGGCCACGAGAGCCCGCGCCGCCAGTCCCCCACCGAAGAGTTTCCGCAGCAAGGAGCGACAGTCGTGAGCGACCACCGCGCACAGCACGCCGACGCGTGGGGCGAGCCGACCGCCGCGTACACCACCGAGAGCCCGGCGTCCGCCGACCCGGCGGGTCCCGTCACCGCGTCCGTCACCCCGGCCGACGCGGCCGACGCCGCCCGGCTCGTCGCCTTCGGCCTCCAGCCCAAACTGCTGCCCGCCCGCGACGCCGAGTACGCCGACCTGCTCCGCCGCTACCGGGAGGAGCCCGCCTTCGCCCGGCTTGCCGATGCGGTGGCGACCGGGCTGGGCCTGGTCGTGCTGGAGGTGTCCACCCGTGCGGGCATGGCCGTGACGGCGGGGGAGGACTCCGTCTTCGCCGTCCGCATGGGCGACTACGCCCGCCGCGCCTCCTCCGACTCCGCCGACCGCTTCCTGCACGGGCTCGCGCACCTCGCCGTCGCCACGATGGCCTTCCCCCGCCCCGAGGACCTCGCCGACGACGCGTACATCGGCCGCATCACGGTCAACGGCGTCGACTCCTTCGTACGTCAGGCGTGCCGTCGGCTGGAGGAGCGCGCGGAGGAACACGGGGACAACACCGACCCGGCCACCGACGCCCCCGGACTCGAAGCGGCTTGGCGGATCTACGCCCGGCGCAGCGCCACCGGTGCGACGAAGGACGCCCGCCGGCTGGCCGGTTCCACCACCGGCATCGTCGGGAAGGCCGTCGCCTTCCTCACCGACTCCGGCTTCCTCCAGCGCACCGGGGACGACGCCGGCGGCGCCTTCCGCACCACCGCCCGCTACCAGCTCCAGGTGCGCGACATGGCCGGTGGCGCCGCCATGGCCGAGCTGCTGGAACTCGGCGTCGTCCCGGTCACCGACGGCACGGCGACCCTCCTCCCGCCGCCCGACCCCGACGATCTGGAACTGGTCGCCGACGCCGGTCTGCCCTTCCACTCCTGACCACCTCCTTTTCCGCCTTTCGCAGCCCCACCGCCTTCACCGCCCGAACGACGAGAGTCCGCCGCCATGTACGAGCTGTCCCGGGTCCGCCTCTACTCCATCGGGCCTGCCGGTGCGCGCTATGCCGACACCGTGCTTGACCTGCGCGGAGTGGGCGAGCCCGTGCCCAACCCCGCGCCGGCCCAGGCGGAGTTCTTCGAGGAGGAGCCGGTCGGTCCGCCGCGTCGCCCGGCACCCGCCGGCGTGCTCTTCCTGGAGAACGGCGGCGGCAAGTCGGTGCTGCTGAAGCTGATCTTCTCGGTGATGCTGCCCGGCCACCGCAACACCCTCGGCGGGGCCAGCTCCGGCGTGCTGCGCAAATTCCTCCTCGCCGACGACTGCGGGCACGTCGCCCTGGAGTGGCAGCACACCCTCACCGGCGAGTGCGTGGTCGTCGGCAAGGTCAGCGAATGGCGCGGCCGGCAGGTCTCCAACGACCCGAGGAAGTTCGCCGAGGCCTGGTACTCCTTCCGGCCCGGCCCCGGACTCAGCCTGGACTCCCTGCCGGTCGCCGAGGCCACCTCCGTACGCCCGTCCGCCGAAGGCGCCTCCGGCGCACGGGGCCGACGGCGCACGATGAAGGGCTTCCGCGACGCCCTGACCGAGGCGGGCAAGTTCTACCAGCACCTCGACGTGCACTGGGAAGAGATCCACGACCGGTGGAACGAACACCTCGGGGACCTCGGCCTCGACCCCGAACTCTTCCGCTACCAGCGCGAGATGAACGCCGACGAGGGCGAGGCGGCGGGCCTCTTCGCGGTCAAGAAGGACTCCGACTTCACCGACCTGCTGCTGCGGGCCGTCACCGACACCCGGGACACGGACGGCCTCGCGGACCTGGTCGGCGGCTTCGGCAACAAACTGGGCCGCCGGGCCGAACTGACCGCCGAACGGGACTTCACGGCGGGCTCGGTCGACCTGCTCGGACGGATCGTGGAGGCCGCGGGCGCCCGCTCCCGTGCCCGGGACGTCCACGCCGGCGCCGAGCGCCGCACCCGCACGCTCGCCCGCAGGCTCTCCGTCCGCGCCGGCCAGGAACGCGGCCGGAGCACCGAACTCGCCCAGCAGGTGACGGGCGCCGCCCACACCGTCACCACGGCCGAAGAAGCACGCGGCCGCAGTGCCCTGGTCGCCGCCGAACTGGCCTATCGGCACGCCTCCCTGGCCCTGGCCGCGGCGGAGAAGGGCGCCGCCGCCCAGCGCCGCGAACTGGTCGACGCCCGCACCCTGCACTCCGCCTGGCAGGCCGCCGAGGCCGTGCTGCGGCACCGCGCGGCCGGCGACCGCTCCGCACGGGTGGCCGCCGCCATCCGGGAGGCCGAACGGGACGCCGCGCCCGCGCTCGCCGCCCGTGCCGAGGCCGCCGCCGACCTGGTACAGGCCCTGCACATCGCCGCGGAGGCCGGGGAGAACCTGGCCAACGAGGAGGAGGAGCGCTCCGACGCCCTGCAGAGCGCGGGCGAGACCGCCCACCGGGACGCCACCACCGCCGCCACCGAGGCCCAGCGCGCCCGCAGCGAGGCCGGACACCTGCGCCAGCGCCTCGCCGAGGTCGAGCAGGAGACGGCCCGGGCGGTACGGGCCGGCTGGCTCGACGACACCGCGCCGGACGCCGACCCGGCGCGCGCCGCCCTCGCCGCGAGCGACGCCGAGCAGTCCGCCGTCGCCGCCTGGGACACCGCCAGGGAGGCCGCCCGCACGGCGGCCGACCGCGCCAGGGAAGCCGCGTCCGCCGAGAGCCGCGCCGAGCTCGCCGCGGCCCGCGCCGCCGACGCCGCACAGGCCGCCGAGCAGTCGTACGAGGCCGAGCTCAGGGCCGCCGAGTCGATCGCCGCCGACCACCGGCTGGCCGATCTGCTGGGCCTTCCCACGTCGCACGGCACGGACGGCACCGACACGGACACCGGCCCGGCCGGAACGGGCCCCCGCCCCGCCGGGGCAGAGCGCGGCGACCGGACGCCCGCCGACCCCGGGCAGCAGCCCGGCGTTCGCGAACGTCCGCTCACGGCCCAGGAGTTCGACCGCAGCGCCGACGAACTGCGGGAGCTGCTCGACCAGGGCATCGGCTCCGCCGAACGACGCCTCTTCGAGCTGCGCACCGCGGCCGCCGACGACGCGCGGATCCTCGGCGCGCTCGGCGACGGCGGTCTGCTGCCCCCCGGGCCCGACGTCCTGGCCACCGTCGAGTACCTCGGCGAGCACGGCATCCCCGCCCTGCCCGGCTGGCGGTACCTCGCCCAGGCCGTGGACCCCGCCGACCACGCGGCGGTCCTCGCGACCCGCCCCGAACTGGTCGACGGGGTGGTCATCACCGACCCCGACTCGCACGCCCGCGCCCGCGAGGTCCTCGACGGCGCCGCCCTGCTGCCGCGCTCCGCGGTCGCCGTCGGCACCGCCGCGGCGCTGCTCGCCCCCGTCCCGGCCGCGGGCCCGCACACCGAGGGAGTGTTCCTCGTCCCGCCGAACCCGGCGATGCACGACGAGCACGCGGCCGACGAGGAACGACAGGCCCTCAGGACCCGGGCCGCGGCCCGCGACGAGGACATCCGCTCCCTCGCCGCCCGGCTCGCCGCGGACCGCTCCCTCGCCGCCCGCATCGCTTCCTGGCGCGCCGACTGCCCGCCCGGCATGCTCGCCGAGCTCGCCGAGGCCGCCCGCACCGCCCGCACCGTCGCGGAGACGGCCGAGGCCGAACTCGCGGAAGCCCGTACGGTGCGCGCCGAGGCCGACGAGGCCGCCGCGGACACCGCCCGCGTCCGCGACGAGCGCCAGGAGGCGGCCCAGCGCGCCCGCCGGGCCGCCGACGCCCTCGCGGGCCTGGCGTACCGGCTCCGCGAACGCGCCGGCTGGCAGGTGAAGCTCCGCGAACTGACCGACGAGGCGGCCGAGTCCGAGGCCCGCGCCACCGTCTGCCTGGAGCGGGCCCGCGCCGCCGACGAGGACCGGAGGGCCGCGCAGCGCGCCGCCGACGACGCCCGGCGCACGGCACGCGCCCTGCGCGCCGAACGCGCCGAGATCGCGGGCGCCCCCGAGCAGCTCCCGGAACCCGACGGCGACGCCCCGCGCCCCGCGCTCCCCGCCCTGCGCGAGGCGTACCGGGCCGCCTCCCAGCTGTACGAGAAGGTGGGCGTCGGCGCGGACCTGCGCGCCGAACAGGCCCGCGCCGAGAGCGACGAGAGCGCCGCCCTCGCCGAACTGGACCGGCTCACCAACAAGGTCCGCACCCGGGCCGCCCAGCTCCTCGAAGGAACCGACGGCGCCGACGGGCCCTCCCGGCAGGCCGCCGCGGCCCGTGCCGAGTCCCTGGTGCAGCTCCTGGAGACCCGGGCCTCCACCGCGAGCGAGCAACTGGGCCGGCTGCGCGGCGAGGCCGAGCGCCTGGCCCCGGCCGACGGCGAGTCCCACCACACCGAACTCCCCGACGAACTGGTCCCCGCCGACGCCGAGCAGGCCCAGGCGTTCCTGCGCACCGCCACGGCCGAACTGGCCTCCGCCACCGCGACGCTGGACACCGCCCGCGCCGCCCACGCCGAGCTGCTGCACGCCCACCGCACCGCCGAGGACTCGGCGGGCGGCTTCGACGAGACGGCCGCACTCCTGCGGGACCTGCTCCGGGACCACGGCGCGGACGACGACGCCGAGGCCCCCGAGCCGTACCCCGGCAGCCTCGACGAGGCCCGGCAGTCCGCCGCCGAGGCCCGCCGCTCACTGCGCGGCTGCGCCACCGACCTCTCCGCCGCCGAGAGCGCCGTACGGGAAGCGAGCGACATCCTCGTACGGCACGCCAACTCCACCCGCTACGAACAGGTCCGCACCCCCGCGCGCCAGCAGATCCGCGAGCTGCCCGCCGCGGCGCTGCCCGACCATGCCGAGAAGTGGGCCGCCGCCTTCGCGCCCCGGCTGCGCGTGCTCACCGACGAACTGGCCCAGCTGGAACGCAACCGCGACTCCATCGTCGACCGGCTGCGCGGTCTCGTGGAGTCCGCGCTCACCACCCTGCGCTCCGCCCAGCGGCTCTCCCGGCTCCCGGAGGGACTGGGGGAGTGGTCCGGTCAGGAATTCCTCCGCATCCGCTTCGAGGAACCCGACCAGGCGACGCTCACCGAGCGGCTCGGCGAGGTCATCGACGAGGCCACCCGCGCCGCGCTGAGGAAGAACTCCGACCTGCGCAGGGACGGGATGTCCCTCCTGCTGCGCGGTGTGCAGGCGGCGCTGGAGCCCCGGGGCATCGCCGTGGAGATCCTCAAGCCGGACGCGGTGCTCCGGGCCGAGCGCGTCCCGGTCGGACAGATGGGCGACGTCTTCTCCGGCGGCCAGCTGCTCACCGCCGCCATCGCCCTGTACTGCACCATGGCCGCGCTGCGCAGCAACGACCGGGGACGGGACCGCCACCAGCACCGGCACGCGGGCACCCTCTTCCTGGACAACCCCATCGGCCGTGCCAACGCCACCTATCTGCTGGAGCTCCAGCGCGCGGTGTCCGACGCCCTGGGGGTGCAGCTGCTCTACACGACCGGGCTGTTCGACACCACGGCACTCGCGGAATTCCCGCTGGTCATCCGGTTGCGCAATGACGCGGACCTGCGGGCCGGGCTGAAGTACATCAGCGTGGAGGAGCACCTGCGCCCCGGCCTGCCGCAGCAGGACCCGGGCGGCGAGGCGGTGCACGGAGAGATCACCGCCACCCGCATGTTCAAGCGCGCCACGACACCGCCCGGCAGCGACCCGGCCCCCGCGGAGCGGAACGCCTGAAGCGCGCTGGGGGAAGGGCGCCGTCCGCCCGGAGGGCGTTCCCGGCCGGGCGGGACCTTCGGAACACGCTCCCGGGATTTCCCGCCCGGACCGTACCGGGGCCGCGGGGGCCGGTACGGTCCGGGCGGGAAGCCCCGGCTCCCCGCCCGGGTGTGCGGACCCGCCGGGGCGCTCAGGCCTGCGAGAGGTTTCTCGCGCCCCGGCGGCGTATCCGCGCCTCGTCCCGCTGCGCGGCCCGTGCCGCCCGTCGTGCCCTGCGCCGCTCGCGGCGCAGCTGCCGTGCCGAACTGCTCGGCGTGGAGACCACGCCGTTGCGCTGGTTCCAGACCTGCCGGGTGATCCAGACGTCCAGCACCGACCAGGTCGCGACCACCGTGCTGCCCACGCTGCTCAGCACCATCGGGAACGCCAGCCAGGACCCGGTCAGCGTGCACAGGAACGCCACCATCGCCTGAATGATCGTCAGCGACATGATGAGAACCGCGCGCACGGCGGACGTGCGGACCGGGTCCGGCATCCGACGCCGTCCTGCGGGCTCTTCCACCCACAGCTGCTGGCGCGGGATCCTCGCCCCGTTCGCCGCCGCCGGCCGTACCGCCGCGGCCGATGCCGACAGCACCGCACCCCGGCGCTCTTCCGTTTCCAAGGACTCTCAACTCCCCACCACTGTCCGACTTCAGGGTTGCTGCCCGGCCTGCGCCGTCTCTACGCGGGCGGACCGGACCGTCCTGCCCCCACCGGTTTCCTCCGGCGGACCGGAGTCGCAACCCCCACCATGATCCCGCCTCGCGGACACCGTTTCTCCCCGTGCTGTCCCCACCTCGTACAGATGTCCCGTACAGACGGACGAGTGGCCGGTCGTGAAGATTCCCCCGATCCGTCATGGAGCGAATAATTCCAGCCAACTGCCCTGTCGAACATGGTGAAGCATTGACGGGTCTCTTCTGCCGCTTTCGCGAATTTCATTGCCCGGAATACCGGGACAAGCCATGATCAATAACGAGGAGGGCGGCTGAAAATCATCCGGACGTCCCTTCGAGTTGTCTCCGTGTCGGTAGTAGGCTCGCGCCGTTTGTTGACGGAACACGACCCCCGGCACACGGGGTCGAGCTGGGGGAGTCCATGCGCTTTCGCGGAAAGTCCATCCGCAGGAAGATCGTGGCGCTGCTGCTGGTGCCGCTCGTCTCCCTCACCGGGCTCTGGGGATTCGCCACCTATCTGACGGGGCGCGAGGCCAGACAGCTGATGAGTGCGAGCACCATCGTGGAGAAGGTCGGCCATCCGCTGGAGGACACGGTCCGGGCCATTCAGGACGAGCGCCGCCGGACCCTCGTCTTCCTCGCCGACCCCCGTGCCTCCGACGCCCTCCCGCTCCTGCAACGTCAACGGACTGCCACCGACCGCGTCCTGACGGGCCTCAAGGACGGCGCGCGCCAGAAAGACATTCGTGAGGCGCTCAGTTCCGAGGACGATTCCCAGCTCGACTCCATCCTGGGCACCGTGGAGGGGCTGGACGCACTGCGCGAATCGGTCGACGAGCGCACCATCGACCGTTCCAGGGCGATGGAGTTCTACGGACGGCTCATAGATCCCTGCTACCGCTTTCTGGCCGGTCTCCGCACGATGGAGAACGTGTCGATGGACAAGCAGGTCCGGGCCCTGGTCGGGATCTCCCGCGCCCGCGAGATGCTCTCCCGCGAGGACGCCCTGATCGCCTCGTCGCTCATCGCGGGCCGGCTCACCGCCGCCGAACTGCGCCAGGTGTCCGACCTCGTGGCCAATCGCGAACTGCTCTACGAGATCAACGCCGAGATGCTTCCCGCGTCGGAGCGGCAGCGCATCGAGCAGTACTGGGCGAGCCCGGACAGCGAACCGCTCAGGACCGCGGAGCGGACCCTCGTCCAGGACGGCCCCACCCAGGACCCGCGGGCCGTCGACACCGAGCGCTGGCAGGAGGCGGCCGAGCCGGTCCTGGAGCGGCTGGCCAACGACTCCACCGAGATGGGCAACCGCTTCCAGGACCGCGGCAAACCCGCCGGGTACGGCGTCCTGATCAAGGCCGGCGTCGCGGGCGTCCTCGGATTCCTCGCCCTGGTCGCCTCGCTGTTCGTCTCCGTGCGCATCGGCCGCGAACTCATCCGCGACCTCTCCAGGCTCCGCAAGGACGCCCACGAGGTCTCCGGCGTGCGACTGCCGAGCGTGATGCGCCGCCTGGCCGCGGGGGAGCAGGTCGACGTGGAGACGGAGGCCCCGCACCTCCAGTACGAGCGCGACGAGATCGGCCAGGTCGGCCAGGCCCTCAACACCCTGCAACGGGCGGCCGTCGAGGCCGCGGTCAAGCAGGCCGACATGCGACGCGGCGTCTCCGAGGTGTTCGTCAACCTCGCCCGCCGCAACCAGGTGCTGCTGCACCGGCAGCTGACGCTCCTGGACACGATGGAGCGCCGGACCGAGAACACCGACGAACTCGCGGACCTCTTCCGCCTCGACCACCTGACCACCCGCATGCGGCGCCACGCCGAGGGCCTGGTGATCCTCTCCGGCGCCGCGCCCTCCCGCCAGTGGCGCAAGCCGATCCAGCTGATGGACGTGGTGCGGGCGGCGGTCGCCGAGGTCGAGGACTACGAGCGGATCGAGGTCCGCCGACTGCCCCGCATCGGCGTGGGCGGCCCCGCGGTCGCCGACCTCACCCACCTGATCGCCGAACTCCTGGAGAACGCGACCGTGTTCTCGCCCCCGCACACCGCGGTCCAGGTGCACGGCGAACGCGTCGCCAACGGCTTCACGCTGGAGATCCACGACCGCGGCCTGGGGATGCCCGCCGAAGTCCTCCTGGACGCCAATCTGCGGCTCGCCGAGACCCCCGAGTTCGAACTCTCCGACACCGACCGGCTCGGCCTGTTCGTGGTCAGCCGCCTCGCGCAGCGCCAGAACGTCCGGGTCTCGCTGCAGCCCTCCCCCTACGGGGGAACGACCGCGATCGTCTTCATCCCGGCGGCGCTGCTCACCGACGCCCCGGACACCCACGGCACCGGATTCCGCCTGGACCGCAGGGCCGAGCGGGCGATCGGCGCGGGCGGACGGAAGGCCGGGGAGCCGACGGGCGGCGACGGCGCGCCGGACCGCCGGCCCGGCCGGCCCTCCACCCTCGCCCCCGTGCCGACCGGCCTCGTGGACCCGGCCCTCCTGGACGGCCCCGTCGAGCTCGAAGGCCCCGTCGGAGCATTGGGCTTCGACGACGACCCGACCCTCGACCCGCTGCTCGACCCCCTGCTGGGCGGCGCCTCCGACCTCGACGACACCGAGAGCGAGCGCGGCGGCATCTTCCGGGCCCGCGAACTGCGCCGCGACGGCGGCCGCGACCCGCACCAGCAGACCGCGGACCGACCGGCCGGACCCGCGGCCGACGCGCACCCGGCCAGGCCGGTGCCGCTGCCCCGCCGCAAGCCGCCGACCCTGGTCGCCGACAACGGCCGCCGGGTCGACGAGGCGGGCCGGGCCCGCTCCACGGCCTCCGGCCCCAGGTCCCTCGACACCGCGCGCCCCGGGCCGGGTGCCGAACCGCCGGCCCCGGGCAGCACGCCGCCGGGCGCCGCCCCGTGGCACTCCGGTGCCGCCACCGAACCCCGGCAGCCCACCGGCTTCCGGAAACCCACCGAGCCCGCCACCCCCGCAGGGCCCGCTCCCTCCGGGGCCCCGAGCACCCGCGAGACCGTGGGAGGGCTGCCCCGCCGCGTCCGGCAGGCCAGCCTCGCCCCGCAGCTGCGCGAGGACTCGGGCCTCCGTGACGCGGAACCGGCCCGGACGGACCCGGCCCAGGACTTCGACCGCGACGCGGACGAGGTACGCAGCCGCATGGCTTCGCTCCAACGCGGCTGGCAGCGCGGACGTCGGCAGAACGCCGAGGACGTGTCCGGTCCCGGTGACACAGCACAAGGAACCACTCCGGGAGGGGACGGTCCATGACCGCACCGAACGTCGCTGCGACCGATGCCGCACGCCAGGGCTCCGGCCAGCTCAACTGGCTCCTCGACGAACTCGTCGAGCGGGTCTCCAGCATCCACAAGGCGCTGGTGCTCTCCAGCGACGGCCTCGCCACCGGCACGTCGAAGGGCCTGACCCGCGAGGACAGCGAGCACCTGGCGGCCGTCGCCTCCGGCTTCCACAGCCTCGCCAAGGGAGTCGGGCGGCACTTCGACGCGGGCAGGGTCCGCCAGACCGTCGTCGAACTCGACGAGGCGTTCCTCTTCGTCACCGCGGCCGGGGACGGGAGCTGTCTCGCGGTGCTGGCCGACGCCGACTCCGACGTCGGTCAGGTGGCGTACGAGATGACGCTGATGGTCAAGCGGGTCGGCGCCCACCTGACCAACGCCCCGCGGACGCCCGGTTCGGCCGCCGGGGGGTGAGTGGACGGTGAGCGCCGAATCCTCCAGATCTCCGGCACCGCCCACCGACCCGCAGGCTTCGCACTGGTACGACGCCGAAGCGGGGCCGGTGGTCCGTCCGTACGCGATGACCCGGGGCCGTACCAGCAGCGCCTCCCGTCACCGGCTCGACCTGATCGCGATCGTCGTCCCCGAACCGGAAGCCGACGATCCGGGCAGGGACCAGACGCTCTCCCCGGAGCACGTGGAGATCATCGAGCTCTGTTCCGGCGTGCCCCAGTCGATCGCCGAGCTCGCGGCCGGCCTGGACCTCCCCGTAGGGGTGGTCCGGGTGCTGGTCGGCGACCTCGTCGAGGACGAACTGGTGCATGTGACCCGTCCCGTTCCGCCGGCCGAGCTGCCGGACGTGAACATTCTTCGCGAGGTGATCAATGGCCTTCGGGCGCTCTAGCCGCAAGAAGCGGCCCGTGGAGCCCGTTACCCTGAAAATCCTGGTGGCGGGCGGCTTCGGGGTGGGCAAGACGACCCTGGTCGGCGCGGTCAGCGAGATCAGGCCGCTGCGCACGGAGGAGAGACTGAGCGAGGCGGGCCGTCCGGTGGACGACCTGGCCGGGGTGGAGGCGAAGACCACCACCACGGTGGCCATGGACTTCGGCCGGATCACCCTCCGCGAGGACCTGGTGCTCTACCTCTTCGGCACACCGGGACAGGACCGCTTCTGGTTCCTGTGGGACGAACTGGCACAGGGCGCCCTGGGCGCGGTCGTGCTCGCGGACACCCGGCGTCTGGAGGACTGCTTCGCGGCGGTCGACTACTTCGAACGCCGCGCCATCCCGTTCGCCGTCGCGGTGAACTGCTTCGAGGGGGCCGACCGGTTCCCCACCGAAACGGTGCAGGCCGCACTGGACCTGGACCCCGAGGTGCCCGTGCTCATGTGCGACGCGCGCGACCGCCCCTCCGTGCGGGAGGTCCTGGCCAGGGTGGTCGAACACGCCCTGGCCCGCGCGGAACGCGTCCGCGAACCCGCCACGACGTGACGTCCCGCGTCCGGACCACGACGTGTGGTCCGGACGCCGCCGACCGGGGCCCGGGCCACGTGCCGGGGCGAGCGGCCCTCACCCGCCGGACGGCCCGGTCGCGCGGACCATCGGCCGCGCCGACGTCAGCGGTGGTCGGCGAGCCACTTGGCCGCGATCTCCGCCAGCTCCCGGTCGCGCCCCGCCAGCATCATCCGGATCATCTGCACGTCGCCGCGCAGCGACCAGGCCGGATGCCCGAAGGTGGCCGGGTTGTTCCTCTCGATCAGGAAGTGCGCGGGCCAGGCCGTTCCGTAACCGATCAGCGGCAACGCGGCCAGATACCTCCGACGCCCCCGCGCCAGGCCGTAGGCGCTGACCGCGAGCCCCGTCAGCGTGCCCGTCAGATGGACCCAGCGGGTCGCCGCCCTGGAGTGCATCGCCACGTAATAGGGCCAGAACTCTTCGTAGGAATCGAACGTCTGCTGTGACATACGGGCACCGTAACGGCTCGAACGGCAACCGGAAACGGCCGGTTCGCGTCGAAGTGGGAGAAGCGGGCGGCCGGAATCCGCGGGGGTGTTGCCGGCCGCCCCTTCCGTGCCGCGGCCCGGGGGCCCGCGACGGCACGGAAGGGGCCGTTCGACGGGGCCTCAGTGCCCCGCCACGGACCTTCTGGCCACCGGGAAGTCGAAGTAGGTGTCCGGGAACGTCTCGGGTTCGAAGGTGTAGTGCCACCATTCCTCGGCCAGGTTGACGAAGCCGACGTCGGCGAGGGACTTCTTCAGGAACTGCCGGTGGGCGCGCTGCTTCCCCCCGATGCGCGGGTCGTCGGTGTGGGAGAGCGTGTCGAAGCAGTCGAACCCCGTACCCATGTCCACGGAGTTGTCCGGGAAACGGTCGGCCGCGGGCGCGTGACAGGGCACCTGCTCCTGGCCGGGCAGGTACGGCGGGGTCGGCGCGGCGGGCAGCCTCACCAGCGTCAGGTCCACCGTGCTGCCCCGGCTGTGCCCGGACTTCTCCGCGATGTAACCGTCCGCGAACAGCCGCGCCTTGTCGACCCGGGGATAGAACTCGCGCTTCATCGCCTCGTCGTCGAGGTCCTTCGCCCAGCGCACGAAGTGGTCGACCGCCCGCTGCGGCCGGTAGCAGTCGTACACCTTCAGCGAGTAGCCCAGCCGCAGCAGCCGGACCTGCGCCCGGTGCAGGGCGCGGGCGGCGGGCCGGGTCAGGATGCAGAGCGGCTGGCGGTAGCCGTCCACCGGAACGCCCATGAAGTTGTGCGCGGTGGGGTAGCGCATCTCCTGGATGATCGTCGGATCCACCGAACGCAGCGCGACGAACTCCTCGGGCGCCTTCGGCTCGGGCGCCGCCCCGGCCACGGGAACGGCGGCGACGACGGCGAGCAGGGTGGCGGCAGCGGTCGTCAGGACACGGGAAGCGAAAGCAAGACCTGTCATGAGCACATAATCCAGGAGTACGGGGGAGCGCGCCCGGGGATCGGATACAGTCCGCGCGTGTCCGCATCCATGAGCAACTCCCACGCACCGGTCGCCAACTCCCACTGCGGTGGTTGCGGAGCACCGTACGCCGCGGCCGCCGACTGGCCCCGCACCTGCGCCGCCTGCGGCAGCACCGCCTACCGCAACCCGCTGCCGGTCGCCGTGGCCCTGCTCCCCGTCACCGGCCCGGACGGCACCGGACTCGTCGTCATCACCCGCACCATCCCGCCCCGCCTCGGCGGCATCGCCCTCCCCGGCGGCTTCATCGACCACGACGAGGACTGGAAGCACGCCGTCGTCCGGGAACTGCGCGAGGAGACCGGGATCGAGGCAGCCGAGCAGGACGTCCGCCTCGCCGACGCGCTCAGCTCCCCGGCCGGCCACCTGCTCCTCCTCGGCCTCCTCCCGCCGCGCCCCGCGACCGCCCTCCCGCCCTCCGCGCCCACCGACGAGACCGCCGGATTCCAGGTGCTGCGCACACCCGCCGAACTCGCCTTCCCCCTGCACACCCGGGCCGTCCGCACCTGGTTCGACGGCGGCTACCGCTGACCCGCGGCCCCGCCCGCGCCCCCGTGAACCCCGGACGCCCTTACAGCCCGCGCACCCGCACCGGCAGGTCCACCGGCACCTCCTCCCCCTCGCCCTCCCGCTCCACCAGCACCCGCCCGTCCACCAACCGCGACGAGTACCGCTCGACCTCCACCCGCTCCCAGCCGTCCCCCGCGTCCCGGACCACCAGACCGCCCCCGGTGCGCCCCGCCACCGGAGCCCACGCCTCCAGCTCCACACCCCCGCCCGCGGTCCGCACCGGCAGCACCGACCCCGCCCGCGCCAGCACCGGCACCCGGGACAGCGGCGCGTCGAGCAACACCTGCCCCGGCCCCTCGTGCACCTCGCCCGTCGCCGTGTCGTACCAGTGACCCCGCGGCAACCGCACCGCCCGCCGGTCCGCCCCCGGCTCCAGCACCGGAGCCACCAGCAGACAGTCGCCCAGCAGGAACGCGTCCTCGCACTCCCGCAACGCCCGGTCCCCGGGCGCCCGCCACCACAGCGGTCGCACGTACGGGGCGCCCGTCAGCCGGGCCAGGTGCGCCAGCGTCACGAAGTACGGGCGCAGCCGCTCCCGCTCCTCCAGTACCGCCCGCGCGTGCCCGAGCACCTGCGAACCGAACTCCCACGGCTCGCGCCGGCCCGCGTCGATCGCGGCATGGGTACGGAACAACGGCAGGTACGCACCCAGCTGGAACCACCGCAGATACAGCTCCGGCGACGGCGACCCGTCGAAACCGCCCACGTCCGGCCCCGAGTACGGCACCCCGCACAACCCCAGACCCAGCACCAGCGCCAGCGAGGCCCGCAGCCCCGGCCAGCCGGTCCCCACATCACCGGACCAGGTGCCCCCGTACCGCTGCATCCCCGCCCAGCCGGAACGCGAGAACAGGAACGGCCGCTCCTCGGGCCGCAGCCGGCACAGCCCCTCGTACCCGGCCCGCGCCATCGCCAGCCCGTACACGTTGTGGGCCTCGCGGTGATCACCCCCGCGACCCTCCAGACAGTGCCGCGCCGACCGGGGCAGCGTCGGATCCCCGAAGGCGGCGAACGACACCGGCTCGTTCATGTCGTGCCACACCCCCGAGAACCCCTGCGCCAGCCGCTCCTCGTACAGCCCGCCCCACCACTCCCGCACCCGCGGATCGGTGAAGTCCGGATAGACGCACTCGCCGGGCCACACCTCCCCGCGCACTGTCCGCCCCCGCGCGTCCCGGACGAAGGCCCCGCCGCCTCCCACCGCGCTCCCCGAGTCGAACACCGCGTCGCCCGGCTCCGCCCGCACCGCCGGGTCGACGATCGACACCAGCCGCACCCCCTCCTCCCGCAGCTCCTTCGCCAGCCCCGGCAGATCGGGGAAGCGCCGGTGGTCGACGGTGAACACCCGGTGCGCGTCGTAGTGGTCGATGTCCAGGTGCAGCGCGGACAGGGGCAGCCCCCGCTCCCGGTACCCGGCGACGATCCGCCGCACCTCCCGCTCGCTCCCGAACCCCCACCGGGCGTGCTGCGGCCCCAGCGCCCAGGACGGCGGCAGCGCCGGGGCACCCGTGAGCCCCGTCCACCCCTGCAGCACCCGGGCCGGTGTCCCCGCCAGCACCCAGCAGCGCAACGGCCCCCCGTCCATCCGCACCTCGCAGGTCCCCGGACGGTCGTGACCCGACCCCGCGCCCTCCTCGCCCTCGCGCAGCGTCACCCGCCCCGACCAGGTGTTGTCGTGGAACACCAGATGCGTCCCCGCGTCGGAGACCACGAACTGCACCGGCATCGTCAGGTACAGCGGATCGTCCCCCGGCCCGAAACGCCCGCCCGGATCGGTGTTCCACAGCCCGTACACGCCGTCCCGCAACCGCGGCCCCGCCGCCCGGCCGCCCAGCCCGAAGAACCGGGCGTCCGCCGGGACCGCGGAACGCTGCACCCACCTCGCCCCCGCCGCCCGCCCGCCCGCCACGGGCTCCCACCAGCGCGGCGGCGACTCGCGCCGGAGCACCACCCCGCCGGGAGTACGCAGCTCCACGGCCCCGTGCCGCGACACCGCGACGGTCAGCCGCTCCGAGACCACCTGCCAGCCACCGTCCTTGTCCGGCTCCAGCTCGGCCCGCGGGTCCACCTCGGGCACCGCCCCGGCCAACGCGTACGAGGGTTCGGGCTCCGCCCCGTCCCAGCCCAGGAACACCGCACCGCCCACCGCCACCCGCACCCGCAACTCCGAACGCGCGAACCGCACCACGCCCCCGCCCGGCTCCGGCTCCGCCCCCACCACAGGGCCGGGCACCCTCGCCCGCTCCGCACCGCGGGCCGGCAACGCCCGCGCGTCCGCACGACGACGCCGCCAGGAGGAGCGCACCGTGCGCAGCCCCCGCACCGAACCGACCAACTTCACCGAACGCACCAGGTCACGACCATCCATGCAGCTCACCCTGCCACCCGGCGGGGCGGGCGCGGGCTCCGTTCAACTTCCGTTCACCCGGGGGCGCGCGACACGTACACATCCCGGCCCCGACGGGGAACCCTGGTGCGAAAGACGATCACGTGGCATCGTCCGTGAGGGCCGCCGCGCGCACACCCCGGCACGTGTGCGCGCCACCCACGCCCACCCCGCGTACGCGTAACAGTCCAGGGAGCCGCCCCATGACCGCAGCAGCCAACGAAGCCCCCCTCTGGCAGCCGGGCCCCGACCGGATCGAGGCCGCCGCCGTCACCCGCTTCCAGCGGTGGGCGGCCGAGCACCACGGAGCACCGGCCGAGGGCGGCTACCCGGCTCTGCACCAGTGGTCCGTGGCCGAGCTCGACACCTTCTGGAAAGCCGTCGCCGAATGGTTCGACATCCGCTTCTCCACCCCGTACGAGACGGTCATCGGCGACCGCGCCATGCCCGGCGCCCAGTGGTTCCCCGGCGCCACCCTCAACTACGCCGAACACGCGCTGCGCACCGCCGAGGACCCCCTGCGCGCGGACACCCCCGCCCTGCTCCACGTCGACGAGGCCCACACCCAGGCCCCCCTCTCCTGGGCGGAACTCCGCCGCCGGGTCGGCTCGCTCGCCGCCGAACTGCGCGCCCTCGGCGTCACCCCCGGCGACCGCGTCAGCGGCTACCTCCCCAACATCCCCGAGGCCGTCGTCGCCTTCCTCGCCACCGCGGCCGTCGGCGGCGTCTGGACCTCCTGCGCCCCCGACTTCGGCGCCCGCAGCGTCCTCGACCGCTTCCAGCAGGTCGAACCCGTCGTCCTGTTCACCGTCGACGGCTACCGCTACGGCGGCAAGGAACACCACCGCGCCGACACGGTCGCCGAACTGCGCCGCGAACTGCCCACCCTGCGCGCCGTCGTCCACATCCCGCTGCTGGGCACCGAGGCCCCCGAGGGCGCCCTCGACTGGTCCGCCCTCACCGCCGCGGACACCGAGCCCGTCTTCGAGCAGGTGCCGTTCGACCACCCGCTGTGGGTGCTCTACTCCTCCGGCACCACCGGGCTCCCCAAGGCGATCGTCCAGTCCCAGGGCGGCATCCTGCTCGAACACTTCAAGCAGCTCGGCCTGCACTGCGACCTCGGCCCCGACGACCGCTTCTTCTGGTACACCTCCACCGGCTGGATGATGTGGAACTTCCTCGTCTCCGGCCTGCTCACCGGAACCACGGTCGTGCTCTACGACGGAAGCCCCGGCTACCCGGACGTCAGCGCCCAGTGGCGGGTCGCCGAGCAGACCGGGGCGACCCTCTTCGGCACCTCGGCCGCCTACGTCATGGCCTGCCGCAAGGCGGGCATCCACCCGGGGCGCGACTTCGACCTCTCCCGCGTCCAGTGCGTCGCCACCACCGGCTCCCCCCTCCCGCCCGACGGCTTCCGCTGGCTGCACGACGAGGTGGGCGACGACCTGTGGATCGCCTCCGTCAGCGGCGGCACGGACGTCTGCAGCTGCTTCGCCGGCGCGGTCCCCACCCTCCCCGTCCACATCGGCGAACTCCAGGCCCCCTGCCTCGGCACCGACCTCCGCTCCTGGGACCCCGCGGGCGAACCGCTCATCGGCGAGGTCGGCGAACTCGTCGTCACCGCGCCCATGCCCTCCATGCCGATCCGCTTCTGGAACGACCCCGACGGCAGCCGCTACCACGACAGCTACTTCGACATGTACCCCGGCGTCTGGCGCCACGGGGACTGGATCACGATCACCGAACACGGCTCGGTCGTCATCCACGGCCGCTCCGACTCCACCCTCAACCGCCAGGGCGTACGGATGGGTTCCGCGGACATCTACGAGGCCGTCGAGCGGCTCCCCGAGATCCGTGAGTCCCTCGTCATCGGCCTCGAAGAGCCCGACGGCGGATACTGGATGCCGCTCTTCGTCCACCTCGCCGAGGGCGCGCGGCTCGACGACGCGCTGCGCGACAGCATCAAGCGGACCATCCGGGAGAACCTCTCGCCGCGCCACGTCCCCGACGAGGTCATCGAGGTCCCCGGCATCCCGCACACCCTCACCGGCAAGCGCATCGAGGTTCCGGTCAAACGCCTCCTGCAGGGAACGGCCCTGGCCAAGGCGGTCAACCCCGGCTCGATCGACAACATCGAGCTCCTCCACTTCTACGAGGACCTCGCCCGCAAGCGTCACTGACCGTCCGCATTGTCAGTGCCCGTGATTACTCTGAGTGAGCAATGTTCTACGGCGCACTGGGGGACAGTCATGGCACACACCGGGAACACCGACAACAACAAGCACACCGGAAACGGCAAGCACATCCGTACGGCCGGACACCGCAGGTCCGGCGCATCCATGCGACGCACGCTGCGCCGCGAAGCACCCAGCACCATCGGCCTCCTGGCCGACGAGCAGGACTTCGCGGCGATGCGGCGCTACCGCACCTTCGCCTTCGACGACCACACGGTCTACCTCCAGCAGGTCGAGCACCTGCTGAAATCCCTGTCCGCCCAGGGCGTGCACGCCACGGTGGCGCTCTTCGACCCCGAGGAGTACGCGGAGTTCTGCGCCGAGTCGGGACTCGCCCCCGACACCCCGGCCAGCCGCAGCCGCTTCACGGCAGAGATCGCGGCAGCCGGTGCCACCGTCTCCTACACCGGACAACCCCTCGACTCCCTGATCCCGGTCCTGGTCGGCCGAGCCGTCCGCCGGGCCACCTGGGAGTACGCCACGATGCTCCTGGCGAACCTCGGCGAATGCGCCGACTGCGGCCAGGACGTCGGGCGCGAGGCCTTCGACCGGGCCTCCCACCTGCTGCTCCGCATGCTGGAGACGGCCGGTCCGGGCACCCACCACCTGGTCTGCAGCATCCCCTCCGACAACGAGCACCTGCTCGCCGTCCTGCACACCGAACGCGACGAGGCCGCGGGTCCCGCCCGGCTCGAATCGGACGAGGGCGCCGAGTTCGTCACGGTGCTCGCCGTCGGCATCGCCCTTGAAAAACCCGGCGGAGTCGTACTCCGTACGAGTCGGCCCGGCGCCCGGGACCGCGTCCACGGCTGGCGCCTGTCGCGCGGCAGCCTGCTGCCGCTCAGCGCCGGCCAGGTCTTCGACGCCTACTGCACCGACGCCGAAACCGGTGAACCGGTCGCCCCGGAATCGCACGTGGAGTACTGCGCGGGCTTCGACCTCGGCGCGGACGAGCCGAAGCCGCACCACTGACGGCACCGACAGCCGAAGGGGCTCCCCATCCTCGGCGGGGAGCCCCTTCACGACACGGCACCGCAGCGGCGGCTACTCGCCCGACAGCACCGCCTGGGCCGCCACCCGCGCCTCTTCGGCGGAGTCGGCCGCCCGCGCGGCGGAAGCGGCGCGCTCGCACTGCGCGAGCGTGTACTTCGCCAGCGTGGCGCGGACATAGGGGATGGACGCGGCGCCCATCGACAGCGACGTCACCCCAAGCCCGGTCAGGACACAGGCGAGCAGCGGATCGGAGGCGGCCTCACCACAGACACCACAGCTCTTGCCCTCGGCCCCGGCGGCCTCCGCCGAGAGCGCCACCAGGTCGAGCAGCGCGGGCTGCCACGGGTCCTGCAGCCGGGACACCGCACCCACCTGCCGGTCCGCGGCGAAGGTGTACTGCGCCAGGTCGTTGGTGCCCAGCGAGAGGAACTCCACCTCCTGCAGGATCGAGCGCGCCCGCAGCGCGGCGGACGGAATCTCCACCATCGCGCCGAACTTCGCCCGCAGCCCGGCCTCGCGGCAGGCGTCGGCGAAGGACTTCGCGTCCGCGCGGTCCGCCACCATGGGTGCCATGACCTCGAGGTAGACGGGCAGCCCCTCGGCCGCCTTCGACAGCGCGGTCAGCTGCGTACGGAGTACTTCCGGGTGGTCCAGCAGACTCCGCAGCCCGCGCACGCCCAGCGCCGGGTTCGGCTCGTCGGCCGGTGTCAGGAAGTCCAGCGGCTTGTCGGCCCCGGCGTCCAGCACCCGCACGACGACCCTCCCCTCGGGGAAGGCCTCCAGCACGGCCCGGTACGCGGCGACCTGCTTCTCCTCGGAGGGCGCCTGCTTGCTGTCGTCCAGGAACAGGAACTCCGTACGGAACAGCCCCACGCCCTCCGCCCCGGCCTCGACCGCCGCCGGTACGTCGCCGGGCCCGCCGACATTGGCGAGCAGCGGGACCTTGTGCCCGTCGGAGGTCGCACCGGGGCCGGTGGAGGCCGACAGCGCGGCCTTGCGCGCGGCGGCGGCCCGCTCCATCTCGGCGCGCTTCTCGACGCTCGGGTCGACGAAGATCTCGCCCGTGCTGCCGTCCACGGCGATGACCGTGCCCTCGGCCAGCTCACCGGCACCGGGCAGCGCCACCACGGCGGGCACCCCGAGCGCCCGCGCCAGAATCGCGCTGTGACTGGTCGGCCCGCCCTCCTCGGTCACGAAACCGAGCACCAGGGCCGGGTCGAGCAGCGCCGTGTCGGCGGGCGCCAGGTCCCGCGCGATGAGGACGTAGGGCTCGTCGCTGTCCGGCACGCCGGGCATCGGCACACCGAGCAGACGGGCCACGATCCGGTTGCGCACGTCGTCGAGGTCGGCGACGCGCCCCGCCAGATACTCCCCGGCGTTGGCGAGCAGTGCCCGGTAGGAGGCGAAGGCGTCGTAGACGCCGCGCTCGGCGGTGCTGCCGACGGCGATGCGCCGTTCGACATCGGCCATCAGCTCCGGGTCCTGGGCCATCATGGCCTGGGCCTCCAGCACGTGCTGGGCCTCGCCGCCGGCCAGGTTGCCGCGCGCCATCAGATCGGCCGCCACCGCTTCCACGGCCTGCCGGGCGCGCCCCTGTTCGCGCTCGGCCTCCTCGGCGGGGATCTGCTTGGCCGGCGGTTCGAGCACCGCCGTACCCATGTGACGCACTTCGCCGATCGCCACTCCGTGGCTCACACCGACGCCTCGCAGCGTTGTCTCCATTTCACCCGTCTCCGGTTGTGCGGCGGTCCGTGCTGCCGCGGTGGATATCCAGTCGGCCGTCATCGCGCCGATTCCGTCACTGCCAACCGAACAAGGTGTCGCCGGTCTTCACGTCGCCGTCCTCACGGACGTCGGAGAGGGAGTCGGTGGTGGCCTCCAGCGCCACGACCGGGCACACGGGCGACTTGCCGGCCGCCTCGACGGCCGCGGGGTTCCAGCGCACGATGCCCTGGCCCCGCGCGACGGTGTCCCCCTTGTTCACGAGCAGCTCGAAGCCCTCGCCGTTGAGCTGAACGGTGTCGATGCCCAGGTGCGTGAGCACCCCGTGCCCGTGCTCGTCCACCACGACGAACGCGTGCGGATGCAGGGAGACGATCACGCCGTCGACCGGCGACACCGCCTCGGACGCCTCGCGCACGGGGTCGATGGCGGTACCGGGGCCCACCATCGCCCCGGAGAAGACGGGGTCGGGTACCGCGGCGAGCCCGATGGCGCGTCCGGCAAGAGGGGACGTCACAGTGGTCATAGGGGCCTCCCAGGGGTGGAGCTCGATCTGCGCCGACGCAGCTGTGGGCGAAGGCATGCTGTTCAGCAGCGTAAGTCATAAGAAGTGCCGGTTCCGCCCGAGTCATGGCGGTTCGAGGGCTTAGGGGAGTACCGGAAGCGATTTGCCTCGACTCCCAGCGGCCTGTACTGTCGTACTCCTGCCTGACCACAACACGACTTTGAGCCGTGGGTCGGCGGCGACTTTTTAAGCCCTGACTCTAACCCGGCCTCGGCACCTGCATGCCTGCAGGAGCTGGCCAAGGGAAGGGAAAAGAGCTGGTAGAGTCTGTTTTCGCCGAAAGGCAAAAGACCATTTCGACGGTCGCCGAGAATTCGGAATCCGGTCCGGAAACGGAACGGGAAAAGGTTCTGGTAGAGTCGGAAGGGCCGGAAAGGGAAAACGCGGAAGCGGAGGACCTG
>NZ_JBIAQQ010000047.1:0-37608 GCF_042889165.1 Streptomyces sp. NPDC002669 | reverse complement strand
AGGGGCAGATCTTCGTGAAGGGCGAGGTCATCAAGACCGTGCCCGAGTCGAAGATCGTCGAGACGCTGATCGAGGAAGCCCTGAAGATCGCCGAGCAGATGGAGAAGGACGGCGTCGCCTCGGGCGAGCCCGAGGTCTCCGTCAGCTGAACCGGCCTCCGGCTCCGGCCGGACCGCACGACAACACCACGGCGCCCCGCCGGACGACCACCGTCCGGCGGGGCGCCGTCGTGAGCGACCTCACGGTGCGCCCGGAAAGCCGATCCCGAGCACGAGCGGCGCAGATGAGCCTCTTTGGGTACAGTGCGGAAATCAGCAGACCGTATGGTGAGGCCCCCTCGTGTTGACGCAGACCACCACCCGGGTCCTCGAACCCAGCGACCTCGGTGCCGCTCTCGCCGTCCTGGAGAGCGAGCCCGTCGCCAACGCCTTCGTCACGTCCCGCGTCCAGATCGCGGGTCTCGATCCCTGGCGCCTGGGCGGCGAGATGTGGGGCTGGTACGCCGACGGACGGCTGCGCTCGCTCTGCTACTCGGGCGCCAACCTCGTCCCCATCTGCGCCGGCCCCGAGGCCGTCCGGGCCTTCGCCGACCGGGCCCGCCGGGCCGGCCGCCGCTGCTCCTCCATCGTCGGCCCCGCGGAACCCACCGCCCAGCTGTGGCGGCTGCTCGAACCCGGCTGGGGACCGGCCCGCGAGGTCCGTGCCAACCAGCCGCTGATGGTCACCGAGAGCCCCTCCGCCGAGGTCGCCCCCGACCCCCTCGTCCGCCGCATCCGCAAGGACGAGATGGACGTCCTGATGCCCGCCTGCGTCGCGATGTTCACCGAGGAGGTCGGCGTCTCCCCGCTCGCGGGCGACGGCGGACTCCTCTACCAGGCACGTGTCGCCGAACTCATCGGCTCCGGACGCTCCTTCGCCCGGATCGAGGACGGCAAGGTCGTCTTCAAGGCGGAGATCGGCGCGGCGACCCCCCAGGCCTGCCAGATCCAGGGTGTCTGGGTCGCCCCCGAACACCGCGGCAAGGGCCTCTCCGAAACCGGTATGGCGGCGGTCCTGCGCTACGCCCTGGCCGACGTCGCCCCCGTCGTCAGCCTCTACGTGAACGACTACAACACCCCCGCCCGCCGCGCGTACGCCAAAGTCGGCTTCCGCGAGACCGGCGCGTTCATGAGCGTGCTGTTCTGACCGGCCCCGCCGTCCCGTACCGCACGTCCCGTCGGGCCAGTAGGGTCGGTCCATGGCAGCAGTCCCCGGGGGCGCCCCCCGCATTCCCAGCGTCCGGATCGGGCCGATCGATCTCGCCGCGCGCGTGGACGAGGCGCTCGCCGTGCAGGCCGTCGCCTTCGGACTGAGCCCGGAAGAGGTCGAGGTACGACGCCACATCGTCCTCAGACACCTCGACCACCCCCGGGCCCGCGCCCTCGGCGCCACCACCCCCGGCGACCGGCTCGTCGGCTTCGTCTACGGCATGCCCAACGAGCGCGGCCAGTGGTGGTCCACCGTCGTCGAGCCCTACCTCCGCGCCACCGGCTCCGCGCACTGGCTCGACGACTCCTTCGTCATCACCGAACTGCACGTCCTGCCGGAGTTCCAGAACCTCGGCATCGGCCGCACGCTGATCACCACCATCACGGACGCCGTCGACCAGCCCCGGTCCATCCTCTCCGCGATCGACACGGAGAGCCCGGCACGCGGTCTGTACCGCAGTCTCGGCTACCAGGACCTGGCCCGGCGGGTGCTCTTTCCCAGCGCTCCCAAGCCGTACGCGGTGATGGGAGCCCCGCTCCCGCTGCGCCGCGCGCACTGACGCCGGAGCCAATGGATTTCCGCCCACCCGTGCTGCCCGGCTAACCTCCTGCACATCACCCTTCCTAGCAGGAGTTCACCATGGCCCAGGTCCAGCGCATGTCCCGATTGATGATCAAGACACTGCGCGACGACCCGGCGGACGCCGAGACGCTCAACCACAAGCTGCTCGTCCGGGCCGGATACGTGCGTCGCACCGCGGCCGGCATCTGGACCTGGCTGCCGCTGGGCAAGAAGGTCCTGGAGAACATCACCCGCGTCGTGCGCGAGGAGATGGACGCCATCGGCGGCCAGGAGGTCCTGCTGCCCGCGCTGCTGCCCAAGGAGGCGTACGAGGCCAGCGGCCGCTACGACGAGTACGGCGACCTGCTCTTCCGGCTCCGGGACCGCAAGGGCGCCGAGTACCTCCTCGGCCCCACCCACGAGGAGATCTTCACCCAGGTCGTCAAGGATCAGATCACGTCCTACAAGGACCTGCCCGTGATCCTCTACCAGATCCAGACCAAGTACCGCGACGAGGCCCGCCCGCGCGCCGGTGTGCTGCGCGGCCGCGAGTTCCAGATGAAGGACTCGTACTCCTTCGACACCACGGACGAGGGGCTGGCCGAGGCGTACGGGCAGCACCGCGCCGCCTACATCCGGATCTTCGAGCGGCTCGGCCTCGACTACCGCATCGTCTCCGCCGTCTCCGGCGCCATGGGCGGCTCGGCCTCCGAGGAGTTCCTGGCCCCCGCCCCGGCCGGTGAGGACACCTTCGTCGACTGCCCCGCCTGCGACTACGCCGCCAACACCGAGGCGGTGACCTTCGAGGCCGCCGCGGCGGACGGCTCCGCGCACGGCCCCGTCGAGGAGCTGGACACCCCCGACACCCCGACCATCGAGACCCTCGCCGCGCACCTGGGCGTCCCCGCCTCCGCGACCCTGAAGAACCTGCTGGTCAAGATCGACGGCGAGATCGTCGCGGTGGGCGTGCCCGGCGACCGCGAGGTGGACCTCGGCAAGCTGGGCGAGCACCTGGCGCCCGCCGTCGTCGAACTGGTCACCGCGGAGGACTTCGAGGGCCGCCCCGACCTGGTGCGCGGCTACGTCGGCCCGCAGGGTCTGGACAAGGTCCGCTACATCGCCGACCCGCGCGTCGCCCCCGGCACCGCCTGGATCACCGGCGCCAACAAGGACGGCGTGCACGCGAAGAACGTCGTGGCCGGCCGCGACTTCGAGGTCGACGACTACCTCGACGTCGTCGTCGTCGAGGCGGGCGACCCCTGCCCCAAGTGCGGCACCGGCCTCAGGCTGGACCGCGCCATCGAGATCGGCCACATCTTCCAGCTGGGCCGCAAGTACGCGGACACCTTCCAGCTCGACGTGCTCGGCCAGAACGGCAAGCCGGTCCGGGTCACCATGGGCTCCTACGGCATCGGCGTCTCCCGCGCCGTCGCCGCGCTCGCCGAGCAGACCGCCGACGAGCAGGGGCTGTGCTGGCCCCGCGAGATCGCCCCGGCCGACGTCCACGTCGTCGCGGCCGGCAAGGCGCTCCAGACGGAGCTGGCCCTCGACGTCGCCGAGCGGCTCGGCGCCGCGGGCGTGCGGGTCATGGTCGACGACCGCGCGGGCGTCTCGCCCGGCGTGAAGTTCACCGACGCCGAACTGATCGGCGTCCCGAAGATCCTGGTCGCCGGCCGCCGCTCGGCCGAGGGCGTCCTGGAGCTCAAGGACCGCCGCACCGGCGAGCGCGAGGAGCTCACGGTCGACGAGGCGATCGCCCGCCTCACCGCCCAGGGCTGATCCGGAACACGGCAGGAGGCCCCCGCGCGCCGCGCGGGGGCCTCCTCGTGCTTCCCCGGCCGGGTCACAGCCAGCTCGCGAACTCCAGCGTCAGCTCGCCCTCCTGGCGGCGGCCCACGGCCATCGCCCGGGTCCCCGACTCCACCGCGCGAAACAGCGTCCAGCCGTGCAGCCGCTCCTGGTCCACGTCCAGCGAGTCGGCGAGCTTCCGGACCCGCCGCCGGGCCGTCACCGCACCGCCGGGAGACGCGATCAGGTCCTCGACCCGGTCGCGCACCAGACGCGCCAGATCGTAGGCCCGCTCACCGACCAGCGGCTCGGGGCCGACCGTCAGCCAGGGAGCCCGCTCCCCGGCGAGCACCTTGCTCTGGCGGAAGTTGCCGTGCAGCAGCAGGAGTTCGGGGGAGTGGGCGACCAGCTCCGCACGCGCCGCGAGCGCCGCGGAGACCAGCGGCTCCAGGGCGGGATCGGCGGCCGCGGCGGCGCGCATCGGCCCGACCCGGCGACCGGTCCGCTCGGCGACCGTCTCGAAGCCGTGCCCGGCCGGCGGCTCGACCCACAGCCTGCGCACCGTGCCCGCCGCCTCCAGCAGCGCCTTGGCCTCGGGCAGCGAGCGCAGCGACACCTCGGGGTGCAGCCGCTCCAGCAGGAGCGCGCCGGGCCCGTCGCCGAGCAGCCGCACCGCGCCCCAGCCGTTCCAGTGGGCCAGCGCCGCCCGCTCCGGCCCGGGCGCGGCCCCGGCCGGGGCGAGCTTCAGCGCGGCCGGGGTGCCGTCGGAGCACGTCACCAGCAGCACCAGACTGCTGCGGCCCCCCGGGGCGGCGACCCGCTCCACGGTCACCCGCCGGCCGGTGGCGGACAGCGCCTCCTCGATCAGTGCGGGAAGCCGGGCGAGCCAGTCGGCGGCGGCCGCGTCCCCGCACGACTCGCCCAGCGCTCGCACCAGACGCTGCGGCGGTTCGAAACCCATACGTGCTGTGTTCCCTTTCAGAATTGCCTCGGTGCCTCGGTGCCTCGGTGCCCCGTGTCGCGGCTCCCTCAGCGCGCCGGGGCGTCCCCGTCGGCGCTCCGCGCACCGGCCCCCGCCGCCGCGGTCTTCCCGGCGGCCCGCTCGGCGAGACCGGGAAAGGGTACGCCGCTGCCCCGCCAGCGGACCGCGCGCACCGCGGCCTCCCGCAGCGCGTCGGCGGCCTCCCGCCTGAGCGGCCCCCCGGCGGCCCGCACCAGGTCGGAGTACACGTTCGCGACCCGGTCCTCCAGCAGGGCCGCCAGCCGCACCGCCGCGGCCGGGTCCGCGACCGTGAACGGCAGGGCGTACGCGGCCCGCGCCGCCACCGGCTCGCCGCCCAGATCGCGCACGGTACGGGCCAGCGCGTCGCGCCGGGCCCGGTGCGCGTGGTGGGCCGACCGGGCCTCGGCCCGGCGCTCCCGCTCGACCCGGGCGCCGACCACCCCGTACCCGTACACCGCCGCGTGTTCGGCGGCCAGGGCCGCCTGCGCGGCCTTCAGGTCCGCGGTGCTCATGACGAGGTCTCCTTGGCCAGTTCGGTCAGCAGATAGGCGTGGGCCGCACCGGCCGCCGCCGTCGAGGCCAGCAGCCGGGCCAGCTCCGGCGGGGCCTCCAGGAGGGCCGCCAGATGCGCGTCGGAAGTGCGGCGCTCCGCCGCGGCCAGTTCCGCGACGGCGGCCTTCGCCCCGCTCGCGCGCGAGCGCGAGGACGTGAGCACCCGCCCGCCCCCGGGCGCCAGCGCCCCGGCGTGGGCCCGGACGGCGTCCCGCAGCGGCGAGAGCGCGGCGGCGGTGGCCGGATGGGCCTTGATCACCTGCTCGTAATGGGCGAGCAGCTCCGTGCTGCCGCGCGCGGCGTCCGCCCGGATCCTCTTCTCGGCCCGTGCCGCGGAGACCCGTTCGGCCGCGGTCGGGGCCCCGTCCCGCTCGGATTCCCTGGAGCGCCCGGAGCCGTCGCCGCAGCCGGCCAGCACCGCCCCCAGGGCGATCGCTCCCGTCGCGGTGAGCGCACCCCTGCGCGTCGTCCCGGTGCGCCGCACTTTTCTCCTTCGGGCTGGACCTGTCTTGACTGGATCTGTCCTGAAGTGATCACCGCAGGCGAGCGTACCCGCGGCGAAGGGGAGGACGGACGGCAACACCCCTCAGGACCGGATACCCTTTGACCTGACACGCGAGATCCCACAACAGCACACGCGGCCGAGGAGTCACCCGGATGAGCACCACCCAGAGCGAGAGGCTGCGCGGACTGCTCGAACCGCTCGTCAGCGCCGAGCAGCTGGATCTCGAGGAGATCGAGGTTTCCCGGGCCGGCCGCCGCCGCGTGCTGCGGATCATCGTGGATTCCGACGAGGGCGTGGAGCTGGACGCCTGCGCCGAGCTGAGCCGCGCGATCTCCGAGAAGCTCGACGAGACCGACGCGATGGGCGACGGCGAGTACGTCCTCGAAGTCAGTTCCCCCGGTGCCGACCGTCCGCTGACGGAGCACCGCCACTACGTACGCGCCACGGGCCGCCTGGCCAAGCTGCACCTGCACGAGGGCGGCGAGCTGGTGGCCCGCATCCTCGCGGTGGACGAGGAGGGGCTCGACCTGGAGGTGCCGGGCGTCAAGGGCCGCAAACCCACCTCCCGCCGGGTCGCCTTCGACGAGATCGCCAAGGCGCGCGTGGAGATCGAATTCAGCCGCAAGGACAAGAAGGAAGAGGAGGCGTAGCCGTGGACATCGACGTGAAGCTCTTGAAGGGCTTGGCACAGGACAAGGAGATCCCCTTCGACGTGCTCGTCGAGGCGATCGAGTCGGCCCTCCTCATCGCCTACCACCGTACCGACGGAAGCCACCGCCGCGCGCGGGTGGAGCTCGACGAGCGCGGCCACGTGACGGTGTGGGCGAAGGAGGACCCGGCCGACCTGGAGCCGGGGCAGGAGCCCAAGGAGTTCGACGACACCCCGTCCGGCTTCGGCCGGATCGCCGCGACCACGGCCAAGCAGGTCATCCTGCAGCGGCTGCGCGACGCCGAGGACGACCGGACGTTCGGCGAGTACGCGGGCCACGAGGGCGATGTCGTCACCGGCGTCGTCCAGCAGGGCAAGGACCCCAAGAACGTCCTGGTCGACATCGGCAAGCTGGAGGCCATCCTGCCGGTGCAGGAGCAGGTGCCGGGCGAGGAGTACACCCACGGCCTGCGGCTGCGCACGTACGTGGTGCGGGTTGCCAAGGGCGTGCGCGGTCCGTCCGTGACCCTGTCGCGGACCCACCCCAACCTCGTGAAGAAGCTCTTCGCGCTGGAGGTCCCGGAGATCGCCGACGGTTCCGTCGAGATCTGCGCCATCGCCCGCGAGGCCGGCCACCGCACCAAGATCGCGGTCCGCTCGACCCGCTCCGGACTGAACGCCAAGGGCGCCTGCATCGGCCCGATGGGCGGCCGGGTGCGCAACGTGATGGCCGAGCTGCACGGCGAGAAGATCGACATCGTGGACTGGTCGGACGACCCGGCCGAGATGGTCGCCAACGCACTGTCACCCGCACGGGTGAGCCAGGTCGAGGTCGTGGATCTCGGCGCACGGTCCGCCCGCGTCACCGTTCCGGACTACCAGCTGTCGCTCGCGATCGGCAAGGAGGGGCAGAACGCCCGCCTCGCCGCCCGCCTCACCGGCTGGCGCATCGACATCCGCCCGGACACCGAGACCGACGCCGAGCGCGACGTCGCCGACCGGGAGCGCGCGGAGCGCGCCCGCGAGCGGTCCGAGCGGCGCTGAGAACCGGCCGGGCGGCCGGTTCCGGCCGGACGCCCACCGGAAGGACGGACCCGCGCGGGACACCGGGCGCCCGCTTCCCGAAGGGGCGTCCGGCGCAGGTCGCGCGGTGCCGGGAATAAATCTCGGGGCCATGCCGCTGAGATCACGACAACATCCGTTCGATTTTTGCCCCAAAGGGGTGAGGTCGGTGCGGGGAGGTAGACTTAGCCGTGTCTGGCCGGACGCATGCCCGCGCTTGCCCTGAGCGAACCTGTGTGGGATGCCGGGAGCGGGCGGCCAAGAGCGAACTGCTGCGCATCGTCGTGGAAGGGAACGCCTGCGTTCCCGATCCGCGCGGTACGCTGCCCGGCCGGGGTGCCTATGTACACCCCGTCCCCGCATGTTTGGACCTGGCGGTTCGCCGCCGGGCCTTCCCCCGGGCCTTCAAGGCCAAGGGGCCGTTCGACCCCGCCGCGCTGCAGCGGTTCGTCGAGCGGGCGACACCGTAAGAAATGAACGGCACGGGACCCCGTGCGGTCAGGTACCTCGCGAGTTGGAAGTAGGTCGAGATTGCGATGAGCACTCGATGAGTACGCGATGAGTACGCCCATGAAGTAGCGACGGTCCGGCGGTAACCCGGACCTAAAAGGAGCGAAGTGGCTAAGGTCCGGGTATACGAACTCGCCAAGGAGTTCGGCGTCGAGAGCAAGGTCGTCATGGCCAAGCTCCAAGAACTCGGTGAATTCGTCCGTTCGGCGTCCTCGACGATCGAGGCGCCGGTTGTACGCAAGTTGACTGACGCACTGCAGGGGCCCGGCGGCAACGCCGGCAAGCCCGCTGCCAAGCCTGGCGCGCCCCGCAAGGCGGCGCCCGCGAAGCCCGCGGCGCCCTCTCCGGCCGCCGCGGCACGTCCTGCTGCCCCCAAGCCCGGCGCCCCGGCTCCCAAGCCGGCCCCTGCGGCCCCGGCGAGCAGCACCCCCGCAGCGCCTTCCGCGCCGGCCTCGGGCCCGCGTCCGGGCCCGCGGCCCGCGCCCAAGCCCGCTCCGGTGACCCCGGTGCCCGCTGCCGAGTTCTCGGCTCCGGCCCCGGCCCCGCAGCAGGCCCCGCGTCCCACCGGCGCCACCCCCGGCCCCCGTCCCGCCCGTCCGGCTCCGGCCGGCGGTCAGCGTGACGGCGGTCAGCGCGACGGCGGCCGCGGTGGCGACCGTCCCGCGCGTCCCGCGGGTCAGGGCGCGCCGCGCCCCGGCGCCCGTCCGTCCGGCCCCCGGCCGGGCAACAACCCCTTCACCTCCGGCGGCTCGACGGGCATGGCCCGTCCGCAGGCGCCGCGTCCCGGTGGCGCCCCGCGTCCCGGTGGCGGTCAGGAGCGTCCGGGTGCCCCGCGTCCGCAGGGCGGTCCCGGTGGCGCGCCGCGTCCGCAGGGCCAGGGCGGTCCCCGTCCGACCCCCGGCGGCATGCCGCGTCCGCAGGCTCCCCGTCCGGGCGGTGCCCCCGGTGGCAACCGTCCGAACCCGGGCATGATGCCGCAGCGTCCCGCCGCGGGTCCGCGTCCCGGCCCCGGCGGCCGTGGTCCCGGTGGCGGCGGCGGTCGTCCGGGCGGCGCGGGTCGTCCCGGCGGCGGCTTCGCGGGTCGTCCGGCCGGTCCCGGCGGCGGTGGCGGCGGTTTCGCCGGCCGTCCCGGTGGCGGTGGCGGCGGTGCGGGTCGTCCCGGTGGCGGCGGCGGTGGCTTCGGCGGCCGTCCCGGCTTCGGTGGTCGTCCCGGCGGCCCCGGCGGCCGTGGTGGCACGCAGGGCGCGTTCGGCCGTCCCGGCGGTCCGGCCCGTCGTGGCCGCAAGTCGAAGCGGCAGAGGCGCCAGGAGTACGAGGCCATGCAGGCCCCGTCGGTGGGCGGCGTCATGCTGCCTCGCGGCAACGGACAGTCCGTCCGTCTGTCGCGCGGTGCCTCCCTCACCGACTTCGCGGAGAAGATCAACGCCAACCCGGCGTCGCTCGTCGCCGTGATGATGAACCTCGGCGAGATGGTCACGGCCACGCAGTCCGTCTCCGACGACACGCTCAGGCTGCTCGCCGACGAGATGAACTACGTCCTCGAGATCGTCAGCCCGGAGGAGGAGGACCGCGAGCTGCTCGAGTCCTTCGACATCGAGTTCGGCGAGGACGAGGGCGGCGAAGAGGCCCTGGTCTCCCGTCCGCCGGTCGTGACCGTCATGGGTCACGTCGACCACGGAAAGACCCGACTGCTGGACGCGATCCGCAAGACGAACGTCGTCGCGGGCGAGGCCGGCGGCATCACCCAGCACATCGGTGCCTACCAGGTCTCCGCCGAGGTCAACGGCGAGGACCGCCGCATCACCTTCATCGACACCCCGGGTCACGAGGCGTTCACCGCCATGCGTGCACGTGGTGCGAAGTCCACCGACATCGCGATCCTCGTGGTCGCGGCCAACGACGGTGTGATGCCCCAGACGATCGAGGCGCTGAACCACGCCAAGGCGGCCGAGGTGCCGATCGTGGTCGCGGTCAACAAGATCGACGTCGAGGGTGCCGACCCGACCAAGGTGCGCGGTCAGCTCACCGAGTTCGGGCTGGTGGCCGAGGAGTACGGCGGCGACACGATGTTCGTCGACATCTCCGCCAAGCAGGGTCTGCACATCGACCAGCTGCTGGAGGCCGTCGTCCTCACCGCCGACGCCTCGCTCGACCTGCGGGCCAACCCGGAGCAGGACGCGCAGGGCATCGCGATCGAGTCCCACCTCGACCGCGGCCGCGGTGCCGTCTCGACCGTCCTCGTCCAGCGCGGAACGCTGCGCATCGGCGACACGATGGTCGTCGGCGACGCGTACGGCCGTGTCCGGGCGATGCTCGACGACAACGGCAACAACGTCCAGGAAGCGGGTCCCTCGACCCCCGTCCTGGTCCTGGGTCTCACCAACGTCCCGGGTGCCGGCGACAACTTCCTGGTGGTCGACGAGGACCGTACGGCCCGTCAGATCGCCGAGAAGCGTGCCGCCCGTGAGCGCAACGCCAACTTCGCCCGCAAGGGTGTCCGGTTCTCCCTGGAGAACCTGGACGAGGCGCTCAAGGCCGGTCTGGTCCAGGAACTCAACCTCATCATCAAGGGCGACGCGTCCGGTTCGGTGGAGGCTCTCGAGTCCTCGCTGCTCCAGCTCGACGTCGGCGAAGAGGTCGACATCCGGGTCCTGCACCGCGGTGTGGGTGCGGTCACCGAGTCGGACATCAACCTGGCGACCGGCTCCGACGCCATCGTGATCGGCTTCAACGTGCGCGCCGCAGGGCGTGCCGAGCAGATGGCCGAGCGCGAGGGCGTGGACGTCCGGTACTACTCGGTCATCTACCAGGCGATCGAAGAGATCGAAGCGGCCCTCAAGGGCATGCTCAAGCCGGAGTACGAAGAGGTCGAGCTCGGCACGGCGGAGATCCGCGAGATCTTCCGCTCGTCCAAGCTGGGCAACATCGCCGGTGTGCTGGTCCGCTCCGGCGAGGTCAAGCGCAACACCAAGGCGCGCCTGCTGCGCGATGGCAAGGTCATCGCGGAGAACCTCAACATCTCCGGTCTGCGCCGCTTCAAGGACGACGTCACCGAGATCCGCGAAGGCTTCGAGGGCGGTATCAACCTCGGAAACTTCAACGACATCAAGATCGACGACGTCATCGCGACGTACGAGATGCGCGAGAAGCCGCGAGGCTGATCCGCGGGGAATCCGGGGGGCACACCCCCGGACCTCTCTTCCACAGTCGGGGCCGGTCGACGGGGCGTATTTCCGTCGATCGGCCCCGGCCGTTCCGTGTACGGTTCTCGTGTTCCTGCCAAGCGCTGGCAGGACACGAACCCGAACCGGCGGGACATCCGGACATTCATGTATGTGGGGACACTGTCCTTCGATCTGCTTCTCGGCGACGTACGGTCGTTGAAGGAGAAGCGCTCCGTCGTCCGTCCGATCGTCGCCGAACTCCAACGAAAATTCGCGGTGAGCGCGGCGGAGACCGGCGGTCAGGATCTCCATCGCAGGGCCGAGATCGGCCTTGCCGTGGTCTCCGGGGACACCGGACACCTCACAGATGTTCTGGACCGGTGCGAGCGGCTGGTGGCCGCCCGGCCGGAAGTGGAACTGCTGTCCGTACGACGGCGGGTCCACAGCGACGAAGACGATTGAGCAAGAGGGAGACGGACCAGTGGCCGACAACGCGCGGGCTAAGAAGCTGGCGGACCTCATCCAGGAGGTGGTCGCCGAGAAACTGCAGCGCGGTATCAAGGACCCGCGTCTGGGTACGCACGTGACCATCACGGACACCCGGGTCACCGGTGACCTGCGGGAGGCCACGGTCTTCTACACGGTCTACGGCGACGACGAGGAGCGGGCGAGCGCCGCCGCGGGTCTGGAGAGCGCCAAGGGCATCCTGCGTTCGGCGGTCGGGGCGGCGGCGGGGACGAAGTTCACCCCCACCCTGGCCTTCGTGGCGGACGCCCTTCCGGAGAACGCCAAGGCGATCGAGGACCTCCTCGACCGGGCGCGGGCCTCGGACGCGCGGGTGCGCGAGGCGTCCTCGGGCGCCACGTACGCCGGCGGAGCCGACCCGTACCGCAAGTCGGAGGACGCGAACGACGAGGACACCGCCTCCGAATGACATCGCAGAACACGCCGGACGGCCTTGTCATCGTCGACAAGCCGTCCGGCTTCACTTCGCACGACGTCGTCGCCAAGATGCGCGGCATCGCCCGGACCCGCCGGGTCGGGCACGCCGGCACGCTGGACCCGATGGCGACCGGCGTGCTCGTGCTCGGTGTCCAGAAGGCCACCAAACTGCTCGGTCACCTCGCGCTGACCGAGAAGGAGTACCTCGGCACGATCAGGCTCGGGCAGAACACCATCACGGACGACGCGGAGGGCGAGATCACCTCGTCCACCGACGCGTCCGGGGTGACCCGGGAGGGCATCGACGCGGGTGTCGCGGCCCTGACCGGCGCGATCATGCAGGTGCCGTCCAAGGTCAGCGCCATCAAGATCGACGGCAAACGGTCCTACGCACGGGTGCGGGGCGGCGAGGAGTTCGAGATCCCGGCCCGCCCGGTGACGATCTCGTCCTTCAACGTCTACGACGTCCGCCACGAGGTCGCCGAGGACGGGACGCCGGTCGTGGACCTGGTCGTCTCGGTCGTCTGCTCCTCGGGCACGTACATCCGCGCCATCGCCCGGGACCTCGGTGCGGGGCTCGGCGTCGGCGGCCACCTGACCGCGCTGCGGCGCACCCGGGTGGGACCCTACGGCCTCGACGCGGCGCGGACGCTCGACCAGCACCAGGAGGAGCTGACCGTGATGCCGGTGGCCGAGGCCGCCGCAGCAGCGTTCCCCCGCTGGGACGTGGACGAGAAGCGCGCCAGGCTGCTGCTGAACGGCGTACGGCTGGACATGCCGTCCTTCCCGCCGGGACCGGTCGGGGTCTTCGGGCCCGACGGGCGGTTCCTGGTCCTCGTCGAGGAGCAGAAGGGCAAGGCGAAGAGCCTCGCCGTCTTCGCCTGAGAGCCGGTGGGACGACTTCCGGGGGCCGTCCGGCAGGCTCCGGACGGCGGCCCGGGACGGAATCGTCGTGGAGCGGGCGGGACGACCCCACGCCCGCTCCACGGTTCCCCAACGATCCCTGTCCACCGGACGCCGGTAATTCACCCCAACGAGCAGGCGCTCGGAGTGAAACGGGGGTGCATCAGGGGGCGCTTTTGCTCCGAGTGGTACACGTGCCGATCATCGGTCCTAACGTTCCGACCATGGGAAGCGGGGACCGGGCAGCGCTGGTACGTATCTGCGATCAGGCCGGTCGGCCGCGGGGGACCGGATTCGTCGCGGACGACCGGGGCACGGTACTGACCAGCCACGAGGCCGTCGACGGCCTCGACCGGCCGGTCCTGCACGGAGCGGACGGCCGCAGCCGCACCCTCGGGGCCGACGACATCACCGCGCTGCCCGAGCTCGGTCTCGCCCTGCTGCACACCCCGGGGCCCGGGGCGCTGGGCGTGGAGCCGGTGCCGATCACCCTGCGGGAACGGATCGACACCGGGACGTACGTCACGATCGCCGCCCACGGCTGGCGCGAGGCACGGGTGCTCGGCACCACCCCCGCGACGTACACCGCGCGCGGCCGCCGCCACCGGATCGGCGCGGCACTGGAGCTGGCGCTCGGCACGAACGGCAGGGACGCGCTGCAACTGCGCGGCGCGGCCGTGGGCGGCCCCGTCCTCGATCCGGAGAGCGGCGCGGTCATCGCCGTACTGGGCACCGCGCTGCGGGCGGAGCACCCCGCCGCCGGACTCGCCGTGCCGCTGCGGGACACCGGCACCGAGGGCCCGCTCGACGTACTGCTGCGGCGCAACGCGACGAGCGTCCCCGGCTACGGACACGACCTGAACCTCGCGGGCGCCCTGCACCTGACGGCGACCTCGCTCGGTTCGGCGGGCGGTCCGGGCACCGGGCCCGATCCGGTCGAGCGTCCGGACGTCAGCGCGGAGTTCAGGGCCTTCGCGGGTCCGGCCGGGGTCTCGTCCGCGGCGGGCGGCACCGCCGTCGTCCTCGGCCTGGTCGGGGCGCCGGGCACCGGACGCACCACCGAACTGACGGCGCTCACCGCCCGCCGGGCACGCGGCCCGGTCCCCGCGCCCACCCTCTGGCTGCGCGGCGCCGATCTGCTGGCCGAGGACACCTCGGTCGCCGACGCCGTCACCCGCGCGCTGGGCAGGGCCGGCCGGATCGTCACCGCCGCCGGGGCCCGGGGCGACATGACCACCGCCACCCCCGAGCGGGTGGCCCGGCTGGCCAGGGAGTCCGGAATCCCGCTGCTCGTGCTGCTGGACGGCCCCGAGGAGATGCCTCCCGCGCTGGCCCAGGAGACGGCCCGGTGGACCGCCGCCACCGTCGACTGGCTGCGGACGAACGGCGCGCGGCTGGTGATCGCCTGCCGCCCCGAGTACTGGGAGACGGCCGGCGCGCTCTGCCCGCCCGGCGCTCTGCACCGCCCCGCCCGCCCGGCCGGACGGCTGCCGTCCGCGATCCGGCTGGGCGACCTCACCGCGGACCAGGCCGAACAGGCCCGGCAGCGGTACGCCATCCCGCCCGGTGCGCTGGCCCCCGGGCACGACCGGCACCCGCTCACCCTGCGCCTCCTCGCGGAGGTGCGCGCCGCCATGCCCGGAGAAGTCGCCGGGCAGCCCGACACCGAGGAGGTGTTCGGCGCCCACCTGGACCTGATGTGCCTGCGCGTCGCGGTCCGTATCGCGGCCGCCTCGGGCCGGGCGCCGGGCGGCGGCGCGGTCCGCAGGCTGGCCGCCCGGGTGGCGGGGCAGGTGCACGAGGCGGCACGGCGCTGTCTGGGCCCGGGGCAGGGGGAGCTGGACCGGGCGGCGTTCGAGGAGGTCTTCCCCTGGCGTCCCGGCTGGGCGTCGGCCGTTCTCACCGAGGGCCTGCTCGTTCCGGCGGGGGCCGGTTACCGCTTCGCGCACGAGGAGCTGGGGGACTGGGTCCAGAGCGCCCATCTGGACGTGGAAGCGGCGCTGCACGCGCTCGTCCACCGGTGGCACGCGCGGAAGGAGCCGGACGACGGGGCACCGGAAGCGACGGACACGGGTGCGGCGGGCCCGGCTGACGGGAAAGCCGCGGTCCGCCGGGTGCCGCAGCCGAGGCGGCCCGCGGGAAGCGGCCGGAGCACCGGCCCGGCCCGGCCGGGCGACGGGCCCGGCATGGCCCCCGCACCGGACGCGGAAACGGACTCCGGGGCGGGGTCCCGCGCCCCCGGCGCCCCGTCGGGCCCGCGCACCCTGCCCGTGCCGCGCCACCGGATCGGTCCGGTCGTCCAGGCCATGCTCCGGCTGGGCCGTCGACAGGGCCCCGTGGCCCTCTCCCACCAGCTGGCCGATCTCATCGAGGCCCTGGACCGGCTGCTGCCCGGACCGGGGCACCCGGGACGGGCGGACGCCGGCACCACCACCTCCGGCGGGGAGGAGGACGGCCCGTGCCGCGACGCCCGGTGGTGGGCCGTCCGCCTGCTCGCCGAGACCCTGATCCAGGTGCCCGACGCCCGGCCGTACCTCGGGGTGCTGCGGCTGCTCGCCGGCCGGGTCGTGCGCGGCGCCGCGCCGGGCGGACCGTCGGGCCCCGGCACGTACGCCGAGTTCGGCCCGTGGTTCTGGCGGCGGCTGACGCTGCCCGAGGCGGACCGGATGGACCTGTTCCGGCGCCTGGTCCCCGCCGACGGGCCGCCCTGCGGCGACGGCGGCGAGCGGTTCCTGGACGCCGTGGCCCGGCGGCTCGCCGCCCGGCCCCGGACCGTGCAGCCCCTGCTCTGCGGCTGGTTCACCGACGAGCGCCCGCTCCCCGCCGGGGACGGGGACACGATGCGGCCGACCGTGGCCACCGCCGCGCAGGCGCTGCTCCACACCCACCGGGACCTGGCCGTCGACGACCTGACCGACGCGCTCGTCGCGGCCCACCACCCCCGGGCCGGGGAACTGCTCACCGCGCTGGCCGAGGACGAGCCGGCCGCGCTGTGCCGGGCCGTCCACCGCTGGGCCCACGACGGGGACCGGCCCGCCCGGCGCACCGCCGCCGCCACGTACGCGGCGGTCGTCGCACCCCACGCCCTCCTCGACACCGACCGCGAGCTGCTGCGCGGGGCCGCCCGCGCCCTGCTGGCCCGCCCCGGCGACGCCGCCCTGCACGGGGCCGCGCTCGCCCTCCTCGTACGGGACCCGCAGAGCCGGGACGGCTGCCTCCCGCAGGCCCTGCGGGCCTTCGTCGGGGGCGAGCCGCGGCTGTCCCCGGACGTGCTGGCCGAGGCACTGCCGACCCACCCGGAGCCGGTGCTCGCCGCGCTCCGGGAGCGGCTGACCCGGCCGGACGAGGGCGCGGGCGAGGTGCTGTGCGCACTGGCCGCGATCGACGCCCCCGCACTGGCCCTGCACACCGCCGGGCTCGTGCGCGCCTACGTCGAGAGCCACCCGGACGACGCCGTGCACGCCGCCTCGTACATCCACCGGAGGCTGGAGCGCGGGCCCGCCGCCCGCGCCCTGCTGCTGCCGCTGGTGACCGGACTGCTGCGGGACCGCCCCGTCCCGCCGCCGGTGCGCGGGGCGCTCGCCGGGGTGTTCGCCGCGCCCGGCAGCCCGGCCTCCGCACAGCTGCGGGGGGAGCTCCTGGAGATTCTGCTCGACTTCGAACAGGACACCCGGCGGGACCCGGACGTGCTCGACGCACTGCTGCGGGCCGCGGCGACCGGCTCCGGAGGACGCGCTCCGGCCCGTACCCGCGCCCTGGTCCACCGCACCGCAACGCTGCTGCTCCGCACCCCCGACGGCGCGGACCGCTTCGACCGCCTGCTGGTCGAACTCGCCCGTGACGTGCCGGGATTCGCGGCTCTGGTCACCGAGTGGCTGACCGGTGCGCCGCAGGAATGGACACCGCTCATCGGCCCGGACGCCCGACGGACGGTTCGGGAGCTGGGCGGCCCCAAGGCGATGCCGATGCAGGCCGCAGGGCGTGAGCATGGCAGTCTTAGACCTGCGTAAGAGGCATATCCACGTACACAGGTTCGGGCGAGGAGCGGTCAGAGTGCAGCGCTGGCGTGGCTTGGAGGACATCCCCCAGGACTGGGGACGCAGCGTCGTCACCATCGGCTCCTATGACGGGGTGCACCGCGGACACCAGCTGATCATCGGGCGTGCCGTGGAGCGCGCCCGCGAGCTGGGCGTGCCGTCGGTCGTGGTGACCTTCGACCCGCACCCCAGCGAGGTCGTGCGGCCCGGCAGCCACCCGCCGCTGCTCGCCCCGCACCACCGGCGCGCCGACCTGATGGCGGAGCTGGGGGTGGACGCGATGCTGATCCTGCCGTTCACCACCGAGTTCTCGAAGCTGGCCCCGGCCGACTTCATCGTGAAGGTGCTCGTAGACAAGCTGCACGCACAGCTGGTCATCGAGGGCCCGAACTTCCGCTTCGGCCACCGGGCGGCCGGGAACGTCGAACTGCTCGCCGAGTTCGGGGCGACCTACGACTACCGCGTCGAGGTCATCGACCTGTACGTGAGCGGCGAGGCGGGCGGCGGCGAGCCGTTCTCCTCCACCCTCACCCGGCGGCTGATCGCCGAGGGCGACGTCGCGGGCGCCGCCGAGATCCTGGGCCGTCCGCACCGGGTCGAGGGCGTCGTCGTGCGCGGGGCCCAGCGCGGCCGCGAGCTCGGCTTCCCCACGGCCAACGTGGAGACCCTGCCGCACACCGCGATCCCCGCCGACGGCGTCTACGCGGGCTGGCTGAACGTGGCGGGCGAGGCGATGCCCGCCGCGATCTCGGTCGGCACGAACCTGCAGTTCGACGCCACGGAGCGGACGGTGGAGGCGTACGCGATCGACCGCGTCGGCCTCGACCTGTACGGGCTGCACGTCGCGGTGGACTTCCTCGCGTACGTGCGCGGGATGCTGAGGTTCGACTCGGTCGACGACCTGCTCGTGGCGATGGCCGCCGATGTGAAGCGGTGCTCCGAATTGGTCGCCGCGTACGAGCGGGGCTGACCCCTCCCGGGCCGCGCCCGCCTCCCGGCGTGCTCCGCGGGCTTCCCCCGAAGAACGGGCCTCTCCCGAAGAGCGGCTTCTCTTGGACGAATGAACGAATGAACCGGGCCGGGCCCGTCCGGGTATCACCCCGGACGGGCCCGGCCCGGTCGCTCCTACGCCTTCTTCGTCCGTCCGGCCGCGGTGGGGGCGGCGGCCGCCGCCCAGTGGCACGCCACCTGGGCCAGGCCGCCGCCCGCGAGCACCGGCAGGTCCTCCGAGCGGCAGGCGTCCGCGACGCCCGCCCGCTCCGCCTCGCCCGACGCCAGCACCTGGCAGCGGGCGTGGAAGCGGCACCCGGACGGCACCTTGGACGGGTCCGGCGGCTCACCGGTCAGGATCACCGGTTCGCCCCCGGCCTCCGGCAGCACCGACAGCAGCGCCCGGGTGTACGGATGGCGCGGAGCCGTGAGGATCTGCTCCACCTCACCGGTCTCCACGATCCGCCCGAGATACATCACCGCGACCCGGTCCGCGATGTTCCACGCCAGACCCAGGTCGTGCGTGACCACCAGCGCGGACAGGCCCAGCTCGTCCCGCAGCCGCAGCATCAGGGCCAGGATCTCGCCGCGCACCGAGGCGTCCAGCGAGGCCACCGGTTCGTCGGCCACGATCAGCTCGGGCTCCAGGACCAGCGCGCCCGCGATCACGACGCGCTGGCGCTGGCCGCCGGACAGCTCGTGCGGGTAGCGCAGGAAGAACCGTTCCGGCGGACGGAGGCCCGCCCGCGACAGCGCCTCGGACACCGCCGCCCGCTCGTCCCCCGCGTACCCGTGGATGCGCAGGCCCTCGGCGACGGCGTCGTACACCGTGTGCCGGGGGTTGAGCGAGCCGCTGGGGTCCTGGAGCACCAGCTGGACCCGCTTGCGGTACGCCTTCAGCGCCCGGCTCCCGTAGTCGAGCGGCTTGCCGCCGAAGGTGACCTGCCCGGACGTCGGCGGGACCAGGCCCAGCAGCGAACGCGCCAGCGTCGTCTTGCCGCAGCCCGACTCGCCGACCAGCGCCACGATCTCACCGGGCCGGATGTCCAGGTCCACGCCGTCCACGGCCCGCGCCGGGGCGGCCCCGCGCCGGCCGGGGAAGGTGACCTTCAGCCCCTGGGCGCTCAGCAGGGGAGGGGTGGTGCTCATGGGGTGCTCCTCGCTTCCTCGGCGTCCGGCAGGGCCACGACCGCCGCCGGTTCCACCAGCACACAGGCGGCCCGCCGCTCCGGTCCCGCGACCCGCAGCTCCTGGTCCTCGGTCGCGCAGGAGTCCAGGGCCACCGGACAGCGCGGGTGGAAGGTGCAGCCGCCGGGCAGCGCCGCCGGGTCCGGCGGGTCGCCGGGCAGCCCGCGGGGCGCGAACCGGGAGGACGGGTCGCCGATGCGCGGAAAGGCGCCGGACAGGGCCTTGCCGTACGGGTGGTGCGCGTTCTCGTAGACCTCGGACGCCGGGCCCTCCTCCACGACCCGGCCCGCGTACATCACCGCGAGCCGGTCGCAGGTGTCCGAGAGCACCGCGAGGTCGTGGCTGATCATGACGAGGCCGAGGTCCTGCTCGGACACCAGCTGCTCGATCAGCCGCAGGATCTGGGCCTGGATCATCACGTCGAGCGCCGTGGTCGGCTCGTCCGCGACGATCAGCCCCGGATCACAGGCCAGTGCCATCGCGATCATCACGCGCTGGCGCTGCCCGCCGGACAGCTCGTGCGGATAGGCGGCGGCGCGGGCGGCCGGCAGGCCCACCTGCTCCAGCAGCTCGCCGGCCTTCTTCGCCGCCCCGGCCCGGGTCGCCTTCTGGTGCAGCAGGATCGGTTCGGCAATCTGGTCGCCGATGCGGTGCACCGCGTTGAGCGAGTGCATCGCGCCCTGGAAGACGATCGACGCCCCCGCCCAGCGCACCGCCCGGACCTGGCCCCACTTCATGGCGAGGACGTCCTCGCCGTTCAGCAGGATCTCGCCGGAGACCTTCGTGCCCGCGGGCAGCAGCCGCAACAGCGCGAGGGCCAGCGTCGACTTCCCGCAGCCCGACTCGCCGGCGATGCCGAGCTTCTGCCCGGCGTCGACGGTGAGGTTCACGCCGCGCACGGCCCGCGCCCCGCCGGCGTACGTCACCGTGAGGTCCCGTACGTCGAGGAGCGGCGGCCGGTGGATGTTCGTGGTGCTCAACGGGCCACCCCCAGCTTGGGATTGAGGACGGACTCGATCGCGCGCCCGCAGAGTGTGAAGGCCAGGGCCACCAGGGCGATGGCGATGCCGGGCGGTGCCAGGTACCACCAGTGGCCCGCGCTCACCGCACCCGCCTCGCGGGCGTCCTGGAGCATGCCGCCCCAGGAGGTGGTGGTCGGGTCGCTGAGGCCGAGGAAGGCCAATGTGGCCTCGGTGAGGATCGCGCTGGAGATCACCAGCGTCGTCTGGGCGAGCACCAGCGGCATCACGTTCGGCAGCACGTGCCGGACCATGATGTGCCCGTGGCCGCCGCCCAGCGCGCGGGCCCGCTCGATGTAGGGGCGGGACTCCACCGCGAGGGTCTGGGCCCGGACCAGCCGGGCCGTGGTCGGCCAGGTCGTGACCCCGATCGCGATGATGACCGTCCACATCGAACGGTCCATCACCGTGGCGAGCGCGATCGCGAGGACCAGGGTCGGCATCACCAGGAACCAGTCGGTGACACGCATCAGGACCGTCGAGTACCAGCCGTGGAAGTGCCCCGCGACGATGCCGACGACCGTGCCGATGGCGACGCACAGGAACGCCGCGAGCAGGCCGACCGTCAGCGAGACCCGGGTGCCCCACACCAGCAGCGCCAGCACGCTGCGGCCGAACTGGTCGGTGCCGAGCGGGAATTCGCCGCTGGGGGACTCCAGCGCCCCGCCGGGGGCGCCCGTGACGGACTGCGAGTCCGCGCCGACGAGCTGCGGCGCGAACACGGCGACCAGCGCGATCAGGACGAGGGCGGCCAGCCCCCACAGACCACCCCGGTGGCTTCGGTACTCCCGCCAGAAGCGGGCGGCGGACCGGCGCTTGCGGGCCCGTGCCAGGGCACGCGGGTTCGGGGCGGCCCCGGCCTCCGCGGGCGTCGGCGTGGGCATGGATTCGGTCGTCATCGGCCCACCCGGGGATCGAGCAACGGATAGAGCACGTCGGCAAGGGTGTTCGCCAGGATCACCGCGGTGGCGAAGACGAAGAACAGCCCCTGCACGAGCGGCAGGTCGGGCACCCTGAGCGCCTCGTAGAACAGCCCGCCCAGGCCCGGCCAGGAGAACACCGTCTCGACCAGGATCTGCCCGGCGACCACGTGCCCGAGGTTCACGAACATCAGGGTGAAGGTCGGCAGCATCGCGTTGGGCACGGCGTGCTTGCGGCGCACGACGTCGTCCCGCAGCCCCTTCGCGCGGGCCGTCGTCAGATAGTCGCTGCCCATCTCGTCGAGCAGCGAGGAGCGCATCACCAGGAGCGTCTGCGCGTACCCGACGGCCACCAGTGTGATCACCGGCAGGACCAGGTGGTGCGCCACGTCGAGGACGTGGGCGAAGCCGGTCTCGCCGGTGCCGGAGTCCAGGTTGCCCGTCGGGAACAGCCCGGGGATCGGGCCGACGCCCACCGCGAAGACGATGATCAGGAGCAGGCCCAGCCAGAACGACGGCACCGAGTAGAGCGTGAGCGCGAACGCGGTGTTGAAGCGGTCGCTGAGAGAACCGTTCCGCCAGGCGGTACGGGTGCCGAGCCAGATGCCGAGCGCGGTGTACAGGACGTACGACGTGCCGGTGAGGAGCAGGGTCGCCGGGAGCGCCTCGGTGATCTTGTCGATGACCGGCGCGTGGAACTGGAACGACAGCCCGAAGTCACCGGTGAGCGCGTCGCCCACATAGGACGTGAACTGCTGCCACATCGGCTGGTCGAGCCCCAACTGGCGGCGCAGCGACTGGAGCTGCTCGGCCGACACGGGCCGGCCGCCGGTCATCTGCTTGACCGGGTCGCTGGGAATGAGCCGGAAGAGGAAGAAGCTGGTGACCAGGACCGCGAACAGGGAGACCGCGGCCCCCGCGATCTTGGCCGCGACGTACTGGAGATATGCCTTGGTGTTGCGCGCCCGTGGACCGCGGCCGGCCGACGGACCGGCCGGGGCCGGCTCGTCGGTGTCCGCGTCCGTGATCTGCACGAGCGCCGGAGTGCTGTCAGCTGTCATGGGGAACTCTCGTTACTCGTGCCGCAATGAGGAGGGGCCGACCGGTGGAGCGAGTGTTCCCCGGCCGGCCCCTCTTCACCCGTTCAGGTGATTACTCGCGGTCGTCCGCCGTGTTGCGGCGGCGCATCGCGACGAACAGCCCGCCACCGGCGAGCACCACGACCGCCGCGATGATGCCGATGACGACGCCGGTGGAGCCCGAACCGCCGGAACCGTCCGAGCTCTCGCCGTCCGTCGGAACGGCCGACCACCAGCTCCAGTAACCGTCCTGGCCGTAGATGTTGCCCGCGGACTTCGGCATCGTCATGATCGACTTGATCTGGTCGGTGCGGTAAGCCTCGACCGCGTTCGGGTACGCGATGACGTTCATGTACCCGGAGTCGTACAGCCACGACTGCATCTGGTTGACGAGGTCCGCGCGCTTGGCCGGGTCGTACTCGGCGAGCTGCTTCTTGTACAGCTCGTCGTACTTCTTGTCACAGATGAAGTTGTCCGTGGAGGCGCTGTCCTTGGCCTTGGTGGGCAGCGCGGCACAGGTGTGGATGCCGAGGACGAAGTCCGGGTCCGGGTTGACGGACCAGCCGTCGAAGGCGAGGTCGTACTCGCCCGCGTACCAGGGCACGGAGACGTCGTCGAGGCAGTCGACCTTCAGACCGATGCCGATCTTGCCCCACCACTCCTTGAGGTACTTGCCGATCGCCTTGTCGTTCGGGTCCGTGGCGTGGCACAGGATGCGCAGGTCGAGCGGCTTGCCGTCCTTGCCGACCCGCTGGTCGCCCTTGAGCGGGTAGCCCGCCTCGTCGAGCAGCTTCGCCGCCCTGGCCGGGTCGTACGCGAGGCTCTGCTCGGCGGTCGGCTTCCACTGGTACGCCGTGAAGCGCGGCGGGATGTAGCCCTGGCCCTCGACGGCGTGGCCCTGGAAGACCTTGTCGATGATGGTCTTGCGGTCGACGGACAGGAAGAGGGCCTGGCGCACCTTCTGGTCGAGAAGGGCCTTGTTCCCGTTGCCGAACTTCTTGCCGTCCTTGGTCTGCGCGCCCGGGTTGGTCGCCAGCGCGAAGAAGCGGCGGCCCGGACCCTCGTTGACCTTGATGTTCTTGTCGCCCTTGAGGGAGTTGGCCTGGGCGGGCGTCAGCGCGGGGGAGCCGGCGACGAAGGAGACCTCGCCCTTGCGCAGGGCGGCGACCGCGGCGTCCTGGTCCTTGTACGTCTTGAAGACCAGCTCGTCGAACTTCGGCTTGCCGCGCCAGAAGTCCTTGTTGGCCTTGAGCTTCACGTACTGGTCGACCTTGTAGTCGGTCACGACGAACGGCCCGTTCCCGACGATCGGGAAAGTCTTGTCGTTGTTGAACTTGGAGAAGTCGCCGACCTTCTCCCAGACGTGCTTCGGGACGATCGGCACGTCGAGCGCGGCCATGGTGGCCTGCGGCTCCTTGAGCTCGATGACCAGCTGCGTCGGGCTGGGCGCCGTCACCTTCTTGAAGTTCGTGACGAAGTTGCCGTTGGCCTGCGCGGCGGCCTCGTCGGTCATCATCTTGTTGAACGTCCAGGCCGCGTCCTCGGCGGTGGCCTGCTGCCCGTCCGACCACTTGGAGTTGGAGCGGATGGTGTAAGTCCAGGTCAACTTGTCCGCGGACGACTCCCATTTGGTGGCGAGACCGGGGATCGCGTGGTTGTCCTCGGGGTCGTAGTTGGTGAGGAAGTCGTACATGAGCCGGCTGATGCTGGTGCTCATGAGCCGCTGGGCGAGGAACGGGCTCAGCGAGTCCACGCTCTGCGCGACGGCGACGGTCAGCGTCGACTTGCTGCTGTCGGCGGCCTGCGCCTGCTGCGGTGCGGAGCCCAGGGGCACCCCGGGTACGACGGAAGCGGCGGTCAGGGCCAGGGCGGCGGCACCGGAGGCCAGAAGGACGCGCAGTCGTGCGCGTGGCTGCACAGGGAACGGTGGAACTCTTTCGACCATGGTCGGGACCTCGCGTCATGACTCGCACGGAGAAGGCGGGTTGATCTGTGGTTCGCCAGCTGGTGAAGCGAAGGTTTATCAGCGGGGGTCAAGCCCCGTCAACGGTCATCGAAACGGCGTGTGGTCTGCGGGAATGCCAAAAGGGCCCGCACCGTGGGGACGGTGCGGGCCCTCATTGGTTCAGACCTCTGACGCCTTACTGCTGAGGCGCTGACGGTGGCTGCTGCTGCCATCCGCCGGGCGACGCGGGTCCGGGCTGCGCGCCCTGGCCGGGCTGCTGCTGATGGGGCATCGGAGGAAGTCCGGCCGGGTGCGCCGGGGGCTGGGCCTGCGGAGGAGGCGCCTGCTGCCAGCCGTTCTGCTGCGCTCCGGGACCGGCGTGCGGCGGGTACGGCTGCGGAGGCTGCTGACCACCGTACGGCTGCTGCTGGTACGGCTGTTGCGGGGCGTACTGCTGGCCGGGCATCGGCGGGGCGTACTGCGGGGGCGGCGCGGAGCCGTCCGAGGTCCACAGTCCCTGCTGCTGCTGGGCGCGCGCGAAGTCCTCGGCGACCAGCGCGGAGAGGTTGAAGTACGCCTCGCGGGTCTTGGGCCGCATCATGTCGAGGTCGACCTCGGCGCCCGCCGCCAGGTGCTCGTCGAACGGCACGACGACCACACCGCGGCAGCGCGTCTCGAAGTGCTGCACGATGTCGTCGACCTTGATCATCTTGCCGGTCTCGCGGACCCCGGAGATGACCGTGAGGGAGCGCTGCACCAGATCCGCGTAGCCGTGCGCCGAGAGCCAGTCCAGGGTGGTGGAGGCGCTGGACGCACCGTCGACCGACGGCGTCGAGATGATGATCAACTGGTCGGCGAGGTCCAGCACCCCGCGCATCGCGCTGTAGAGCAGGCCGGTGCCCGAGTCGGTGAGGATGATCGGGTACTGCTTGCCCAGCACGTCGATGGCGCGCCGGTAGTCCTCGTCGTTGAACGTGGTGGAGACCGCCGGGTCCACGTCGTTGGCGATGATCTCCAGCCCGGAGGGCGCCTGCGAGGTGAAGCGGCGGATGTCCATGTACGAGTTGAGGTACGGGATCGCCTGGACCAGGTCGCGGATGGTGGCCCCGGTCTCCCGGCGCACCCGCCGTCCGAGCGTGCCCGCGTCCGGGTTGGCGTCGATGGCGAGGATCTTGTCCTGCCGCTCGGTGGCCAGGGTCGCGCCGAGGGCGGTGGTCGTCGTGGTCTTGCCGACGCCGCCCTTGAGGCTGATGACCGCGATCCGGTAGCAGGACAGCACCGGCGTACGGATCAGGTCGAGCTTGCGCTGCCGCTCGGCCTCCTCCTTCTTGCCGCCCAGCTTGAAGCGGGACGCCCCGGACGGGTTGCGGCTGCTCTTCGCCTTCTGCTTGCCCCGGACGAGCCGGTCGGAGGAGAGCTCCACGGCCGCCGTGTACCCGAGCGGGGCGCCGGGCACGGAACGCTCGCGCTGGTCATGGGTGACCGGGCTCGGCCAGGCGCCCCCGGTGCGCGGGTCGACGGGCTGGCCCTGCGGCTGCTGGCCCTGGGGCTGCTGCTCCGGCTGCTGCGGGGCGGGCGGCTGCGGGCCGGCGGCCTGTGCGGGCGCGGGCAGGTGCGGCGCGGCCTGGGGCAACGGCTGAGACGCCTGAGGCGGCTGGGGCACCTGAGGCGGAAGGGGCGTGCCCTGCTGCTGCGCGGGCCACTGGGGCTGCGGCGCCTGGGGCTGGGGAGCCTGCGGGGCCGGTGCCGGCGCCTGGGCCGGTGCCTGCGCCGCCTGGGGGAATCCGTAGCCACCCTGCTGCGGCGTCTGCTGGGGGAATCCGTAACCACCCTGCTGCGGCGTCTGCTGTGCGGGGGGAGGGGTCTGCTGCGGGAATCCGTAACCGCTCTGCGGGGGCTGGGGCGTTCCGGCCCCGGGGAACCCGTAACCACCGATCGCCTGTCCGTCCGGAGCCGGAGCCGGAGCCGGAGCCGGCGTCGGGGCGGGAGCAGGCGTCGGAGCCGGGGCCGGGGCGGTCCACTGCTGGGCGGGCTGCGGCGCGGCGGGCTGGAAGGCGGGCGGCAGCGGCGGCAGGGCGCCCTGCGGAGGCGGGGCCGGCGCCCAGGGCTGCGGCACGACGGGCTGTTGCGGGGTGTCCTGCGGCGCGGCGGCGGGTGGTGCGTCCTGGGGCGCCGCCTCCGAGGGTGCGGAACCCGCCGCTCCCTCGGCGTTCTCCTGCGTGTCCTGCGCCGGAGCGCCCAGGGCGCCCAGAGGGATCGGAGCACCGAAGGGCGCCGCGCCATCGGACGGGGGGCCGGCCGGGGCGGCGCCGTCGGGCGTGCCCGCGGCGGCCTCCGCCGGGGCGGAAACGGGGGCGGGGGCCTCGTCCGTACCCGTACGGTCGTCACCGGTTCCGGCCCCGGCGGACCCCGTGTCCGGGAATCCGGTACCGGAGCCGTGGCCGAATCCCGGACCGTCCGTCTCCCCGGCCCGGTCCGTGCTCGCGATGCTCGCCCCGAAGCTTCCCTCGATCTCCGCGATCTGCTGCTTCAGCGCGGCCGGCGAGAACCCCGCGGAGTCGTCCTCCACGTCCCCGTTCCCGACCCCGAACGGGGCCGACGTGCCGACGGGGGCCACCGCCTCCGGTGCGGGGGAGGGCACGGGGTCGCCGCCCGCGGCCGGGTCGTCCGCAGGGGCCCGGACCGGTGCCGGTGCGGGGGCCGGTGCCGGGGCGGGCGGGGCCGGAGTCCAGTCGGAGTCGGCCCCGTTCCCGGTCGGCGGCGCGGGCACGGACAGCGGTGCGCCGGTGGGCGGCGGCGGTGCCAGGTGCGTTCCGGCACCGCCCGACGAGTCCCCCGGCGAGTTCTGCGTGTACCAGGCGGGCGGGGTGTAGTCGATGGTGAACTCACCCGTCATCTCGACGGGCTCCGCGTCGGACGACTCGTCGACGGGCTTGTTCCAGCCCCCGCGCATCTCGTCCCGATCGCCGTTCACTTTGCCTCCTGGTGTGGTCGAGCACCCTTGTGCGGTCGTGGGTGGGGGCGACCGTTTCCGTCTGTCCGACCGCCCGGCTCTCCCCCTGGGACACGCATCGCCTGCCCGCAGGTTCTTCTGCCGCGCCCGGACCCACCCTAATCGTCATGGGGCCCGCTGCGGCAGGCCGTACCACGGGGCAGAAACTGTCCAGTAGGTCACGTACCCGCCTGCAAACCCCCAGGGTGCGACAGAGTCCATGGAGCGAAGCGGTCAATATTGTTCATACCGGGGTGGAGTGCCTCTGAACGTGATGTGTCATCCGGGACACGGACGGATGGCATGTATTGCCTCAAGTCATGTGCGTACATGAGGAAAGGGGCGGCCGTCGGATGCGGGCGGCCGCCCCTTTTCCCAGGTCGTCGCCTATGCGAGGTCGAACTCGCCGTCCCGGGCGCCCAGTACGAAGGCGCGCCACTCGGCCTCCGTGTACCGCAACACGGTCTCCGGGTCCAGCGACGAACGCATGGCGACCGCACCGCCGGGCAGATGCGCGATCTCGACCCGTTCCTCGACGTCCTCGGTACCCGGCGCGCTCAGCCACGTCACATCGGAGATGTCGAGAGCGTAGAGTTCTTCCTTTTCCTGCTGGGTGCCCATGTCGGCGTCCCTTTCGATCGAGCTGTGTCGTTCCCCGCACATCTTCCCCGGAAGCGGTGGGTCCGGGGTCACGAACGGGACATCGGTCAGTCCATCCGGCGGGCGGCACCCAGCAGTCCGTTCTCGACCTCCGTCGCACCCGTCACCACCCAGTGCCGCTCACGGCCCGCCACCCAGAGCGTGACGCCGTCCGCCAGGGTGGGCAGGGCCTCGCTCTCGATCCGGGCGAGCCCCAGGATCCCGCCGATCCGCTCCGCCTCGTCGGGCGAGACCCGCTGGACGCCCACGAGCGCCGACGTCCGCATCAACCGCGGCGCCACCGGGCTCAGATAGGGCAGCAGCGTCAGCACCGACTGCCACGGCGAGGACACCACCCGGCCCCGGGGCGGACGCATGCCGCAGTCCCGCACCACCACCACCGGACTGCCCACGGCCGCCCCGGTCGGCGGAACCCGGCCCACGTCATGGAGGGACACGCACTCCAGACCGGCCCCCGCGGCCTGCGCCGGCGAGGTCCACACCCCGGGGCGCCCGGTCTCCACCGCCACCCGCGCCCCGGTGGCCGCCGCCCGCAGCGCCAGCACCTGCGCGGTCCACAACCCGCCGATCAGCAGGACGTCGTACGGCACCGGACGATGGAAGCCGATCATCCGCGTGTGCCCCTCGGTATCGGTGCCGAGGATCACGCCGTCGTCCCCGACCGGCAACGACAACGCGCCCAGGTCCCCCGCGGCCAGGGTGTGCCCCGCGTGACGGGGGCCGCGCAGCCCGCGCCCCCCTCCGGTCCGGATCGTCATCGCGCGCCTCCCAGCGGCAGCGTCGCCAGCACACCCGGCAGCTGCTCGCGGTCCAGCCGCACCAGACCGACCTTCGCGTGCCGGGCGGTCTGCTCCAACACCCTTCGCACCCCCACCAGTTCGTTGTCGGAACCACCGGTGACCCGTACGTGACCGGACACCGAGACATCGCCCCGGCGCGCACCGGGCCGCACCGTCAGGCTGAAGGCCGTCGCGTGCGCGGGCACCTGGGTCAGCAACGAGACGAGGCGCGGGAGCGGAGTCGCCGCCCGGCCCAACTCCGGCCAGCGGTCCACCGCGTAGGCGGTGTGCCAACGGTCGTCGCACCGCCACACCCGAGACGTCTCCGCCGTCCGCCGCTGCGGCGCGGCCCCCTGCTGCCCGGCGCGGGCCGACAGGACGGGATTGGCGCACAGGGACGTGGCCAGGGCCGAGTGCAACTCCTCCTGGTCCAGCACGACGGCCCGGAACCCGGCCCCGGTGATCCGGCTCGCCACATGGTCCGCGACCCGGACCAGACAGCGCTGCGCCCCGCCGATCCCGCCCCCTCGCGCCTCGACCGCCTCCCGGCACAGCTCCGGGTCCAGCTTCACCGCCACCCAGGTCATCCGCAGCGCGGGCGCCCCGGTTCGCTCCTGGAGGGGAACGTAGGAGAGCCGCGCCGCCGACCGCTCCGGCAGATGCGGCGCCGGAGCGGGGCGCACCTGCTGCACGAGCTGCGCGGACTCCAGCACGATGTCGTCCACCGCGAGGGCGTCCCCCAGCAGGGCCAGCGGGAACGCCCGCTCGCCGTGCGCCCGGCGCAGCGACTCGCCGCCGGCCTCGACGCGCACGACGGCGGTCAGGAACGTACCGTCCCCGACCATGCCCACCGTGCGGCGGTTCCGGTCGACATGGGGACATGGGGCGAGGCCCGGCACGCCTTCCGCCACCGGGGCCAGCTGCGGATCCGTGTCCGCGGCGGGCGTTCCGGCCGCCCGCCCGCGGCCGCGGAGCGCGAGCGTCATCGACACCCACTCCGGCACGGCGCGGCCCCGCCGGCGCACCACTGCGACCAGCACCAGCAGACAGGCGATCACACCGGCGGGAACCAGCCAGAAACCACCGAGTACGGCACCCACCGCGGTGAACGCCAGGGCCGCCTCGACCAGTACCAGCCGCCGCAGCACGGGACCGGGACGGCCGGTCCGGGAAGCGGGGCGCGGAGTGGCCGCCGCGGGGGGATCCACCGGCGGGACGGGCACCGGGCCGGCCGGTTCGTTGCTGCGTTGCCATCGGGAAGAGGAAGGTGGTCGGTGGGCGGACCGCCCCGTGCGCTCGCGCGTCGCCGAACCCATCGCCGCATTGCCCCCTCGTGTCCCCGGTTACCGTTTCTCTTCACGGGAGTTGACCGGGCGATCACCCTAACCCGAGCGATGGCGGGAGAACGCCGACGGGCATAGTGGGGAGCCCGGCCGAGGACGTTTGCTGACGGAGTGTGTGGCAACCTTGGTCGCCCACCGGGGGAAAAGGGGCAGCGGTACAGATGGCATCACGGCGGGACGAACTCAACGCCTACACCTTCGCGAAACGGAGGCTGGTCGCACAGTTCCTGCAGCCCAACTCCACCGGTTCGGAGGAGGGCGCGCCGCGCCCCCTGCGCGCGGTGGTGCCCGGCGCGATCGTCGGCGTTGTGATCCTCGCGGGGTTCGGGGCCTGGGGAATGTTCAAACCCGTGGCACCCCAGAAGTGGGACACCCCCTACGAGAACGTCATCATCGCCAGCAGGTCCACCACGCGCTACGTGGTGCTGGAGACCGACGGCAGGAAGCAGCTCCACCCGGTGCTGAACATGTCCTCCGCCAGACTTCTCCTCGCCCCCGACAAGGGCAAGGTCATCAAGGTCGACGAATCCGTCCTCGACAACGGGAAGATCCCGCACGGCGCCACCCTGGGCATCCCGTACGCCCCCGACCGGCTGCCGGACGGGAAGGAGGCCGGCTCGAAGAAGCGGTGGGCCGTCTGCGAACAGCCCGGCCAGGGCGGCAGGGCGATCCAGAAGGCGGCGTTCGTCCTCGCGGAGCGCGAGCGGGGGAAGGTCGAGGGCGCGAACCGGCTGCACGGCGGCGAGTTGCTGTACGTCGAGGGCCCGGGGCCGGACCGGACCCGCTACGTCGTGGACGCCGCGGGCAAGGCGTACGAGGTGAAGAAGGACGAACTCCTGCTCCGCACCCTGATCGACCGCGGCCGCGCCCCCCAGCGGGTCTCCGCCGCCTGGCTGGACACCCTGCACAAGGGGGACGCGGTCGACTTCCCGGTCCTCCCGGGGACCCCCGGGGTCGACGCGGGCGTCCCGGGGCAACTGCCGGACGGGGCCGACAAGGTGGGCATGGTCCTCGCGGCGACGTCCGGCACCAGGACCCAGCAGTACGTGGTCCTGCCCGGCCGGGTCGCTCCCGTGTCGGACTTCGTCGCGAATCTCCTGCTCAGCAGCCGCCCCCTGGTCGGCCTCGGCCAGGACGGCAGGGCGAGGCACGTCAGCGCCGGAGCGTTCGAACCCGGCGAGCCCTTCGGACAGGACAGCGACTGGCCCACGCACGCGCCGAAGGTCGTCAACTCCACGAGCGACGCGCCCGGCAGCCGCGACACCGTGTGCAACGTCCTGCGCGACGTCGCCACGAAGGACGGCGCCGGCACGCTCAGCACATGGGCGGGCACGGGCTTCCCCGCGACGCTCCCCACCGGCTCCAGCAGCGCCTACGTCACCCCCGGATCCGGACAACTGTTCCGTCAGTTCAAGGGGGCCGACGTCGACTCCGGCCCGCTCTTCCTGGTCACCGACACCGGCCTGCGCTACGCCATGCAGTCCAACGGCGACAGCGCCCGGGACGACTCCGGCATCGGTGAATCGGGATCGAAGGAGGAGCGGGAGCAGCGACGGCAGGAGGCACAACAGGCGCAGAACCGGCTCGGGTACAAGGGCGTCGTACCCGCGCCCGTACCGGCCGCCTGGTCCTCGTTCCTGCCCACGGGTCCCCGTCTGTCGACCGGTGCGGCCCGTCAGCCGCAGGGTTCCTGAGGAGCGCCGCCGCATGAAGACGCAGCCCTTCTCCCCGTACCGGCGTTGGCCGACGGCCGCGGCCGCCACCGCCGTCCTCCTCGTCACACTGCCCGTGCCGTCCGCCGCCGCGGACGGTTCGACGCAGTGCTCCTTCCCCTCGGAGAAGTACGCGGGCCGCCCCTGGTCGCTGCAACGCGTCCTGATGGACGAGCTGTGGAAGCAGTCCACCGGCAAGGGGGTGCGGGTGGCCGTCATCGACACGGGCGTGGACATCAAGAACCCACAGCTCAAGGACGCCGTGGACACCAGGAGCGGCCGCAATTTCCTGCCGAGGAACCTCAAGGACGACAACGGCAACAAGGTCGCGCGCGGCAAGGAGAACGGCACCGGCGACTCGGTCGGGCACGGCACCAAGGTCGCCGGAATCATCGCCGCCCGGGAAGCGAAGGGCACCGGCTTCACCGGCCTGGCCCCGGACGCGACGATCATCCCGATCCAGCAGAACGACGCCGAGGGCAACGGAACGACCGCCACACTGGCCGAGGCCATCCACTACGCGGCCGGCGCCGCCCGCGCGGACGTCATCAACATCTCCCAGGACACGGCCGACGCGGTGAAACCCGCGGACTCCCTGAAACAGGCCGTGGACGCCGCCCTGGCCAAGGGCGTCGTGATCGTCGCCTCCGCGGGCAACGACGGGCTGGACGGCAACGTCAAGGAGACCTACCCGGCCTCGTACCCAGGCGTCCTGGCCGTGGCCGCGTCGGACCGCAACAACGAACGGGCGGCCTTCTCCCAGTCCAGTGAGTCCGTGGGAGTTGCCGCCCCCGGCGTGGACATGATCTCGACGGTCCCCGACGGCGGACACTGCTCCGACAACGGCACCAGCTTCTCGGCCCCGTACGCCGCGGGAGTCGCCGCCCTCATCAAGGCCAAGCACCCGGACTGGACGGGAAAGCAGATCGTCGCCCAGATCCAGCAGACGGCGGAACGCTCGATCGCCGGCCGCGACCGCCTGGTGGGCTGGGGCGTCGTCGACCCGGTGCGGGCCCTGACCGAGGACGACAGACCCATCGAAAAGCCGGTGGCGAACGAGGGCATGAGCAGGGGCGAGGCACCGACACCGGCCGAATTCCACCTGGGCGAAACTGCGGACGAACGCAACGCCCGCCTGGCGACCTACGTGGTGGTGGGCGGTGCGGTACTGGTCGCCGCGATCGCCGGTACCGCCGTGGCCGTACGCGATGCCCGACGACGGTCCGCGCGCCGGGGAACAGCGGTCGGCACGGGCCACGCGGGCGGCACGGACCATTCCTGACCTGGAACCAGGCGGAAATTGATCGTTGCAACTCGCGGAACAATCAACAGAGTTGGCCCTGTCATGGCCAGTGGTTAGAGTTCGTGGCATGGCGTCAGATTCGTTCACGAAGGTGCGATAGCAACGAGCGACGGTCTGAGCAAACGGGGCAACGGGGTAACGGGGAGGGCGGGATCGTGGCCGGTCCAGGTGACCTCCGGCGTGGTGTCGGCGCGCTGGAAAAATTCAGGGGGCGGGTCAACACGCTCCTTGCGGAACTCGAAGGCTCGGCGGGCGGCAGGACGAGGATCGCGGCACAGACGGTGTCGCGCGCCGCCCTGAGTGGCCAGAACACATGCTTTGCGGAAGCAGACGGCTTGTACACGCAGTACAACCGCGTCCACGACGCGCTCGTCTCGCTCTCCAAGTCGCTCGGCGACCAGATCGAGTACCTGAGCCTGGGCGTACACGCGGCGGCGGTCGGCTTCGACAACGTGGACGACGACACGCGACGCCGGTTCTACGAGATCCAGGTGCGCCTGGACAAGGAGCGGGAGCCGGAGCAGGCGGGGACGGAGAGGGCCGGCAAGGCCGAGCAGCCGGAACGCCGGAACACCGACGACCGGAGCGACTTGGGGTGGGCAGCCGAATGAGCGATTCGAAGAACCCGGAACCGACCCCGAAGGAACAGCGGGCACAGGATCAGCAACGCATCCAGGGCCAGTTGATCGCCACCGACATCAACCGGCAGGCCCAGAGCGTCATGGACGCTTTCGGCTCCTGGCGCTCAGGCCCCTCGGGGCGTACCTCGTTCGAGGGACACGAGCTCAACGCGATGATCGACCTGATCGAGAGCTCCGATCCGGAACACCTCGAAGACGCGGGCGCGGCACTCCTGAAGGCAAGGACGGCCATCAAGAGCGCCGCGAAGGAACTGGGCGACTTCATCAAGGGCGTCGACTGGGAGGGCGAGTCCGGAACCGCCTTCCGCGACTGGGGCAACGGCCTGGTCGCCCACGCGATGCAGCTGGGAGATTTCGCGGAGGCGGCAGGAACCCAGATCACGGTCGCGGGCACGGGCCTCGCATCGGTGCGCAAGTCCCTGCCCCCGCGCGACAGCCGTCTGGTGCGCAAGAGCGTCGAGGAGATCGAGACCCCGAAGCGGATCGACGGCAATCCGGAGTACGCCGAGGCGGTGAAGGTCGAGAAGGACCGCCAGGAGGCCATCAACCAGGCGAACAGGCTGGCTTCGTACTACGCGGTCTCGGCGGAGACGCTGGCGTCGCAGGAGCCGCCGCGGTTCAAGAAGAAGCTCGATGTCGCGATGCCGAGGCCGTCAGGCCGAAGGCGTGAACCTGCCGAGTCGGGGGCCTCATTGCAGACAAGTGCCGATGCTTTCGGGACCGGCACCGCACCCGGCAGTTCCGAACACGTTGCTGCAGTCAGCTCGGCGTTTTCCGGGGTTTCCGGTGGTCAAGCCTCTGCTGGGGTGTTTGGAACTACGCCTGTACCGGACGAGGAAATCTCGACGGAGATCGATAGTGTGACTCTGCCGAAAGCACCTGTGGCGGTTCCCGAGACGCCTCTTGCGCCACCGACCACAGGTTCTACAGGCCCGAGTACAAGCCCCACTCTGCCCGTAGCAAACAGTTTTGTGAACCCTGTGGCAGACAGGTCGGGGCGCCCCCCGAATTCAACTGGCTTGCCCAGAACAATCGGGCAACCTGGAAGTCGTGGTCCTGTGACCAGCGGACCTGTGGCAAATGGGCGCACTGGAACTCCAGTTGGACGTCCGCCCATGCTGGGTGGCGGTCCAGTTCCTGGCACACCCGGACGACCTGGTGGGGGCGGAAACCAGTCACCTTTTGCAGGTCGGCCCGGTGTGACCGGAGGGGTGCCTGCGGCAAGTGCTCCCCGACATTCTGGTCCGCCCGTCGGCCGGGCAAACGGCATTGTGGGCGGAACCCCACAGCGCACCACTCCGGGAGGTGCACCAGGAAATACTCGGGGCGTTCCGCGAGGTGCGGTTATCGGAGCCAGCGAGATGAACCGGGCGCCTCGGTCCACTGGGCGAGGCACTCCTGGTTCGAAGGGTGTCGTGGGCACACCCCGCAGTGGTGCTCCAGGAGCAGGTGCGGGGGCAAAGGGCTTCACCAGCGGAGGGGCAGGTCTTGTACGAGAGCCCGCAGATCGACAGGACTCCGCTGGGGAGGACCGGAACAACGGTCGCTCGCGTCCTGATCGCCTGATGGAGGACAGGGAAGCGTAGGGGCGCAGGCCGCAGAGTCGCACTGTCGGTGATTGAGCAGGCAAAAGGAAGGTACGGAAGTCGGGATGACAGCGGATATGAGCCAGACCCGGGTGCGCCGCGCGCCTCTCAGAGTTTCGGGCTCTCTGCTTGGTGCGATGGCTGTGACCTTTGCCTGGAGTGCGGGATTCGCAGAGGCTGCCCCTACTGTGATTGCTGCGGACGTACAGTCGAAGCAGTGGTATCTCAGTGCCATGCAGGCTGAGGAAATGTGGAAGATCACCACAGGTGAAGGCATCAAGGTTGCCATCATCGATACCGGCGTCAATTCGTCCACGCCTTCTCTGAAGGGGCAAGTCCTGAATGGGCTTGACGCTACAGGCGCTGAGGGCGACGAGAACGACGATTATGACGGACATGGCACCACCATGGCTGAGTTGATCGCTGGCACAGGCCAGGGTGGAGGGCTGAAGGGCCTTGCTCCGGGAGCGAAGATCGTTCCAATGAGAGTCGCAGACACCCAGTTCCAGAACAAACATTCAGTGAATGCGTATGACGCCGCTGATTCGATCCGAGCTGCCGCTGATAGCGATGTAAAAATCATCAGCATGTCGTTCGGCAGCGAGTTCGAAATGGATCGAGAAATTGAAGCAGTAAAGTACGCTCAAAGAAAGGGCAAGTTGTTCTTTGCGGCTGTTGGAAACGAGGCGAAGAAGGGGAATAAGGCGATCTATCCTGCTGCGTATCCAGAAGTTGTCGGTGTCGCCGCAGCTGACAGGGCGGGCAAGGTATCCGAAACCTCCCAGTACGGAAATTTTGTGGATATCGCCGCGCCGGGAAATGATGTGCCATTTTGGTGTGATCAAAAGTTTGAGGGATATTGCCAGGGGAACGGCGGCACCAGCGCAGCCACCGCCATCGCCTCCGCCTCCGCAGCCCTGGTCTGGTCCGCTCATCCCGACTGGACCGCGAACCAGGTCCTCAACGTTCTCTTCGACACGGCGAGCCGTGACTGGGAGAAGGACACGCTCAGCAAGTACCTCGGGCACGGCCTGATTCGCCCCTCCATGAACATCCTCAAGGGCAAGGGCGACCCCGGCGACCCCGACATCAGTCCCCTCACCAAGGAGCGGACGTCCGGCTCCCCGGCCTCCTCCGCATCGGCCTCGTCGCAGCCCGGGAAGGGCGAGACGGACGAGAAGGCCGGCGACACCGCCATGGCGGGTTCCACCGCAGATGCCGAGAAGGACGACAACAGCCGACTCGGGCTGATCATCGGCGGAGCGGCGGCGGTCGTCGTGCTGGGCGGCGGGGCGTTCGTCCTCGTCCGTAGGCGCCGCGCCGGCTGACCGGCCGCAGGCCCTCCGCCCGTACGTACCTGCTGGCGAGCGAAGCCGGACGAACGACCGAACAAGAGCACCAGACCAGAAAGGAAGCCGAAACATGGCTGATCAGAAGCTCTCGGATGCCGCTCTCCTCAAGCTGGAGGGGGAGCTCTCCACGCGGTTCGACTCCGTGAAGGGGCAGTTGAAGACGCTTCAGGCGACGATCGACAGCCTGGAAGGCGCTTGGAAGGGCATCGGCGCCGGTGCCTTCAACACCAAGCAGGAAGAGGTCAACCGGAAGATGGTCAGCATCGCCCACCGGCTCCTCAACTTCCAGGAGGCCATCAAGGCGGCGCGCACCATTTCGGGCAACACCGAGGACGAAGTCCGGCAGGCACTGCAGGGCGTCGACGTCGTCGGCGGTTACTCGGGCGACGCGACCGCCGAGGCCAGGACCTCGAACCTCAACAAGTTCTGACCCGGTCGTACCCGTACCACCACACACGGCGTCCGCATCGCGTACGACACCCGCACCGCATGCGACGTCTTCACGCCATACCTGGACGACTAGATAACACGGGAGGACCGCATGTCGAACAACCCCGACGGCACGATGGTTGTCACTTATTCGAGCCTGGATCTCGCGGCCGGCGCCATCGAGCGGCAGAGCAAGCAGCTCCAGGAGGACCTGGCGTCCATCAAGCGGATGATCGCCAACGTGTCCGAGCTCTGGGTGGGCGAGGCCAAGAGCGCCTACGACACCGCTCAGCGCGGCTGGGACAACGACGCCACGGCGATTCACAACGCCCTGAGCGAGATCTCCCGCAAGGTGCGCGAGGCCGGTGCCGCGTACCACGCCGGTGACAAGCGGGCGAGGGCCAACTTCGAGTAGGGCTCGGCAGGAATGCGACGGGTCGGGGTGGGCACGCACGGGAGGTGCCCACCCCGACCCGTTGTTGTGTTCCGAGCGGTGGGGTGGGGGGGGGGGGGGGGGGGGGGGGGGGGGGGGGGGGGGCCGCCCCCCCCCCCCCCCCCCCCCCCCCCCCCCCCCCCCCCCCCCCCCCCCGCCCCCCCCCCCCCGCCCCCCCCCACCACCACCCCCCCCCCCCCCCCCCCCCCCCCCCCCCCGCCCCGCCCCCCCGTCGTGAGCGACCTCACGGTGCGCCCGGAAAGCCGATCCCGAGCACGAGCGGCGCAGATGAGCCTCTTTGGGTACAGTGCGG
>NZ_JBIAQQ010000046.1:0-37930 GCF_042889165.1 Streptomyces sp. NPDC002669 | reverse complement strand
CGCGTAAACGGCCACACTCCCGATCCCGGCATCCCGGCACGCCCGAGCAACACGGACAGCAATTTCGCCACGGTTGGCGATGAGCACCTTGCGCAGACCGGACCGCACACCCGACCGCGACCACGACTGCGACTGCGTCTTCAACTGCGCCTGCGACTGCGACGGTTGTGCGGTCACGAGGCCCACGCTCCCGGCACCCGGAACGGTCCGACGGGGTGCTCCCAGAGCGTGCGCGCCGCCGCTTCGGCGCCGTTCGCGCGGTGTCCGGCGTCCTGCGCGTGTGCCCGCGCGCGGGCGGCGAGGACGGTGGCGAGAGCCGCCACCTCGTCGAGGCTCGGATCGCCCCGGGTGATCCGTACGGAGGCCAGGGCCAGGGCTGCTCTCTCCGGGGTGTTCCCGGTGTCCCCGGCCGTCACAGCGGCAGGTTCCCGTGCTTGCGCCCCGGGAGCGGGACGTGCTTGGTCCGGAGCATCGACAGCGCGGCGATGAGCCTGGCACGGGTGTCCGCGGGGTCGATCACGTCGTCCACCAGGCCGCGCTCCGCCGCGTAGTACGGGTGCATCAGCTCGGTCTCGTACTCCTTGATCTTCTGCGCGCGTACGGTCTCGGGGTCCTCCGCGGCCGCTATCTCCCGGCGGAAGATCACGTTCGCGGCGCCCTCCGCGCCCATCACCGCGATCTCGTTGGAGGGCCAGGCGAGGGCGACGTCGGTGCCGATCGACCGGGAGTCCATGACGATGTAGGCGCCGCCGTACGCCTTGCGCAGCACGAGGGAGATGCGCGGCACGGTGGCGTTGCAGTACGCGTAGAGGAGTTTGGCGCCGTGGCGGATGACCCCGCCGTGCTCCTGGTCCACGCCGGGGAGGAAGCCGGGCACGTCGACCAGGGTCACGAGCGGGATGCTGAACGCGTCGCAGAACTGGACGAAGCGGGCGGCCTTCTCGGAGGCGTGGATGTCCAGGACGCCGGCCAGCGCGGACGGCTGGTTGGCGACGATGCCGACGGACTGGCCGCCGAGGCGGGTGAACGCGCAGACGACGTTGCGCGCCCAGTCGGCGTGCACCTCGAAGAACTCGCCGTGGTCGACGACCTCGGCGATGACGTCGCGCATGTCGTACGACTGGTGGGGCTGGGCGGGCACCAGGTCGAGCAGCCGCTCGCACCTGCGGTCGGCGGGGTCGTCGGTGTCGGCGGCGGGGGGCAGTTCGCGGTTGTTCGACGGGAGGAGCGACAGCAGGTGGCGGACGTCCTCCAGGCAGCTCTCCTCGTCGTCGTACGCGAAGCCCGCGACGCCCGAGACGGACGCGTGGCTGTCGGCCCCGCCGAGCCGCTCCTGCGAGACGTGCTCACCGGTCACGGCCTGGACGACGTCCGGTCCCGTGATGAACATCTGGGAGGTGCCGCGGACCATGAACACGAAGTCGGTCAGGGCCGGGGAGTACGCGGCGCCGCCCGCGCAGGGGCCGAGGACCACGGATATCTGCGGGATGACGCCGGAGTTGCGCACGTTGCGGGTGAAGATGCCGCCGTACCCGGCCAGCGCGGTGACTCCTTCCTGGATGCGGGCCCCCGCGCCGTCGCACAGTCCGACGACGGGGCTCCCGGCGGCCTGGGCCAGGTCCATCACCTTGTGGATCTTCTGGGCGTGGGCCTCGCCCAGGGCTCCGCCGAAGATGCGGAAGTCGTGGGCGTAGGCGAAGACGGTGCGGCCGTGCACCTGCCCCCAACCGGTCACCACTCCGTCGCTGTGAGGTCTTTTGTCCTCAAGGCCGAATCCGGTGGCCCGGTGCCGGCGCAGCCCTTCGACCTCGACGAACGTTCCCTCGTCGAAGAGCAGTGCCAGGCGCTCGCGCGCGGTCAGCTTGCCCTTGGCGTGCTGTGCCTCGGTGGCCTTCTCGCTGGGGCCTCGTTCCGCTTGCCGGTGCAGTACGGCGAGTTCCGCCGTGCGCTCGCGCAGGGAGGCGTGGCGGGGGGCCGTGGGCCGCGGTGCCGGATCCGCGCTCTTCACCGGCCTTTCCTCGACGATGCTCAATGCAGGACCCTTTCGACACGGGTGCGCTGGTTCGGTGGGTGGCGCGGCACCGAGCGTCGGCCGGGTTCCTAAAGCCGGGGTTGTGCGGCCTCGTCCCGTGCGCGGTGGGGCGCGGGGGCGGGGGCGGTGGTGCGGTAGCCGCGCAGCAGGAACAGGCCGACGACCGTGACGAGGGCGGGCAGCAGGCTCATCCCGGCCAGCACTCCCCAGGCGGCCGTGGTCGTCTGCCGGGCGGATTCGCCGGTGTCCGAGGAGGTGTAGCCGAAGAGCTGGAGGACGAGGGCGAAGAGGAAGGGACCGGCGGCGATGCCGAGCGCCTCGCCGCCGCTGAAGAGCCCGGACAGGGCGCCGGCCCGGCTGCGGCCGGTGCGTGCGGTGTCGGCGGCCGTGGTCTCGGCCAGCATGGCGTAGAGGAAGAGGAGCTGGCCCGCGTGTCCGGTGCCGACGAGGAGGAGGACGGCGGGGGCCCAGAGCGGGGGCAGGGCGGGGGCCGCGGCCAGCAGCAGGCATCCACCGCCGAAGAGGGCCGAGGCGGCGACGAGCGCCGTGCGCTGTCCGTGCCGGGCGCCGAAGCGGGTCCACAGGGGGGTGACGAACAGGTTGGGCGCGACGAAGGCCGCGACGAGGAGGGCGGTCAGGTCGGGGTCGTGCAGGATGTGTTCGGCGAAGTAGGGACCGGCGGCGAGCAGACAGCCGGTGGCGACGACCTGGACGGTCGTCGTGCGCAGCAGGGCCGCGAAGGACGGGTTGTCGCGCAGCGCGTCGAACCGGCGGCCGGGTGGTGTCCGGCCGGTGTCGCCGGCGGCGGCCGGCGGGGTACCGGGTGCGGTGGGGCGGGGCGGGCGGGCCGTGCCGAGGTGGACGCCCAGGGTGCCCGCGGCGATGACCGCCGCGCCGAAGAGGCCCGCCCAGCGGTGTCCGCCGATGCCTCCGCCGCCCGCCGCGACGACGGCCGGGCCCGCCGATCCGACGGCCAGCGCGGCGACCGCTATGCCCGCCACCCGGCCCGAGACCAGGCGCATCCGGTCGTGCGGGGTGTGCGCGAGGTCGGCGGGCAGCGCGGCGTAGGCGGCCTGGAAGAAGGCGAAGGCCGTGGCGGTGAGCAGGAAGCCGAGGCCGGTCCAGGCCGGTCCGGCGGCGCCGGGGACTCCGGCGAACATGGCGGCGAAGGCGGCCGTGGCGCCCAGGCCACCGCCCAGGACGTGCCGGCGCCGGCTGCCCCGCCTGCGGTGGGTGCGGTCGCCGGTGCGGCCCGCGAACGGTGCGAGGAGCACCGCCCATGCCTTGGGCACCAGGATGACGACGCCGGCGAGGGCCGCGCCCACGCCGAGGGTGTCGGTGAGGTAGGGCAGCAGCAGGAGTCCCGGAAGGGTGGTGAACGTACCGGTCACCAGGGACCCGCAGGCGTAGCCGAATCGCAGACGGGTGCTGTTCCCGGTTGCCACTTTCGTTCCTCCGCGGGATAGGGACAGTGCACGCGCGAACGCGACCGAGCGTGAGTCCCCGGCGCGCGGCGCGCCAGTCGGGGTTTTCCCCGGATGTGTGCTCGTGGACGCGCCGGGTGCGGGGTGCGGCGGGGAAAAGGCCGGGCCTGTCGGAAACGGGAGCGGTGGGCGTTCTTCCTGGGGGTTTTCGGTGGCACCGAGGGCCTTTGTTCGATTACGCGGGCCGGTGGTTCGGGGTTCTCCCGGACATTACGCGGCCGGGCGGGATCTCCCCTCGTACTTTCTGCCAGGCAACCTGTGGACAGCGGCCCGTGCTTGGGTGCCGGGGCGCGATGAGCCAGCCTTTCGTGACAGTTATTCACTTGGGGAGGCCGGTGTGCCGGAGGCGGCGTCGGTGTTCGGGGCGGCGGCCGGTGCCGGTGGGCCTTCGGTGTCCCGGAGCCATGAACTCGACTTGTTGCGGCAGTGGTTGAGACTTTCCAGGGATTCGGCTCAGTTCGTCCGGCTCAGCGGTGAGCCGGGGGTCGGCAAATCCCATCTGCTGCGACGGCTGACGCGGTCGGCGCGGCGGGACGGCTGGGTCGTGGCCGCGGGCCGGGCACCCCGGACCGGTGCGGGCCGGCCCTTCGACGCGGTCGTGGACGCGCTGGACGATCTGCTGGCCCGCGCGGACGGGTCGCTGTTCGAACGGCTCGGGGAGACGGCGACCCGGCATCTGGCCTCCGTGTTCCCGGCCCTGGGCACGTACGGGGCGGCTTCCGGGCCGGCGGATCACTACGCGGTCTCCCGGGCCGTGCGGGCGGTGCTCGGTCATCTGGCCCGGGAGGGCGGCGGGCTGCTGTTCGTGGTGGACGACGCGCACCGGGCGTGCCCGCACGCGGTGGAGTTCCTGGAGCACCTGGTCCGCCATCCGCCGGACGCTCCGGTGCTGACCGTTCTCGCCCATCGTTCCGTGCCCGCGGGGCGGCATCCGACGGGTCTGGCCGAGGCGTCCGACGACGTCCACCAGCTACGGCTGTCGCGGCTGCCCGACGAGTCGCTGCGGGCGCTGCTGCCCGCGCGGGTGGGACCGGTGGCCGCGGCCGTGGCGCTGCGCGACGCGGCGGGCGTGCCGGGGCTGCTGGGTACGCCGCCGCCGGACGGTGCCGGTCCTTGCCCGGTCGGCGCGGAGCCGGGCCCCGGCCTGTACGGCGTGCTGGAACTGGCCCTGGGGGTGCCGCCGGTGGTGGCGTCCGGGGCGCGGGGGCCGGACCTCCACTGTCTTTCCTCGCTGGGCTGGCGCACCGCGTGTGCGGCCGCGCTGGTCGGTGATCCGTTCCTTCCCGAGGTGGTCGCCGGGACGGCGGTGCTGCCGCTGTCCGATGTGCTGCGCGGGCTGGACGAGTTGTACGCCGAGGGCGTGGTGGTGCCCGACGGCCCGGGGCGGCGTTTCCGTTTCGTCCGGCCGGTGGTCAGGGCGCGGGTCCACCACGCGTCGGGGGCGGGCTGGCGGCACGCGGCGCGGGACCGGGCCGTCGCCGCGCTGCGTGCCGCCGGTGACACGTTCGCGCTGGCCGCGCATCTCGTGCACGCGGACGATCCGACGGCAGACGACCTGCGGACCCTGGCCGTCGCCGCGCGGAGCGAGGTCTTCCGGCAGCCGGGGCGCACGGTGCTGGCGCTGCGGCGGCTCGTCGCGGTGGCGGGTGATTCGCCGGAGTCGTCGTTGCTGCGGGCGAAGGCCCTCGTCCTCGCGGGGCGGCCCGGCGAGGCGGAGCGGGTCCATGCCGGGGTGTGGCAGCGGGTGACGGCGGGGTGTCCGGGGGTCGATGTGGTGGATGCCGTGGTGTGGCGGGCGCGTGCGCTCCGGTCGTTGGGCCGGTTCGCGCAGGCGGATGCGCTGCTCGGGGCGGCGGAGCCGTCCGGTGCGGGGGAAGGTCCTCCCGGCCGGGTGGCGGGGGCGTCCGGTGCGGCGGCGGTGCGGGCCGAGCGGCTGGCGCTGGTGCTGGAGCGGGGGCAGGTCCCGGGCGGCGGGCCGGACGGAGCGGTGGCGGACCCGGGCTGGGTCCGGGACGCCGTCGCGGAGGGCGGCCCCGGCGACGATCCGTACGTACGGGTCCATGAGGGCGCCCTGCTCGCCGCCGCGGACGCCGTGGCCGGCCGGGCGGGTGCGGCGCGGGCCGCCCTCGACCGCGCCGATCGGCTGCTGGACGCGGTGGAGGGGGCGCGCATGGCCGGGTGGCTGGAGACCTACCGGTGGCTGGGCGAGGCCGAGTTGCGTCTGAGCCGCGCGCACCGGGCGGCGGTTTTCTTCGGGCGGGGTTTTGACGCGGCTCTGCGTTTCGGGCAGGGGCACCTGCTGGCGCCTTTGGCGTTCGGGCTCGGGCGGGCCCTTCTGCACACCGGGGAAACGGATTCCGCCGCGTTCCACTCGGGGATTGCCGCGGATGCCGCCGGGCGCTACGGATACCACTGGCTCGCACCCGCCGCCGAGGCCATTTCCCTGAAAGCCACCCGAAGTTCCGAAGACCATTCGAGCACGACTCCGCTTTCCGTCATCAGCACGCGTGAAAGAGAAATAGCGGAGCTGGTCGGGGCCGGCTACACGAATCAGCGAATAGCCAGCCGCCTCGGCATCAGCACGAAAACCGTGGAAACCCATATGAGCCGCATGTTCAAGAAACTCGGAGTGAATTCCCGGGCGGCTTTGGCCCACACCATGGGGCGGGATTCACAGGAGCACGGTTTTCACGGCAGGTAAACAATTGCCCCACACATGAGGAAAGCCCCGCCGCCCGGCAGAGGAGCCGGGCGACGGGGCCACGCGAGCGGCTCCACCGGGCGGGGGGCGTCCGGGAGCCGACATCGGAATCGACCCTCCTCCCCGCCACTAGTGGCCCGCTAAAGCCGCAGTACGGCGGCGAGGCCGGGGTTCCGCCCCTCCCCGGGCCCCGGAACCCCGGCCTCGCCGGCTTCGTCCGCGTCACGGGCAGGCGGAGCCCCACTGGTCGTCCAGCACGCACAGCATATTCACGCCGCCTGCCATCACGCCCACTTCCGTCGAAACCGCCGATACATCCGGAGTCGATGCCTCCGCCAAACCTGCGTCAAGACTTCCTAAAATTACAAACGCTGCACATGCCGCTACCAACGATTTGCCAAGCACACCCTTGTTCATCATGCCCCCTGCCTGTTGTCCGGAGCTTGTTGTCCGGTGCCTTCAGGAAGAAGCCTGCCCGCCGCTCAAGCCAGTTCCAAGTGATTCTCGATGGCGTAGAGTTGCCTGGCAGCTTGTCCCATTCCGCACCGAGGAGTAACCGCGAAGATGAGCGAAAGTTCCCTTTCCGGCGCAAGCTCCAATGAACTCGACGGCAGATGCGCGACGGCTTACCAGTGGGCCGTCATGCTGGGACGCTTCGACCACGAACAGATTGCCCACACGCTGGGTGTGCCGACCGAAGAGATCCATCGCATTGCGCGGACATTGTCGGAACTGAGCCTGCTGCACCCCATGCCCGGCGAACCCGGCACCCTGGTCCCGGTCAGCCCGGACGCCGCCGCCGCCGACCTCGTCGGACCGACCGAGCAGCAGATACGGGAACTCCAGCAGACGGTCACCGACATCCGGACCCGGATGCGTTCGCTCCAGCCCGCGTACTTCGAGAGCCGCCGGCGCCGCAACCAGGCCGAGGCGTTCGACGTGATCAGCGACATCAACGTGCTCCAGGCCATGCTCGACGACTGGGGGGCGCGCTGCCGCACCGAGGTCCTCACCGCCCAGCCGGGCGGCCCCCGCCCCTCCCGGTACCTGGACAACGCGCGCCCGCTCACCCTGGCCCGGCTGGCGCGCGGGGTGCAGGTGCGGCACCTCTACCAGCACACCGTGCGCAGCGACCTGGCCACCACGTCGTACGTGCGCGTGGTGACCGGTGCGGGCGCCGAGGTCCGCACCACGGACGAGCTGATCGACCGGATCGTCATCTACGACCGGGAGGTGGTGTTCCTGCCCGAGCGCGTGGAGGACCGCCCACCGGGCGCCGTCGTGGTACGGGAACCGACGCTGGTGGCGTTCCTGTGCAAGGTGTACGAGCACCTGTGGGACACCAGCACCCCTTTCGCCCCGGACACCGAGACGCAGCCGGCCGTGGCCGACGACCTCAAGCGGTCGATCATCAAGCTCATGGCCCAGGGCCACAAGGACGAGCTGGTGGCGCGCCGGCTGGGCATGTCGGTGCGCACCTGCCGCCGGTACATCTCGCAGATCATGGAGGAGGTGGAGTCCACCAGCAGGTTCCAGGCGGGCGTCAACGTCGCCCTGTCCCGGCTCCTGGACGGCGCGCACGGCCCCGCCCCGCAGACGGACTGACGGGCGGCCGACGGACGGCGGACCCGTACGGACTAGGTGCCCCGCAGCAAGCTGTCACCGGCCGGGACTGGTTCCCGATGGCTGATTCCCTGCACTCTCGTTGAACCGTGTTCGAACACGGTTCGCACGAAACGGGGGCGGACGCATGGCTCGATCGACAGACGGGGAGCAACGAGGGACGGGAGCCGTACGGCATCTCATCCACCGGCCGCGCTCCTGGCTGCATCCCGTCCCCCCGGGGCCGGGCATCGAGGAGGAGTTCGTGCTCGCCGGTACGCTGCCCACCGCGCACCCCTTGTTCGACGACGGCCCCGGCCGTCACCACGACCTGCAGACGACCGCCGAAATGGTGCGCGAGGCGGGCGAGTTCATCGGACACACCCACTTCGGGGTGCCGTCGGCCCGGGTCGGGATCTTCTACCGGTTCGAGCTGCGCGCCGGTGACCTGACGCACTGGCGGGTCGGGCGGGCACCGGCCCAGCTGGACCTGGAACTGCGGGTGCGCCCCGACAAGGTGGTCGACGACGTGCCGCGGGTACTGGACTTCCGCGTCGCGCCGCGGATCGACGACGTGCCGTGCGGGAACGGGTCGGCGAGCCTGGTGTTCCTGGCCCCCGTGGTGCACCGCAGCCATCGGGAGCGCTCCCGTGCGGCCGTGCTCGCGGCGGCCGGGCGCGAGGGGCCCGGCCGCCTGCCGGACGCCCCGGTCGACCCGGGCGACGTCGGGCGCGGCTCCCCGGACAACGTGCTGCTGCACCGCCCGGAGGTTCCCGGTCACGGACGGCTGTCCGCGGAGGTGCGGCTGCCGCCGGTGTGGTCGTCCGGGAACGCGGAGGGCGAGCCCGCCCCGGCCCGTGCGCTGCTGGAGGCGCTGCGCCAGACCGCGTTGCTGGCCGCCGGGCACGCCTACGCGCTGAAGCCGGCGCACAGCACGCTCGCCTCGTTGCGGGTGCACTTCCGCGGCTACGCGGAGCCGGACCTGCCGATGCGCTGCACGGCGGTGTGGGACCGGCTGGGCAAGGACGAGGAGGGCCGCCGCACGGTGCCGGTCGGGCTGAGCCTCATCCAGGCCGACCGGGCGGTGCTGGAGGCCACCGCGTCAGTGGTGGAGGACCTGTGACCAGTAGTCGTGCGACCACTCCCCCTCCAGCGCCTCGTTGAGGGCCGCGACGGCGTCGGCGTCGAGCATGGTGGTGATCTCGGCGTCCAGGGTGCGGCCGAGCCCCGCGTCGTAGACGGCGGTGCTGATGCAGAACTCCAGCCCGTCGCTGTCGAGCAGATAGGTGCGGAACGTCCACTCGTCGCCCGATCCGGGGGTGCCGTCGGGCCGGTGCACCTGGGTGGGCCGGCCGTCCGCGCCGAATCCGAACTCCGTGAACCGGAACTGCAGCCCCTGGCCGATCGCCTTGCTGTATGCCTCCTTCAGGGTCCACAACCGCACCAGGCAGGGGTCGCGCTCCGCCACCGGCAGCCCGGAGACCATCAGCCGCTCGTGCGGGGTGCAGATCTGCCGGTCCAGGCCCCGGCTGTAGATCCTGCGGTCCGCGCGCTCCGCGTCGACGCCGATGAGGCCCCGGGTGGTCAGTCCGACCAGCAGGAGGTCGTCGGTGTGGCTGAGGCTGATGTCGATCTGGTCGCAGCCGCGCAGGTACGGGCGCCCGGTCGGCCCGTACATCAGCTCCAGGTCCCGGGCGTCGGCCCGCAGCGCCGCCGCCGCCGCGTACTTGAGCAGGCGCCGGGACGCCGCGTACCGGCCGCGCATGTCCTCGTGGGTGATGTCGCGGTAGCGGGCCCAGTCCCGGCCGAGGACGGCGCGCAGTTCGGCGCCGTCCGGGTCCCTCGGCCGCCAGTCGGTGAAGCGCCCGTGGACCAGGGCCGTGCCGTGGGTGCGCAGGTCCTTGCGCACCTCGGCCCCGTTGCTCTCCGGGGCGGTCGACGCGATGGGGTCGCCCAGCGGCTGCGGGAGGTGGGAGCTTCCCGGGGTGGTCGTCACGGGTCCGTCCGTTCGGGTGCTACGAGGAAGTGGATCTCCCGCAGGCTGCGGGCCCGGAGCACACCGGCCACCGGGACCCGCCGGCCCGTCTCCCGTTCGACGAGCCCGACGAGGCGCAGCAGGTGGACCGAGTCCCAGGCGGGCAGGGCGTCGAAGTCGGCGCCCGCCTCCTCCTCGGTCAGGACGAGGCCCAGTTCGTCGCGGATCAGGCCGAGGAAGTCGGCGAACTCATCCATGGCGCTCCTTCCGTTCTTCCACCGGCCCCCCCGATGCGGACGTCGAGGGTCAGGTGTTCGGGTACGGGCGGGAGTTCGTCGAGGTCGTGGCGGAACCACCGGTCGTGGTCGCGGCCGGGTTCCTCGACGAAGCCCGAGGCGGGGTAGAGGCCGGCGGCCCTGGCGTTGCGGCCGGTCTCCCGGTAGCGGGCCCTGGCCCGGGAAAACCCCCGGGCCCTGGCGTGTTCGAGCAGGGCGGCGAGACAGCCGTCCTCGATGCCGCGGGCCAGCACCCGGCAGCTGAGCAGCATGTTGTCGATGTACAGGGCGTCGTCCCCGTCGTGGGTGAGGACGGCGCCGACGAGGCCGCTGTCGCCGAACCGGTCGCGCACCCGGACGGCGAGCACCCCGGTGCCCGGTCCGGCGGCCAGGGCGGCGACCCGGTCCTCCGGGAGCCGTTCCCCGGTGAGGTTGAACTGGTTCGTGCGCAGGGAGAGTTGGGAGACGCGTGCCACTTCGTGGGGTTCCGGCGGTGCGATCCGGACGACGGTGCCGAGTTCGTTCAGGTACTCCTCGTACGACCCGGAGTGCTCGCGGAGGTCCGTCCGCGCCTCCGACGCGTGGTAGCGGATGGTGCGGGCCCGGTCGTCGTCGGTGAGCCGGGGGGTGTCGAACCAGCCGTCCCGCAGCAGGGTGTCCAGGTGCAGGGCCGGTTCGGAGCCGAGCGGGATCACGGCGGTGCGCGGGAGGTTGCGCCGGACCAGGCCGCGTTCGCGGGGCGAGTCGTCCATGAACACCAGGGCGTCCGTGGCGATGCCGAGGTGGGCGGCGATGTCGCGGAGGTTCTCGTCCTTGGGCGCCCAGTTGGCGTTGACGCGTACGAAGTCGTCGGGGCGCAGCGTCATGTCCGGGTGCTCGCGCAGCACGTGCCGGACGGGGTCGGGGTCGTTCTTGCTGCTGATCGCGAGGAGGACGCCCTGGGCGGCCAGTTGGCGCGCGCCGCGCTGCACCGCGCTGTACGGTCCGCCCAGGAGGCTGTCGCCGATCTCGATGCGGTCGGCCCCGACCTCTCCCAGCACCCCGCCCCACAGGGTGTTGTCGAGGTCGAGGACGAGGCACTTGCCGGTCATGCCCCGCCGGGCCCGCAGGACGTGGACGGCCTCGCGGGCGTAGGCCGCGAGAAGGGTGTCGCCGAAGGGGGAACGGGCGTAGGCGGCGAGCCGGGCGTCGCGGGCGGGGCCGAGGTCGGCGATCAGCGGGTCCAGGTCGACGACGGCCAGGGCCGGGTGGTCGGTGGTGAGCCGGAGCAGCCGGGCGTTGAACTCCCGCCACACCGCGCCGAGCCGGGCGCGCTGGTGCTGGTCGACGATCTGCTGGGTGTGGTGGCGCAGCAGCGGCAGTGTGTTGAGGACCAGGGTGCCGGTGCCGTCGGTGCCGTGGGCGGTGGCGACGGCGGCGATCCGGTCGCCCAGCCGGGCACAGGCCGCCTCGGCGTCGTCGGTCGTCCACGGTGTGCCGAGTTCGGCGAAGACCGCTTCCGCGTCCAGCAGACACAGGGTCAGTTCGGGTGCGGGGGCGCGCAGTTCGCTGTCGGGGGTGGTGAGGTCGCGCAGGTACGCGCCGTGGGTGCCGACGGTGTACCGGGCGAGCAGGCCGTGCCGGGCGAGTTCGGCGGTGAGCGCGTCGGGGAGCTGGGCGACGGTGGAGCTTCCGGTGACCGCCACGGTGACGACGGGGGTGTCCGGGTGGTGGGCCAGTACGTCGTCGGCGGGGAGGGTCGCGAGCAGGCGTCCGCACCGCAGGAGTTCACCAAGGAGGTCGGCCGGTTCCCGGTCGGGGGTGTCGGTGATCTCCGCGAGCAGGCCGGCCACCCGCGGGTACTCGGCGGCCAGCCGTCCCGATGCGCTCAGTTCGCCCAGCCGGCGGAAGGGGGTCGTCATCGGTTCGGCTCCGCTTCCCTGTGTTTCTCCAGTGCCAGGCCGGCCCTGATCCATTTGCTGGACTCGACGACGACGGCGAGTGCGCGTTCCCCGGCCGTCATCCGAGGCACCAGTCGGTCGAGTTGCAGCAGGGGCAGGGCGTTGCCGGTGTTCCCGGTGTCCGCGACGCAGGAGACCTCGTGGGCGGCGGGGACGTCGAGCGTCTCGACGATGTGCCGGGTCATGCGGGCGGAGAGCTGCGGCGGCAGCAGGAAGTCGAGGTCCTCGGGGGCCCAGCCGGTGGTGTCGAGGAGTTCCCAGCAGATCTCGCCGGCCAGGCCGGGCACCTCGGCCTCGATGGTCCTGTAGTCCTCGGACAGCATCGTCCGGCCGGGGGCGCGGCGCACCGGTCCGTCCCAGTCGATGATCTGGCCCGGTGGCCTGCCGCGGCCGGTGAAGCGGTGGAGCAGGGCGCGAACCCCGATGCCCTCGCCGTCGGGGCGGGCGCTCACCACGGCCGCGCCCGCGCCGTCGCCGAACAGGACGTAGTTGACGAGTTCCTGTGCGGGGAGGTCGGCCGGGGTGCGGTGCGGGTCGAGGAAGCGGGCGGTGACGTCGCCGCCGATGACGAGTCCGGTGCGGTGGCCGGAGGCGATCAGGGCCCGGGCGAGGTCCAGGGCCTGGACGGCTCCGGAGCAGCCCGCCTGGATCTGGTACGTGGGCAGGTGGTCGAGGCCGAGCCGGTCCGCCACCTCGTTGGCCGTAGTGGGCAGCAGCCGGTCCGGGGTGGTGGTGGCCAGGACCAGGAAGTCCAGGTCCTGGAGGTCCGTACCGGCCGCGGCGACGGCCCGGCCGGCCGCCTCGGTGCACAGGTCGGCGAGGGTGTGCAGGACCTCTCCGGTGCCGAGGTCCCAGCCGAAGTGGCGGGTGCGGGTGCCGACGAACAGGTCGGTCCATTCCTCGCTGATCCCGAAGACCTTGTCGAGCCGTGCGTTGTCGACGGGGTCGCCGGGCAGCGCGGTGCCGGTGCCGGTGATGTAGAGGGGGGCGGGGGCCCCGCCGTCGGTCGTCATGTCCTGGCTCCTACGCTGATCCAGTCGCTGAGGAAGTCGGCCAGGGAGCCCACCGAGCGCAGTGCGGGCAGCAGTTGTTGCACGGTGACTCCTTCCGTCCGCGGAAGCCGGTGTTCGATCCGGTCCTTGAGCTGCATGATCATCACGGAGTCGAATCCCAGGTCGGCGTAGAGCCGGGTTTGCCGCCCGACCCGTTCGGGCGGGTACTCCCCCACTTCGACGATCGCCTCGATCACCGCCCCGAGCACCGGGTCGTGCGCCCCGGCCTCCCCCGCCGGGCCCTGGACGGGAGCCGCCGCGGGAGTCCCGGCGACGGTGCCGGTCGCGTCCGGGGTCCGGTCCGCGGTCGGGTCCGGTTGCGGGGGCGCCGGCTGCCAGAAGGCGTGCTCGGTGGCGAAGGCGTACGGGGCGAGGGGTTCGGCGGTGCGCCGCGCCGGTTCGTACAGGGCCTGCCACCTCGGTTCGACACCGGCCCGGTAGAGGGTCGCGACGGTCTCGGCGAAGTCCCGGGCGGTGGCCTCCCGGCCGGGGGCCGGGAGCAGCAGGCGTACGCCGGTGGGCAGCCCGGCGCGTTCGGCGAGCTGGACGAGCTGTGGGCCGGGCCCGATCTCGACGAGGCAGGCGGGCATGGTCTCGGCCATGAGGTCGTCGAGCGCCTCGGCGAAGAGGACCGGCCGGGCCGCCTGTTCCTTCCAGTACCCGGCGTCCAGGGGGCGGTCGCCGAGCATGTGCCCGTAGCGGGTGGAGGCCATGGGGATACGGGGCGTGCCCGCGTCGATCCCGGCGGCCTCCTCGGCGAAGCGGTCCAGGGCCGGGGCCATCAGCGGGGAGTGGAAGGCGTGCGAGACCCGGAGCCGGCGGGTGCGCACGCCCTGCTCGTGCAGGTGCGCGGCGATCCGGTCGAGGCCGTCGGTCCCGCCGGACAGCACCGTGTCGGCCGGGCCGTTGACGGCCGCCACCGTGACGTGCGGTTCGTCGGCGAGCGGTTCGACGAGGTCGTCCGGCCCGGCGTGGACGGCCAGCATGCCGCCGTTGTCGGGGAGCGCGTCCATGAGCGCGGCGCGGCGGGCGACGAGGCGGGCCGCGTCCTCCAGGCCGAGCGCGCCGGCCGCGACGGCGGCGGCGAACTCGCCCACGCCGTGTCCCAGGACGGCGTCGGGTTCGACGCCGAGGTCACCGAGCGTGCGGAAGAGGGCGTAGCCGACGGCGAACAGGGCGGGCTGGGCCCGGCCGGTGCGGTGCACGGCCGGGTCCTCGGCGAGGATCAGGTCCCGTACGGACCCGTGGAGGTGGGGGGCCAGTGCCTCGTCGACGGTGTCGAGGTGGTGCCGGTAGGAGGCGCAGTCGCGGTACAGGCCACTGGTCATGCCGGGTTCCTGGATGCCCTGGCCGCTGAAGAGGAAGCCGATGGTCGGCGGGTGGACGGCCCGGTCGGCGATGCCGGCGCGCAGCCGTTCGTCGTCGGCCGCCGCCCGCAGCACCGCGGCGAGTTCGGTGGTGTCGCGGGCGGTGAACGCGGCCCGGTAGGGCAGTCCCGTCTTGACGAGGTTGCTGTTCCAGCACAGGGTCGCGGCGTCGCCGCGGGGGCGGCGGGCCACGGCGTCGGCCTGGACGGCGAGGTTGCGGCGCAGGGCCTCGGGGGTGTTGGCGGAGACGGTGAACACGCCGACGGCGGGGGCGGCGGCCGTGCGCCGGGCGGGGGTGCGGGGCGGGCGGGGGGCGGTGGCCAGGACGGCGTGGGCGTTGGTGCCGCCCATGCCGAAGCTGCTGACCCCGGCGAAGACCTCGTCGGCGGGCAGCCGTACGGGGGCCTTGAGCAGGCGCAGGCCGCGTTCGGCGAGCCGGAGCTGCGGGTTCTCCCGGGTGGCGAACCGGCTGGCCGGCACGATCCGGTGGTGCAGGGCGAGCGCGACCTTGATCAGGCCGGCGATGCCGGCGGCCCCTTCGGTGTGGCCGAGGTTGCCCTTCACGGAGCCGATGCCGCACGGCTCCTCCCGTTGTACGGCGTGCAGTTCGCCGAGGGCGGCGCACTCGATGATGTCGCCGAGGGCGGTTCCGGTGCCGTGGGCCTCCATGAAGCGCACCTGTCCGGCCGTGATCGCGGCCCGGCGGCAGGCGGCGGCGACGACTTCGCGCTGCGACCAGCGGTTGGGGGCGGTGACGCCGTTGCTGCGGCCGTCCTGGTTGACGGCGGTGCCGCGGATGACGGCGTAGATCCGCTGCCCGTCGGCCTGGGCGTCCGCCAGCCGCCGCAGCACCACGGCGCCCACGCCGTCGCTGCGCCCGATGCCGTCGGCGTCCGCGCTGAAGGGTTTGCAGCGTCCGTCCGGTGCGGCCAGTCCCATGCGTGCGTAGACCAGCCCGAGGGCCGGGGTGAGGACCAGGTTGACGCCTCCGGCGACGGCGGTGGAGCACTCCCCCGACAGCAGCGAGTTGACCGCCAGATGGACGGCGACCAGCGACGAGGAGCAGGCGGTGTCGACGGCGAGGCTGGGGCCCTTGAGGTCGAGGTGGTAGGAGATGCGGTTGGCGGTCATGCCGGAGCTGCTGCCGGCTCCGAGCTGGGGGGTGACCCGGGCGTAGTCGGACATGTGGAGCTGGGCCCATTCGGTGCCCATCACGCCGACGAAGACGCCGGTGTCGCTGCCCGCGAGCGCGGAGGGGGACCGTCCGGAGTTCTCCAGCGCCCGCCACGCGCATTGCAGGAGCAGCCGTTGCTGGGGGTCCATCGCGGCGGCCTCGCGCGGCGAGATGGCGAAGAAGTCGTTGTCGAAGGTCCCGATGTCCTCGATGAAGCCGCCGTGGACCGTTTCGTCGAAGCCGGGCCCGGTGCGGCGCTGCTCGGGCAGTTCGCCGGTCGCGTCGGCGCCCCGGATCAGCAGGTCCCAGTACGCGTCGGCGTCGGGGGCGCCGGGGAAGACGCAGTCCAGGCCGACGATGGCGACGGCGCCCGGGTTCATGCCCGCCGCCCGTCGGCGGGCGGCTCGACGCCGCGTGCGGCCAGGTAGCCGGCCAGGGCCGCGACCGTGGGGTGGTCCCAGGCCAGGGAGGGGTCCACGGCGATGCCGAAGTCGTCCTCGACGTCGCCGCACAGGCTCAGCGCGCACACGGAGTCCATGCCGTACACGGCGAGCGGCACCGTCGGGTCGATGCTCTCCGGGGCCCGGTCCAGATAGGCCGCCAGGCGGTCGGTGAGCCAGCCGTGCAGGCGGGCCGCCGCCTTGGGCGGCGCGGAGAAGGTCATGCCGGGTCTCCTCGGGGCTATGGGGGCCGTCGTCGGCGGGTGGTCGTGCCGCCGTCGGCGGTCAGCCGGGTAGCGGGGTGTTGTACAGGTCGTAGCTGCGGCGGTCGCCGAACCTGGCCAGTACCTCCTGGTGGACGCGGGCCATGCACTCGGCGGGCAGGTCCACGGCGGGGGAGCCGAGCCTGCGGGCGATGCGGTGCAGTGCCGCGGTCGCCCAGGCGGGGTCGGCGAGGAAGGGGTCCGTGCCGTCGTGGGCGTGCCGCCACACGCCGAGTACGGCCGCGGCGGCGAGCACCAGGACGTACCGGTCGGTCAGGGCGAACCACGCGGGCCGCACCGGGGTGTGCTCGTCCACGGACGGCAGGGCCAGGACTCGGGTGCGCAGGTCGCGCAGTTCGTCGACCATCTGCTCGGCCAGGGCCCGCAGTGCGCGTTCGACGGGGTTGCGGCCGGTCAGTCCCGCGGCCGTCGCGACGAGGGAGGCGCTGAGGCTGTCCCGGCCGCCGGCGAGTGCGAGGCGCGGGTAGGAGAACGGGGCCATCGGGGCGCCGGGGCGGAACAGGGCGGGGTGGGCGGGTTCCCCGGTGAACCAGTCGCGGGCGAGCCGTTGGAGCTGCGGGATGATCGTCGTCTGGCAGGCGACGGTCCCGGCGTGGCCGAGGCTGACGACCGGCACGTCCCGGATGTGCTTCTGGAAGACGCCGATCGTGCCGCCGCGGGTGTAGAGCTGGGAGCCGAGCACGGTCGCCAGGTCGTACATCGTCTCGCTCAGGACGCGCGGCAGCAGGGCCTTGATGGCGGCGGAGTAGACGCTGGTCTCGGCCGGGCACAGGTGCAGGGCCCGGGTGGCGACGACGGCGAGGCAGTCGTAGAACAGCAGGTTCACGAAGGCGTTGGCGAGGGTGGCCGCCGTGTGCTCGGGGTCCACGGGCGAGAGCCCGCCGTCGCCGGGGCCCTGCATGCGGTCGACGAGCACGGCGGTGCGCAGGCTGGTGTCGACGGACGCTGCCACCAGCGCGGCGGTGAGGGTGCGGCTCATCTGGAAGGACCGCAGGGCGGTGGGGACCCCGCTGCCGGCCGGTCCGAGCAGGGCCTGCGCGGGGACCGGGCAGTCGTCGAACTCCATGCCGTCCAGCCGGCATCCGCGCAGTCCGACGGAGGGGCGGCGGGCCCTGACGCGGTACCGGTCGGCGGGCAGGGTGTGCGGGTCGAGCAGCAGCGCCGAGTGGCTCCGGCTGCCGACGCGTTCGTCGGTGCGGCAGAACAGCACCAGGGCGTCGGCGCGGCGGCCGTTGTTGACGATGGTCTTGGCGCCGGTGACGTGCAGCCGGCCGTCCTTGGGCGTCGCGCGGACCTGGCTGCGCACGAAGTCGTTGGTGTGGGCGGTCTCGTGCTGGGCGATGGCGGCCTTGGCGCGGGAGCGCAGCAGCCCGGCCAGCCAGGCGCGCTGATCCGTGCTGCCGGTCATCCACACGTCGGAGGCGGCCATGAAGGTGCTCATGCCGTACCCCATGCCGAGGGCCACGTCGCGGCGGAAGACCGGCCGCATCACGCGCAGCAGCGTCTCCGCGGAGTCGAACCGGCCGCCCAGTTCGCGCGGTACGTACTCCAGGTGCATGCCGAAGTCGTCGAGCAGGTCCTCGGCGTCGGCGGACAGCACGGCGCGCCGGTCGGCGGAGAGCAGGGCGGCGAAACCGACCGGGTTGCCGCGGGCCGCCGGGTCGCCGAGGAGTTCCTCCAGTTCGGCCGCCCGGTCGGGGAGCGTCGCCGGGCCGCCGGGCCGGAGGGCGGGGGCGGGCATCCGCGGCGGTGCGGCGACGCCGCTCACCACGAGGTGTCCCGCCACCGTGCGCCGGTGGTGACCGGCAGCGGGCCGTCGGCGTCCGGGCGCGGCTGGAGGAGGGCCCGGACCTCCGGGTCGAGGACCTCGTACAGCGCGGACAGCTGTCCTTCCAGGAAGAGCCTGCGCATCAGGGTGCGCTGGACCTTGCCGCTGGTGGTGCGGCGCAGGGTGCCGGGGCGCACCAGTACGACGTTGGCCGCGGGGACGTCGAAGTCCCGGCCGATCAGGGCCTGTACCCGGCAGGCGAGGTCCTGGAGCCGTTCCCGGTCGGCGTGGGGGGCGCGCACCTCCTGGACGACGACGAGCTGTTCGCGGTCGGCGCCCACCGTGAACACGGCGCCGTGGCCCGCGCCGAGTGCGGGGCTCGCCTCGCGCACCGCCCACTCGATGTCCTGCGGGTAGATGTTGCGGCCGTTGAGGATGATGACTTCCTTGAGGCGTCCGGTGACGTACAGTTCGCCGCCGTCGAGCACGCCGAGGTCGCCGGTGCGCAGGTAGCCGCCGTCGCCCCCGGCGAGGGTGGCGTGGAAGGTCTCGGCGGTCTCCAGGGGCTTGCGCCAGTAGCCCTGCGTCACGCTGTCGCCGCGCAGCCAGATCTCGCCGACGTGTCCGGCGGGCAGTTCGCCGCCGCCGACGGGGTCGACGATGCGGAGGTCGAAGTCGTCGGCGGTGCCGCTGCTGACCAGGGTGCGGGCGCCGTGGCCGGTGACGGGGGCGCGCAGGGTGTCGTGTTCGAGGCCGGGTCCGTCGACGGTGAGCCGGCCGTAGGGGCGGCCGGGGGCGCCGCCCGAGACCATGAGGGTGGCCTCGGCGAGGCCGTAGGCCGGGTACACGGTGTCCGCCCGCAGGCCGGCCGCGCCGAAGCGGGCGGCGAATGCCTCCAGGGTCCGGGCCCGTACCGGCTCGGCGCCGTTGAGGGCCAGTCGCCAGTGCGTCAGGTCGAGATCGGCGAGCTGTTCTTCGGTGACCCGGCGCAGGCACAGGTCGTAGCAGAAGTTGGGACCGCCGCCGATCGTCACCCCGTGCTGTTCGATCATCTTCAGCCAGCGGACGGGGCGTTTGACGAAGGCGGTCGAGGACATCTGCACGGAGGCGCTGCCCAGCCACAGGGGGTGCAACAGATGGGCGATGAGGCCCATGTCGTGGTAGTGGGGCAGCCAGCTGCCGAACCGGTCGGCGGGGGTGGTGCGCAGGGCGCGGTGGATGGTCGCCTGGTTGGCGAGGAGGTTGCGGTGACTGACCATGACGCCGCGCGGCTTCGAGGTGGAGCCGGAGGTGTACTGGAGGAACGCCAGGTCGTCGGGGCCGGTCAGCGGGGCCTTCCAGTCGTCCGGGTCGGTCCCGTCGTCGATGTCGGAGGCGAGGCAGACGACGTCTCCGCGGCCGGCGGTGGCGAGCCACAGCGACACCTCGGGGGCGTTGGCCGTGTCGGTGAGGACGAGTTGCGCGCCGGTGTCCTTGATGATGCCGGTCACGCGTTGCAGGCGCTCGCCCCGGTCGCCGGGCAGTGGGGCGGGTACGGCGATCGCCCCGGCGTACAGGCAGCCGATGAACGCCTCGATGAAGTCCGGGCCGGGCGGGTGGAGCAGCAGGACGGGCTGGCCCGCGGCGCCGCGCTCGCGCAGCCGGACCGCCAGGGTCCGGGCGGCGCGGTCGAGCGCGGCGTAGGTGAGGTGCTCCGCGGTGGTGCCGGTGCCGGAGTCCCGCAGGAATATGTGGGCGTCGTCGTGGGCCAGGGTCCGCGCCCGGTCGAGCATCAGCTGGGTGAACGTGCCGTGCCCGATGTCGTCTCGTGTGGTGTCGGCGGTGTTGTTGCCGGTCATTCTCGACCCCCTCGTGGTGCGCTCGGGACCGGGGCGGAAGGTGTGGTGTCCGCTCAGGCCAGGGCGTGCGCATGCTCGTCGCAGGGGCTAAAGCAGGGCTTGCAGATCCCGTGTGCGGTGCCGGGCGGGGTCGGGGCGGTGTCCGGCGGATTTAGGGGGGAGCCTGTCCAGAAGCAGGGGTGTCTCCCCGCCTATCGTGGGGCGCCGAGGACAGGGGGCCGCATGCGATTCAGGATTCTCGGACCGTTGGAAGTGCGTGCCCCGCAGGGGGCCGCCGGAACCGCGGGGGCCGCAGGGGCTGCGGGGACTGCCGGAACCGCGGGGGCTGCGGGGGCTGCGGGGGCTGCGGGGGCTGCGGGGGATCTGACGCCGCGTGCGGCGAAGATCCGGGTCGTGCTCGCCACGCTGCTGGTGCGGGCCAACGAGATCGTCTCGGTGGACGGCCTGATCGACGAGCTGTGGGGGGAGAACCCGCCCCGTACGGCGACGACGACGCTTCAGGTGTACGTCTCGCAGCTGCGCAAGCTGTTGCACGAGGCGGACGCCGAGTTCGGCCGGGACGCGCTGGTGACCCGGCCGCCGGGTTACGAACTGCGGATCGACCCGGCCCAGTTGGACCTGACGGTCTTCGAGGAGCTGCACGGCCGGGGCCGGGAGGTGATGGAGCAGCAGGACTACCGGGCCGCGGCCGATCTCCAGCGTCAGGCGCTGGGGCTGTGGCGCGGACCTCTGCTGTCGGACACCCCGCACGGCCCGCTCCTGGACGCGACGGCGGTGCGGCTGGCGGAGGTGCGCACGGCGGCGCTGGAGCAGTGCATCCGGGCCGAGCTGCATCTGGGGCGCCATCGCGAGCTGATCGGCGAGTTGCAGTCGGTGGTCGCGGAGCTGCCGTTGCGGGAGGAGTTCCACGCGCACCTGATGGTGGCGTTGTACCGGTCGGGGCGGCAGGCGGACGCGTTGCAGGTCTTCGGGCGGCTGCGCCGGGGACTGGTGGACGAGTTGGCCATAGAGCCGGGCCGTTCGCTCCAGGCATTGCACCAGCGGATCCTGGTGGGCGACCCCGCGCTGCTCAAGCCGACGACGCGGGCCGGGCATGCGACGGCTTCGGGACACGCGCCGGGCTCCGGACACGCCACGGACCCCGGACGCGCACCGGGTTCCGGGCACACTTCGGGCCCCGTCGGGCACGTGCCGGATGCCGGACACGTGCCGGGTGCCGGGCCCGATCCGGGGTCCGGGCACGCGCGGGCCGCCGGTCCGGGGCCCGCCTCCGTGTCGGCGGCGCCCCGGCCGCACGCGCCGTCCGACGGCTCGGCGGTGGCGCAACTGCCGTCGCACGACGAGCTGTTCACGGGGCGCGAGGAGGAGTTGGCGGCGCTGCGGGACGTGCTGGGGGCACCCGGCGGAAGGCTCGTGATCGTCACCGGTGCGGCGGGGGTCGGCAAGACCGCCCTGGCGCTGACGGTCGCGCACCGCACGGGGGACCTGTTCGACGTGCCGGTCTTCGTGCGGCTGCGGCCCGACGGGCGCGGCCCGCTGGATGCCGTCGACGTACTGGCCGGGGTGCTGCGCCGGTACGGGGTCCGGGGGCCGCTGCCGGGGCGGGTCGACGAACTGCGCGACCTGCTGACGGAGTCGACGGACGGGCGGCGGGTGCTGCTGGTCCTGGACGACGTGGCCGATGCCGAGCAGGTGCGGCCGGTGCGGTCGGCGGTGCCGGACTGCACGGTGCTGGTCACCTGCCGGCGGGTGCCCGACGGGCTCGCCGGGCGGGTGGTCCGGCTCGACGTGCCGACGGCGCGGGAGGCGCGCCGGCTGTTCGCGGCGGCGGCCGGGGAGCCGACGGATGTCGCGGAGGGTGCGGAGTGCGCCGGTGTCGTGGAGTCGTGCGACCGGCTGCCGTTGGCGTTGCGGGCGGCGGCGGACGCGCTGACCGGCCGGTCGCGGCTGCCGCTCGGCGGCCTCGCGGCCCGGCTGCGCGACGAACGCACCCGGCTCGCGGAGCTGGAGGCGGCGAGCCCCGGGTTCCGTGCCCGGCTGGGCGCCGCCCTGGACGGGGTCGGTGCCGCCGAGCTGCGGGCGTTCCGGCTGTTCGGGCTGTTGCCCGCAGGCCCTTTCGCACCGGACGCCGCGGCGGCGGTGCTGGACACGGACGTGGCGACGGCACGTGCGACGACCGACTCGCTGGTGCGTGCGCGGTTGCTGGGCGCGGAGCTGCCGTCCGCGGGGCGCCCGGAGCATCACCACATGCCGGAGCTGTTGCGGCTGCTGGCCCGGGAGCGGCTCGGCGCGGAGGAGGACCCCGAGGCGGTCCGGGCGGCGCTGGCCCGGTTGTGCGGGGCGTTCGCGAGGGCGGTGGAGGAAGCGGGGCCGTCCGGGGCCACGACGGTCGACGGGGTGCATCCGCTGGAGTGGTTCCGGCTGCGGCTGCCCGCGCTGATGGCCGTGGTCCGGCAGGCGCACGCGGCCCGGCTGTGGGCGCAGTGCCTGCGGCTGGTGGACGGCATGACGGGTTTCCTGGAGGTGCTGGGGGCCTGGGAGGAGCGGGACGCGTGCCAGGGGCCGGCCCTGGAGGCGGCGCAGCACCTGGGTGATCTGACGGCGCAGGCCCGGCTGCTGCGGTCGCTGGGCGACCTCGCCTGGCAGCGGCGCCGCCTGGACACGGCCGGGGAGTTGTACGAGCGCGCCCTGATGGCGGCCGATGTGGCGGGGGCGGAGATCGAGCGCTGCCGGGCCCTGACCGGTCTCGCGGGTCTGCGTCTCGACGCCGGGGCGACGGACGCGGCCGCCGCGCTGGTGCCGCCCGCGCTGGACTGCGCGGCGCAGGACGCGCGCACCGGGTTCGAGGCCCATCGGGTACTGGGGCTGCTGGCCCTGGAGTCCGGTGAACGGGGCGCGGCGCGGGGGCACTTCACCACGTGCCTGACGTACGCCGCGGCCATGGCCGACGCCCGGCTGGAGTCCTACGCCCGCCGTCGGCTGGACGAGCTCGGCTCCGGAGGGCCGACGCGCCCCGGCTGGTCGGAGGTGCAGCCCGGCGTCTGGAGGTTGTGCACGGCGGCGTAGGACGGCCCTTCCCGCGCGGGGCGGTTTTCCGCATCGCGCGCGTGGGGCGGTTCGCTCCAGCCGCTCGCGCGGGGCGGCTTCCCGCAGCGTTCACACATGCCTGCCTTTAGCCGGGGCCGGATGGTTGCGGCGACCGGCCACGTGGGCCGGTCGGTGCTGTCCTTCCCCACCGCGCAGGAGGTTCCATGTCCGATCCGGCCGAACGGCCCGCCGACGGCGTCGAGTCCGTCGGGTACATCAGTGGTGCAGGCAGGGCGGATGCCACCGCTCCCCTTCTGCGGAGCGCGGTGCCGGCCGATCTGGAGCAGATCATCGCCGACATCGGCGACGGACCGGCCCCGCGCACCTGACGCGGGGCCCCGGGGTGCCGCCCGTGACGGCGCGGGCGGCACCCCGCCCCGGTATCAGCCCTGTTGCAGCCGGGAATGCCGGACGCCCTCCGAGGTCTCCGGGATCTCCAGGACCTTCGGGGTCTCCGGCCTCGGGGCCCTGCCCTTGGTGGTCGGCTCCGGAAGCCCTTCGGGGGTTGACATGGGGTCAGGCGGAGGCCGCTTGGAGGAGAGTCTCGGCTGCGATGGTGCGGGCGTAGTTTTCCCAGCTCAGCGAGGTGTGCAGGTCGTTGAGGAGGTGGCCGGTGCCGTGCTCGGCGGCCGTGCGGGCCCGGTGGAGGATGTCTGTGTCCAGGACGGCCCGGATTCGTGCCCAGTAGGGGGCGAGTGCCAGTTCCCAGTAGGTTTCGATTTCCTCTGTGGCCTTGAGCAGGAGGCCCTGTGGGTCGTTGTGCAGGGCTCGCAGCCGACGGCCGAGGGTTCCCTGGTGGCGGGCCAGGTGGTCGAGGTCTTGGCGGACCCGGTCGGCGGGCGCGGCCCGGATCGCGTCCCGCTCTGCCGCCAGGGTGGGGCCGGTCCGGCGGGGGCCGGGGTGAGGAAGTCGGGGACGTAGCCGCCACCGGGCGGGATCAGCTCGCAGAGCCATCCCCGACACCGTCGACCGGGAGCCGTCCATCGCACGCAAGGCGATCGGCTGGTGGCAGCGCCGGGGCTGGATCGAGTGCGGTCCGCAAGGAGAACACCCAGCTGCCCCCCTCGCCTCACCCGGCGCCATCGAGGACCTGGACGGCTGGACGCTTCACCGGCTACGGCACAGCGCCCTGACGCACGACGCGATCGCGGGGCAGCCCGTCAGTGCCGCGAGGGCCGCCACACTCGCTGCGAACGCCAACGCGCCCGGAAGGGACCGGATCACGAGCGGTCCGGCAACGGCTGCGCCCAGGGCGAATCCAGTGATCTTGAGGCTGGCCCCCGTGGTGAAGATCTGGCTCCGCAGGTGTTCGGGGGACTCCCGGTGGCGAACGGCGAACAGGGCGGTCAGCTGGGGCCCCTCCCCGATCCCTGCCATGAGCACGGCCACGATGAGCGCAACCGGCCGACCCCCTGCGGCAAGGGCCAACGCGGCGGCCTGAACGAGAGCACCGGCCCAGATGATCGTGTCGGGGGCGATCGCACACGGAAGCCGGGCGAGTACGGCGTTGGCCGCCAGGGCGGAGACCGCCGCGCAGGAGAGCAGCGCCGCGCCGTGGCCGGCGCCGCCCAGGACGCGTTCGCCCAGGAGCGGGATGCACGCCATCAGCATTCCCTGGGCGACGCAGGAGACGACGGAGGTGATGGTCGCCCGGGCCAATGCCGGTCTTCCGGCGATGACCCGCATTCCGTCGACAAGGTCGCCGATCACCGAAGTCGCCCCGGCCCGCGGCGTCCGATCGGGGCGAGCGGGCAGCCGCCACGCGGCGGGCAGTGCCGAGGTGATGAGCACCGCGGAGATCACCACGGCCGTCGGGGCTCCCAGCGCCTCCGTCACACCACCGGCGAGAGCCGGACCGGCAAGACTCGCCACGCCGAACGTCATGGCGTCGAGCGCGTTCGCCCGCGGCAGGCGGTCGCCCGGCAGCACGCGCGGGAGTTGGGCCGTCCAACCGCCCGAGAGCGCCGGCCCCAGCAACCCTGTCAGCACCGCGATCGAGAGCGTGACGGCGAACGGCAACCGGCCCAGTCCCGCAACGATCGTTCCCAGCCCGGCCGCGTAGAGGACGAGGGCGCCGGCCAGCAGGCGTCCCGGCCGTCCCGCCCTGTCGAGGAGCACCCCCAGCACCGGGCCACCGACCGCGGCGGAGACGGTGATGCCCGCAAGCAGCGACGACGCCTCGAGGGTCGATCCGGTCAGCGCGAATCCTGCCAGCATCAGCGCAGGTCCTGACATCTCGTCCCCGGCACGGGCTGTCACCGTTCCCGCGAGATACAGGCGAAGCGAGTAACGCTTTCTCATGGCCAGCACGTTACGGAGGTAACTCATAACCACACAAGATGCGTTACATTGCATCCGTGTCCCTCAACAGCGACGACTGGTCCACCCGGCACTCCGTACTGACAACGGCCCGGCGGACCGCTGCCCTGGTCAACGCCCTTGCCGACGAGTGCCCCGACCCGGCCGAGGTCGCCGACGTGCTCCGCGCGTACGGCGAGGCCGAACCCATCGACCTCACCACCCACGACATTGCCGGGATGCGTGCGGCAGCCGCATCGCTGCGGCAGGTCTTCGCCGCCGAACACGCCGACGACGCCGCGGCCGCGCTCAACGGCCTCCTGAAGGATCACACCGGACCGCTCCGCCTGACATCACACGGCGGCAACGCCCCCTGGCATCCCCACCTCGACCGAGACGACGACGCCCCCTGGGACGAGTGGCTCCTCGCCTCGTCCTGCATGTCCCTGGCCGTACTCGTCTGGGACCGCCAGCGCCCGCCCGGCAGGATCTGCGCATCACCCAGCTGTCGGAACGCCTTCATCACCCAGGGCGGCGGCCCGGAACGCCGCTACTGCTCCCGCCGATGCGCGACCCGCGAACGAGTCGCAGCCCATCGCCGGTCGCGCTCCGCCGAGCAGCCGGGCGACACCGGATGAGGCACGCCGATCCGGCAGCCGGGCGCGGCGTCGGCCGTGATCGCCTTCGCGGCCGGCGACGCGCCCCGCACGCCGGGTTCAGAAGGGGCTGGGCACCACGTTGTCGTTCTCGTCGTAGAACGTGGTCCGTTCGAGCACGCCCGGTCCGGTGTGGATCAGGTACATCTCCCAGTCCATGCCGCCGGGCGCCCGCTCCCAGTCGATGGCGTACGGCGGAATCCTTCCGTCGGCATCGAAGGGGAACCTCCGCTCGCCCCGGTCGTAGGCCTCGCCACGGTCGTAGGCCTCGCCACGGGCCAGCACGTTGGGGTAGTCCGTCTTGCTCATGTCCTTCAGCCAGATGTGGAACCGGTAATTCGGTGAGTCCAGTCGGCCGATGAGTTCCCGGCGCAGCTCGGAAATGTTCAGGTCCATGAGGTGTTCGTAGTCGTACCGTTCGGCGAACCTCTGGACCCGGCCGCCGAGTCCGAGCGCGAGGTTGCGCTGCTCCCGGGGCATCTGCGGCTCGGACGGCGCGTCGACCGGTTGCACGTCGGTGATGAGGACCTTCGTGCCGTCGAGGACGGCGACGGCTCTGCCGCCGTCGTCGACGGCTTCGTCGAACGCCTTCTCAGATTTGACACACATTCAGGGATTCGACCGCCGAACGTTCGGTTCGAGCCGCCCCGCAGACGGGCAGGGGGCACGACCACCGGGTCGCGCCCCCTGCCCCGTACGGCCGTGTTCGCGTTCAGTGCCCCCTGGCCCGCAGGACCTCGCGCAGGCGGGACGCGAACGCCGTGGGGTGGGTCTTGAGCCCGACGTGTCCGCCGGGGAACTCCTCGACCGGGAGGCCGATCCGGTCGGCGAGGCCGTGCGTGCACCGGTAGGACCAGTTGCGCTCGGAGGCGGTGCCGGTGGCGAGCACGAGGCGGCCCCTCTCGGCCCGTACGACCTCCAGCCCCGGCTCGTCCAGCTGGACGGTGCTGTAGGCGGGCATCTCGTGCGTGATGAAGAAGTCGATGTTGGCCAGCTGCTCCTCGGTCATGGGCGACAGCTGGGCACCCGGCTCGAACTCCAGGTTGCCGTAGTCGATGTCGTTGAACGCCGCCCAGCGGGACATGGCGGCGCCGAACCCCTCCTTCTTGTACGTCTCGTACGCCGTCAGCACGACCTGCCCGGCCTCCGCCCGCTCCTCCTCGGTCAGGAACAGGAACTCGGAGGGTTCGTGCGCCACCAGGGTGTCCACCAGCTGCGGGTGGCGGGCCAGCAGGTGCAGCCCGACCTGGGCCCCCAGGCTGGTGCCGAAGACCAGCGCGGGTTCGTCGGCCAGCGACTTCAGCAGCAGCGCCAGGTCGTCGGCGTGGGTCCGCGGGGTCAGGTCCGGCATCGGGTCGCCCGCGGGGCTGCGCGACATGCCGCGGCGGTCGTAGGTCACCACCGTGTAGGAGTCCGTCAGCCGGTCGACGAGGCCGGGGATGCGCCTGGCGTCCCCTCCGGCGCCGTCCATGGCGAACAGCAGGGGCCCGGTGCCCTGCATCACGTAGTGGAGATCGGTGCCGGGGGCGGGCACCGTGCCGGTTGTCACCATTGCGGAACTTCCTTGATCGTCACGACGCCGGCCGAACTGATCCAGCCGGGGCCTTGGGAGAGCAGCAGGACGTGATCCCCCGGCGCCACCTCACCGGTGCGCGCCAGGTGATCGAGGGAGATGATCAGGTCGGCGGCACCGACGTGACCGACGGTGCGGCCGAAGTCCCAGCTGGAACGGGACATGGGCAACCCCAGCGGGCCCATGATCGAGTACTCGATCATGCGGCCGTCCTGGTTGATGGGGACGACCTTGGCGATGTCGGAGGCGTTCAGGCCGGCGTCGACCAGTGAGCGCTGGACGATCGAGAGGTCGAACTCGCTGATCCGCTCGACCGTTTCGGCGAGCGACATCTCCCGTTCGTTGAACAGCGCGGCCCGTTCGGCGACCGCGACCTCCCGGCCGGACCCGTCCTGCGGCGGCAGCAGTGACTCGTCGCCGCGGTGCCACCGCTCCAGTTCGGGCAGCGTCCCGGAGTTGAGGGACCGGATCTCGGCGAAGCCGCTGTCGCGGGTGACGACGGCCGCGGCCGCACCGTCGGCGAGGATGTACGAGTCGCCGAAGCCGCGCCAGCGGTCGATCAGCGGGGTGGCGAAGTTCTGCCCCGTGGTCAGCAGCGCGGCCTCCACCTCGGCCGCGCCGGTCATCTGGCCGATCACGACGTCGAGCGCCGCCAGCATCCCGTTGCAGCCCTGCCGGATGTGCAGCGAGGGAATGTCCCCGGTGCCGAGTTCCCGCAGGATGTACGCGGGCGGGTAGGAACCGTCGGGGCCCTGGTGGTACACGCCGCTGTGGACGTGGGACTCGATGTCCTCGATGTCGAGTCCGGAGCGCTCCATCGCACGACCGGCCGCGATCACCGCCATCTCCAGCGCGGAGATCCCGTCGGCGATGTGCGTGCCGGTCAGCCCGCTCGCCTTGTACACCTCCTCGTCGTAGCGGCCCTCGGCCACGGCATCCTCGGTGCTCACCCGGTCGGGCAGGTACACCCCGACCGAGTTGATGAACACGCCTTCTGTTCTCACGACCACGTCTCCTTTCCCGTTCGTGGTGGGGGCGGCCTTCCCGGTCGTGACGGGAACGGCTTTCCCCTGCGTGGTGGGGGCGGCCCCGGCCGGGACCGCCCCTCCTCAGCGGCCGAGCAGCTGCTGCTTGATGTGCTGGGCGAGTTCGGTGCCTGTGGGGTGGTCGAACACCACGCCCGGGGGCATCCGCAGTGCGGTGACGCCGTTGAGCGAGTTGCGCAGGGCCAGCGCCGACAGGGAGTCGAAGCCGAGGTCGCGGAACTTGCGGTCCGGGTCGATGGCGCCGGGCGAGCCGTGGCCCAGCGCTGCGGCGGCGTGGTCGAGGACGAGGGCCAGCAGGAGCCGCTCGCGCTCCGCCCCGTCCGCCCCGATCAGCCGCTGCTTGAACGTGGTGCCCCGGCCCGCGTCGTCCTGCTTGACGACGCGGCGGCCCGGGGTGCGGACGAGGCCGCGCCACAGGGACGGCAGGTTCCCGGACGCGGCCTTCGCGGCCAGGCCCTCGAAGTCCGGCCGGGCGATGAGGACGGCCGCGTCGGCCGGCCGGCGCAGTCCGTCGAGCAGCTCCGGGTCCCGTACGTCCGGGGCCACCCCCGCCGAGACGACGGGCACCCCCGCCTCCCGGCGTTCGCGCGCCCACTCGTCCAGGAACGCCCCGACGGCCGCGTCGGCGGCGTGACCCGCCCCGTCCACGGTCCCGGCGGACGAGGACAGCAGGACGAACTCCGGTGCCTCGGCCAGGTCCTCGGTCGCCTCGCGCAGCGCCCGTACGGCCGCCGTCTCCGCGTCCAGCGCCTCGGCCAGCCGCTCCGGCGTCAGCTCGGCGACCGGCGTCTCCCCGCCGGCGCCCGGCGCACCGGCCGCAGGGTCACGGGTACCGGCCACGTGGACCACCGTGCGCAGCGGGCGGTCGGCCGGCAGGTTCCGTACCAGTGCCTTCAACGCCTGCGGGTCGGTGATGTCGCACACGACGGACTCGACGCCGGTGCCCGCTCCGGCCCCGGCCGCGGCCGCGGTGAGTTCGACCGCCAGTTCCTCGGCTTTTGCCGCCGTGCTGCCAGATCCGCAGATCAGCAGGTCGCGCACGCCGTGCCGGGTGACCAGGTGCCGGGCGAGCAGGCCGCCCAGATGTCCCGTTCCCCCGGTGATCAGGGTCGTGCCCGTTGTCACCGGCCCATCCGCTCCGTTCCCGGCAGCGGCGTGCGCCTCCTCCGGCGGACCGGCCTGGACGAGCCTCGGCACCCGGACGGTGCTGCGGCGCAGCGCCACCTGGTCCTCGTCGGTCGCGAGCGCCTTGACCAGGGCGCGCCAGGACGCCTTGCTGCCGTCGGTGTCCACCAGGACGAACCGGCCCGGCGCCTCGTCCTGGGCGGACCGGATCAGCCCCCGGGCGGCGGCCGCGGCGGGGGCGCCGCCCTCGGACGCGGTCGCGCCACGGGTGAGGAGGACCAGCCGGGAAGCGGCGAACCTGTTGTCGGCGAGCCAGGTGCGGGCCCACCGGAACGCGTCCTGCGCGGACCGGCCCACGGCCGCCGCCGTGCCGTCCTCGTCCGGGGCGCCGGTGACCAGGACGACGTCGGGGGACGGGGCGCCCTCGGCCTCGATCCCGGCCGCCAGGGCGTTCAGGTCCGGGTACGCCTCGGCGTAGACGCCCGCGGCCATCAGCCCGGAACGCGCCCTGAACGGGTCCTCGCCCACGACGGCCCAGGTCCTGGGCTCGTACACGGCGCGCGGCATCCGCTTCACCTCGGTCCACCGCACCCGGTACAGGCCGCCGCGCTGCGCGGTCGCGGCCCGCTCGATCCGCTCCGCGGACTCGGGCCGCAGAGCCAGGGCGTCGACGGTGGCCACCGGGGCCCCGCCGTCGTCCGCGACGGCGAGCGACAGGTGCTCGAGGCCCCGGCCCGTGATGCGGACGCGCAGTGCGCGGGCACCGATCGCGTGGAGGGTGACTCCGCGCCAGTGGTGGGGGGAGCTGAGAACCGGGACGACGGACCGCTGGATGCCGGTGCCCTCCTCGGTACCGGTGCTCGGCGAGGAAGCGTGGCTCGGCGAAGCGTCGATGAGCGTCGTGAGTCCGAGTGCCGCGTCCAGCAGGGACGGGTGGATGCCGAATCCGTCCGCTCCCGTCCGGTCCTCCTCGTCGAGGGCGACTTCCGCGTACAGCTCCCCGTCCCGCCGCCAGGCCGCGTGCACCCCGTCGATACCGGTGGTGTCCACTGCGGAGGCGTCGAGCGGCGGCCAGACCTCCAGGTCCCACGACGGCGCTTCGCCCTCGGTGTCGAGCACGGCGTCGGCGTGACCGGTCCACGGGGTGCCGGGGGCGCGGCCCTCCTGGCGGGAGTGGACGGACACGGCGCGCCGGCCCTCCTCGTCGGGTTCCCCCACTTCGACGCGGAGCTGGACGCCGCCCTTCTCGGGTACGACCAGGGGCTCGCGGAGGGTGAGTTCGTCGACCCGCCCGCAGCCGGTCTCGTCGGCGACGTACAGGACGAGGTCGGCGAGGGCCGTGCCGGGCAGCAGTACGGTTCCGGCCACCGCGTGCTCCGCGAGCCACGGGTGCGTGGACCGCGCCAGCCGCCCGGTGAACAGGAGCGACTGCGAGCCGGGCAGTTCGACCGCCGGTCCCAGAATCGGGTGTCCGGCCGGGGCCGTACCCAGATCGGAGACGGCAGCGGTCTCGTTGTGCGCGGAGTTGAGCCAGTACCGGTTGTGCTGGAAGGCGTATGTCGGCAACCCCGCCGGCAGGTGTGCCTCGGGCAGGACCCGTTCCCAGTTGACGTCCACGCCGTGGGCCCAGGCCTGGCCGAGCGAGGTGAGGAAACGCCGCATGCCGCCCTCGTCACGGCGCAAAGACGGCACCGCGGTGACGGTGGGTCCGGTGTCGGCCGCCTCGAAGGTCTCCTGGAGCCCGATCGTCAGCACCGGATGCGCACTGCACTCCACGAACGCGGTGAACCCGTCCGCCAGCAAGGACCGCACCGCGTCCTCGAACTCGACCGTGCCCCGCAGATTGCGGTACCAGTACCCCCCGTCCAGGCCCGCACTGTCGACGACCTCGCCCGTCACCGTCGAATACAGCGGAACGGCCGGGACAAGAGGGGACACCGGGGCCAGGAGGCGGGCGAGTTCCTCCTCGATCGACTCCACGTGCGGAGAATGGGAGGCATAGTCCACCGGAACCCGCCGGCACCGCACCCCCTCCCCCTCCAAAACCGTGACCAGGCCGTCCAGGGCAGTGGAGGAACCCGAGACCACCGTCGAGGAAGGACCGTTGACCGCGGCCACCGCCACCTCACCCGGCCACTCCTCCAGATACGGACGCACCCGGTCCGCACCCAGCGCGACCGACACCATCCCGCCCCGCCCCGCCAGCACCACAATCGCCCGGCTCCGCAACGCCACCACCAGAGCACCGTCATCCAACGACAGCGCCCCCGCCACCACCGCCGCGGCGATCTCGCCCTGCGAGTGACCCACCACCGCGTCCGGCACCACACCGAAGGACTGCCACAGTTCGGCCAGCGACACCATCACCGCCCACAGAGCCGGCTGGACCACGTCCACCCGCTCCAGGAGTCCGGCGCCCTGCTCGGTGAGCAGGACGTTCAGCAGATCCCACTCCACGAACGGCGCCAACGCCCGCGCGCACTCCTCCAACCGCTCCCGGAACACCGCAGAACCCGCATACAGACCCGCGGCCATCCCCACCCACTGCGACCCCTGACCAGGAAAGACGAACACCGTCCGCCCCGATACGGCAGGCCGCGACAGTCCGTCCTCCTCCGCCACCGCCTCCAGACCCCGCAGCAACTCCTCACGGTCCGTGCCGACCACCACCGCCCGGTGGTCGAAGACGGTACGGGCATGCACCAGCGCGGAACCGGCCGCAGCCGGGTCCAGCTCCGGCCGCTCGGCAACGAAACCGGCCAGCCGCGCGGCCTGCTCACGCAACGCCGCACCACTCCGCCCCGACAACACCCACGGCACCGGACCCTCCACGGCAACCGCCTCACCCGCCCCCGCTTCCTCCGCCGGAGCCTGCTCCAGGATGAGGTGGGCGTTCGTGCCGGAAATCCCGAAGGCGGACACGGCCGCGCGGCGCGGCCGGTCCAGCTCCGGCCAGGGCTGCTCCCGCGTCAGCAGCGAGACGGCACCCGACTCCCAGTCCACGTGCGGGGTCGGTTCGTCGACGTGCAGGGTCTGCGGGAGTACGCCCTGCTGCATCGAGACGATCATCTTGATCACCCCGGCGACGCCTGCGGCGGCCATGGTGTGTCCGATGTTGGACTTCAACGAGCCGAGCCACAGGGGCTGTTCGGGCGTGTGCTCCTGACCGTACGTGGCCAGCAACGCCTGCGCCTCGATCGGGTCACCCAGCCTGGTACCCGTACCGTGCGCCTCGACCACATCCACATCCGCACCCGTCAGACCGGCATTCGCCAACGCCTGCCGGATCACCCGCTGCTGCGACGGACCGTTCGGCGCCGTCAGACCATTGGACGCACCGTCCTGGTTGACCGCACTGCCCCGCAGCACCGCCAGCACCTCATGACCATTGCGCCGCGCGTCCGACAACCGCTCCAGGAGCAGGACGCCGACGGCCTCGCCCCAGGCGGTGCCGTCCGCGCCCGCGGCGAACGCCTTGATGCGGCCGTCCGTGGCGAGCCCGCGCTGCCGGCTGAACTCGGTGAAGAACCCAGGTGTCGGCATGACCGAGACCCCGCCCGCCACGGCGAGCGAGCACTCGCCGCCGCGCAGCGCCTGGGCGGCCTGGTGGAGGGCGACCAGCGACGACGAGCACGCCGTGTCGATGGTGATCGCGGGCCCTTCCAGACCGAGGAAGTACGCCAGCCGCCCGGAGAGGACGCTGGTCGTCTTTCCGGTCAGCATCAGGCCGTCGACGCCCTCCGACGCCTCGTGCATGGGCGAGCCGTACTCCTGGAACAGGGCGCCGATGAAGACACCGGCCTGGCTGCCCTCCAGGGAATGCGGACGGATGCCCGCCCTCTCGAACGCCTCCCAGGCGGTCTCCAGGAGCAGCCGCTGCTGCGGGTCCATGGCGAGCGCCTCGCGGGGGCTGATCCCGAAGAACTCCTCGTCGAACCGGGCCGCGTCGTACAGGAAGGAGCCCTTGGTGACGTAGCTCCGGTTCGACCGGTCGGGGTCGGCGTCGTGCAGGGTGTCGAGTTCCCAGCCCCGGTCGGTGGGCAGGTCCGCGACGGTGTCGCGGCCGGAGGTGAGGAGGTCCCAGAGCCCTTCCGGCGTCGATACGTCGCCGGGCAGGCGGCAGCCGAGACCGATGACGACGACGGGGTCGTCGGTCGTGTCCCCGGCGGCCGGAGCCTGGGCCGTCGCCCCGGTGGCGGTGTCCGCGTCGTCGCACAGTTCGCCGCGCAGGTGGGCGACCATCGCCGTGGGGGTCGGATGGTCGAAGACGGCCGTGGCCGACAGCCGCAGCCGGGTCGCCGCGTTGAGCCGGTTGCGCAGTTCGACCGAGGACAGCGAGTCGAAGCCGAGCGTCTTGAACTTGCTGTCGGCTCGGATCGCGTCGGGTGCGGAGTGGCCCAGAACGGCCGCGGCGTGGCCGCGCACCATGTCGAGGAGCGCCTTGTCCAGTTCGGCACCGGAGAGGTGGGCGAACGGGTGCGAGGCGCCGTCGGTGGTGACGCCCGTGGCCACGGCACGACGGGTACGGGTGCGGGTGCGGACGAGTCCGCCGAGTACGGCGGCGAGCGAGCCGGAGTCGGCCTGCGCGCGCAGCCGTGCGACGTCGAGGCGCACGGGTACGAGGGCCGCTTCGGGGGCGGCGATCGCCGCGTCGAAGAGCGCGAGCCCCTCGTCGGTGGCGAGCGGGACCAGTCCGGTACGGGCCATGCGGGCGATGTCCACGTCGTCGAGGTCGCCGGTCAGTCCGCTGCGCTGGTCCCAGAATCCCCAGGCCAGCGAGGTCGCCTCGCGTCCCTCGGCGCGGCGGTGCTGGGCCAGCGCGTCCAGGTGGACGTTCGCGGCGGCGTAGTTGCCCTGGCCCGCGCCGCCGATCGCGCCCATCACGGAGGAGAAGAGGACGAAGGCGGCGAGGTCGAGGTCCCGGGTCAGTTCGTGCAGGTACCAGGCCGCGTCCGCCTTGGGACGCAGCACCGCGTCCACCCGCTGCGGCGTCAGCGCCGTCACCGTACCGTCGTCCAGCACCCCCGCCGTGTGCACCACGGCAGTCAACGGATGCTCCACCGGAACCGACGCCAGCAGCTCCGCCAACGCCCCCCGGTCACCCACATCACACCCCACCACCCGAACCCGGGCACCCAACCCACCCAGCTCCGCAACCAGCTCGGCAACACCCTCCGCCCCCGCACCCCGCCGGCTCACCAACAACAGATGCCGCACCCCGTACGCACGCACCACATGACGCGCGAACAGCACACCCAACGTCCCCGTACCACCGGTGATCAACACCGTCCCCTCGGGGTTCCACATCGGGGGCATGGTGAGGACGATCTTGCCGATGTTCTGTGCCTGGCTCAGGAAGCGGAACGCCTCCGGTGCCCGGCGCACGTCCCAGGTGCGGATCGGCGAGTGCCGCAGCGCACCCCGCTCGAAGAGTTCGACGATCGCGGTGAGCATCCGCCGGAACAGGTCGGGGTCCTCCTGCGCGACCGTCACCAGGTCGAACGCCTGGTACTCGACCCCGGGGTGGGCGGCGGCGACCTCCTTCGGTTCGCGGATGTCGGTCTTGCCCATCTCGATGAAGCGTCCTCCGTGCGGTTGCAGCCGCAGCGAGGCGTCCACGAACTCGCGTGCCAGGCAGTCCAGGACGACGTCCACACCCCGTCCCCCGGTGGCTGCCAGGAACTGCGGTTCGAAGTCCAGCGTCCGGGACGACGCGATGTGGCCGCCGTCGAGACCGGCGGCGCGCAGCGCGTCCCACTTGCCGGGGCTCGCGGTGCCGTACACCTCGGCGCCCAGGTGGCGGGCGAGCTGGAGGGCGGCCAGGCCGACGCCGCCGGCCGCGGCGTGCAGCAGCAGGGTCTCGCCGGGCCGGAGTCCCGCCAGTTCCACCAGTGCGTAGTACGCGGTTCCGTACACGATCGGGATGGCGGCCGCTTCCTCGAACGACCAGTGGTCGGGGATGCGCACGACCAGCCGGTGGTCGACCACGGTGAGCGGTCCGAACGCGTCGGGCAGCATGCCCATGATCCGGTCACCGGCCTTCAGTCCGGTCACCGCCGGGCCGACCTCGGTGATCACGCCGGAGCCCTCGATGCCGAGGGAGCCGTCGCCGGGAAGGAGGCCGAGCGTGAACACGACGTCGCGGAAGTTCAGCCCGGCGGCGCGGACCGCGACGCGGATCTCGCCCGGTCCGAGCGGGGCGGAGGCGGACTCGTTGGCCACCAGGGCCAGGCCCTCCAGCGTGCCCTGCGTGGCCGCGTCGAGGCGCCACGGTGTGCCCGGGGCCGTGACCGGCGGGGTCAGGGTGTCCGCCCGGTTCGCCGCCCGGGTCAGCCGCGGTACGAGGAACTGACCGGTGCGCAGCGCGAGTTGCGGCTCGTCCGAGGCGAGGGCGGCGGGCAGTGCGGTGACGGAGCGCTCGTCGTCGTCCAGGTCGATCAGGGCGAAACGGCCGGGGTTCTCCGTCTGCGCGGTGCGCAGCAGGCCCCAGACCGGCGCGTACGCCGGATCGGCCGGGCCCTCGTCCGGGTCGGTGGTGACCGCGCCGCGTGTCACGACGGTGAGCCGGGCCGTACCGAACCGCTCGTCGGACAGCCATGCCTGGACCGTTTCCAGGGCCCGGTGGGTGGCGGTGTGCGCGGCGCCGATGCCGTACGTGTCGTCGTCCGCGTCCTCGGCGGCGCCGTCCGGGGCCGTGTACAGGAAGACGATCGCGTCGGGGGTCCCGGTACCGTCGCCGGGCAGGCTGTCCGCGAGAGCGGCGAAGTCCGCGTACGGCTCGGCCTGTGTGCGTTCCAGCGCGGAGCCCGAACCGGCGGGGTCCGCTCCGACCTGTACGGGGCGGCGGCCCGTCGCGGGGTTCCCCGCAGGCTCCTGAGCGGCGCCGGAAGCGGTCCACTCCAGTCGGAAGAGCGCCTCGTCGATGCCGTGGGAGCCGCCCTGCCCCAGCTGTGCGGGGTCGACGGGCCGCAGGGCGAGGGAGTCGACGGAGACGACCGGCCGGCCCTCACCGTCGAACAACTCCACGGACACACTGTCGTTGCCCACCGGCACCAGCCGCACCCGAACCGCCACCGCACCCGTCGCGTGCAACCGCACACCCGACCACACGAACGGCAGCCTCGGAGCCACCAGACCCGAACCGTCCCCCGGCAACAACCCCGCATGCAACGCCGCATCCAACAACGCCGGATGCACCCCGAACCCCTCTGCACCACCACACTCCTCCTCACCCAGAACCACCTGGGCAAACACCTCCACACCCCGCCGCCAGACCGCCTCCACCCCCTGGAACACCGGACCGTACTCATACCCCGCCCCCGCCAACTCCCCATACAACCCCGACACATCAACCCGCACCGCACCCACCGGAGGCCACACCCCGACAGGGTCCGATGCCTCGGTGCGCACGCCGTTGCCGAGTTCGCCGGAGGCGTGGCAGGTCCACGAGGAGCCCTCGGTGTCGGGCCTGGAGTGGATGCTCACGGTGCGGCGGCCGTCCTCGCCCGGCTCACCGACCTCGACCCGCAGTTGAACGGCGGCGCCTTCGGCCAGGACGAGGGGCGCCTGGATGGTGAGTTCTTCGAGGGTGTCGCAGCCGGTCCGGTCACCCGCGTGGAGGGCGAGGTCGATGAAGGCGGTGCCGGGCAGCAGGACCGTCCCGGCCACCGCGTGATCGGCGAGCCACGGATGGGTCTGCAGGGACAACCGCCCCGAGAGCACCACACCGTCCGCACCCGCCAGATCCACCACCGCCCCCAGCAACGCATGCCCGGCCGCAACCAGCCCCGCAGCCGAAACATCCCCACCCACCACACCCACCGACTCCAGCCAGTACCGACTGCGCTGGAAGGCGTATGTCGGCAGTCCCGCCGGCAGGTGTGCCTCGGGCAGGACCCGTTCCCAGCCGACGTCCACGCCGTGGGCCCAGGCCTGGCCGAGCGAGGTGAGGAAACGCCGCATGCCGCCCTCGTCACGGCGCAGGGACGGCACCGCGGTGACGGTGGGTCCGGTGTCGGCCGCCTCGAAGGTCTCCTGGAGCCCGATCGTCAGCACCGGATGCGCACTGCACTCCACGAACGCGGTGAACCCGTCCGCCAGCAGGCAGCGGACCGCGTTCTCGAACTCGACCGTGCCCCGCAGATTGCGATACCAGTACCCCCCGTCCAGGCCCGCACTGTCGACGACCTCGCCCGTCACCGTCGAATACAGGG
>NZ_JBIAQQ010000045.1:0-43177 GCF_042889165.1 Streptomyces sp. NPDC002669 | reverse complement strand
CGACTTCGGCGGCCACCGCATACGCACCGAAGGCATCGAGAAGAACACCCACGACAACCCCTTCGGCGCCGTCCTCTCCTTCCGCGGCACCCCCAGCGACACCACCGTCGAACACGCGCTCTCCGGCAAGGTCATCGAGCTGACCGACACCTTCCCGGTCCCCGACGCCAAGGCGTTCGAGGTCGGCCAGTGGTGGGCCGTCCGGGTCTCCCCGGTCGAGGGCGGCGGGCGCGACGAGCGCGAACTGCAGAAGCTCGTCGAGATCACCGAGATCGTCGACGCCACGCACATCCGGATCGGCTACCTCAACGGCTGGGAGCTCGCCGCCGGACGCACCCTGACCTGGACCCGCGTCGAACCGGTCCGCGACGCCCACGTCCGCAACATGGTCTTCGAGGGCGCCGGCCGCGACGAGTACACCGGCTCCCACCCGGTCAGCTACGAGTACGCCGTGGGCTGCGACGTCTCCGGCATCCACGCCACCGGTTCCTTCTGGCCGGTCATCATGCGCCGCTGGTGCACCCGTTTCCGCACCGAGAACTGCTCCCTGAAGAACCCGCCCACCGTCGAGTACGGCGGCGCGGGCTACCTCACCCAGCAGATCTACTGCCTGTACGGGCGGGTCGCGGACTGCACGACCAGCAACGTGCGCCACCTCAACGACCTCACCGCCTCCGCCTACTGCACCGTCGTCAACTGCCACGGCGACGGCGACGACGCGGGCGGCAACCCCTTCACCACCCACGGCCAGTACGAGCACGACCTGCTCTTCGACGGCAACTCCGGGCTGATGGACATCGCCAACTCCGGTGCGCAGTGGGGCATCTCCGCCAAGCGGATCACCGTACGACGGCACGTCTGCTCCTGGTTCACCGCCAACACCAAGATCACCGATCTGACCCTGGAGGACATCACGGTGATCGCCCGTCCCACCTTCGACCAGGCGGGCACCCTCACCGTCAACGCCGACGGGGCCCAGGTGCGCGGCTGCACCGCGAAGACCTTCGCCGTCGCCCAGCGCTCCGCCCGCTCCGGCCGCCCCACCACCATCAGCGACTGCTCCTTCGAGCCGCCCGCCGGCGCCGTCCTCGTACAGACCCCGGTCACCGCCCCCGTCCACTTCGTGCGCTGCACGTTCAAGGGCGTCGACGGCGCGATCCTGCGCGGCGCGGGCCCCGTCCACTTCACCGACTGCACCGTCATCGGCGCCGAGAACGCCGCCCCGCTCTCGGTCGGCTCGGCGGACCTGCGGATCGACGGCGGCCACTACGACAACACCGGCATCGAACTCAGCGCCGTGCGCGACCAGCGGATCACCCTCACCGGCGGGGCCCGCCTCACCGGCGGCAACAAGGCCGGGGCACTGCTCGGCCGAGCCGCCGGCCCGGGGAAGGTCACCTGGGACATCAACGGGATCTCCGGCGCCGTCTCCGGCGCGGACACCGCCCACATCCGCATAGCCGACGGCACCAACCACTACGCGGCGAGCGGCAGCCGCTTCACCGGCGGCACGCTCCACCTCGCCCCGGACGCCCTGGCCTCGGCCCTGCACACCGGGTGCGTGGAGGACGGCACGAAGCGCACCGCGATGCCCGCGAACGGCCCGTCGGCGCGCACGGACGGGAACCTGGTCCTGTGAGCGCCGTCGTCCGGACCGCCACCCCGGCCGACGACCCGGCGCTGGCCGGGCTGTGGCGGCTGTGCTTCGACGCCCCGCAGGTCACCGACCTGCACGCCCTCGACCCGGACCGCCACCGGCACACCTTCGTCGCGCAGAACGCCGTCGGCGACGGGATCGACGCGGTCGTCGTGTACGTGCCGAGGACGATCCGCGACGCGGACGGCGTCCCGCGGCCGGTCGGCGGCATCGGCAGCGTCGCCACCCGCCCCGAGGCCCGCGGGCGGGGGCTGGTGCGGCGGCTGCTGGTGGCGGCGGAGCGCGCCATGCGGGCCGAGGGGTGCGCCTGGTCGCTGCTGTTCACCGGCACCCCGGGCGTCTACCGGGGCTCGGGCTGGCAGGAGTTCGACAGCGCGTACACCGAGGGGATGCTGACGGGGAGGACGCTCGCACCGCCGTCCGCCGCGGGGCCGGCCTTCCGGGTCCGGCCGGCCACCGGGCGGGACGCCGCCGGGGTGGCCGCGCTGCACCAGGCGTACAACGCGGCCCGGCCGCTCAGCTCGCTGCGGAGCGCCGAGGACTGGGCGGTGCGGGTGCCCGCCTGGTACGGCCCGGCCGAGCGGTGGCTCGTGGCCGAGGACCCCGTCTCGGGGGCGCTCGCCGGCTGGATCGTGGCCCAGCACGTGGGGGAGCACGTCGAGGTGCGGGAGTTCGCGGGGACACCCGGCTGCCTGGGGGAGCTGTTCGCCGCGGTCGGCGAGCGGGGCCGGGCGGCGGGGCTGGACCGGGCCCGGGTCCGGCTCCCCGACGAACCCGGGGTCAGGGCCGCGCTGCCGGCCCTGCTGACGGACGCCCGGCGGGTGACGGAGCGGGTGGGCATGGCCCGCCCGCTGCACGCCACCGCGGAATCCGTCCGGGCCGCGGTCACGGCGCCCGGCGCGGTGCACTGGTACGGCGACTGCTTCTGAGCGACGGCCGGGGCGACAACGGCGCGGCGACGGGAACGCGAGGGCGGGAACGCGGCGACGGCCGCGGCGGGACGGTGTGCCCGCCGCGGCCGCCGCCGCGTCATCGTGTCATCGCCGGTTGGGCCGGGCCGTCACCGCTTGTCGGCCGGGTCCCGCTCGTCGTACGCCGAGGTCCCCGAGTCCAGCAGGGGCTCCTGGGTCTTGAGGTGCGCCGGGGCGAAGGCCCGCAGCACGTGGTAGCCGGTGATCACCACGATGGTGCCCAGCGCGATCCCGCTCAGCTCGAAGTTGTCGGTGATCTTCAGGCCGACGCCGCCGACGCCGATGATGATGCCCGCGGCGGCCGGGACCAGGTTCAGCGGGTTGCGCAGGTCCACCTTGGCGTGCAGCCAGATCTGGGCGCCGAGCAGGCCGATCATGCCGTAGAGGATGACGGTGATGCCGCCGAGCACCCCGCCGGGGACCGCGGCGACGACCGCGCCGAACTTGGGGCAGAGGCCGAAGAGCAGGGCGAAGCAGGCGGCGGCCCAGTACGCGGCGGTGGAGTAGACCCGGGTCGCGGCCATGACGCCGATGTTCTCCGAGTACGTGGTGTTCGGCGGGCCGCCCACCGCGGTCGACAGCATCGACGCGGCGCCGTCGGCGGCGATCGCGGTGCCCAGCTTGTCGTCCAGCGAGGAGCCGGTCATCTCGCCCACGGCCTTCACGTGCCCGGCGTTCTCGGCGATCAGCGCGATGACCACCGGCAGCGCGACCAGGATCGCCGACCACTCGAAGCTCGGCGCGTGGAAGGACGGCAGCCCGATCCAGTCGGCCTTGGAGACGCCCGACAGGTCGAGCCGCCAGTGGTCCACGGCCTCGGCGCCGCCCGCCGGGGAGTGGATCTTGCCGAAGACCTGGTCGAGGACCCAGGACAGGACGTATCCGAAGACCAGGCCCAGGAAGATCGCGATGCGCGAGAAGAATCCGCGCAGGCACACTACGGCCAAACCGGTGAACAGCATCACCAGCAGCGCCGTCCACTGGTCCTGCGGCCAGTACGTCGAGGCGGTCACCGGCGCCAGGTTGAAGCCGATCAGCATCACGACGGCACCGGTGACCACCGGGGGCATGGCCGCGTGGATGATCCGGGCGCCGAAGCGCTGCACCGCGAGACCGGCGAGGAGGAGCACCACCCCGACGACGAACACCGCACCGGTGACCACGGCGCTGCTGCCGCCGCTCGCCCGGATCGTCGCCGCGACCCCGACGAAGGAGAGCGAGCAGCCGAGGTAGCTGGGCACCCGGCCGCGGGTGGCCAGCAGGAAGATGGCCGTCGCGACACCCGACATCATGATCGCCAGGTTGGGGTCCAGCCCCATCAGCACCGGCGCGACGAACGAGGCGCCGAACATCGCGACCACGTGCTGGGCACCGAGGCCGAACGTACGGGGCCAGGAGAGCCGTTCGTCCGGACGGACCACGGCCCCCGGCGCGGGGGTCTTCCCGTCGCCGTGCAGGGTCCAGCGCACGCCGAGGTCCATGGTCGCTCCCTGGGGGTAGATACGGAGCCCACCGCCCCGATGGGCGTGGCGCTTCCGCCGAAATGATCAGCGCCATGGTAATGCCGGATCGCGGGGACCTCTCGGCCGGGCCGCAGGTCGGGAGCTTGCCCGGCCCCCGCCCGGCCCGGCCGGTGCGTCCCCCCGCCCGGGCCGTGGTCCGGGCGGGGGGCTCCGGCCTCAGGGACGCGGTTCGGCCGGCGCCGCCTTCGTGGCGCCCGCGTCCGGGGCCGGCGTGCGGCGGTCGCCCGCCCGCAGCACCCCGGCCCCCAGCACCAGGCCGAACGCCAGCACCGTCACCAGACCGAAGGAGACGATCAGCGAGGTCGCCTCGGCCAGCGAGCCGATCGCGGACGGGGCGATGAGCCCGGAGGTGTACGTGATCGTGGCGACCCCCGCGATCGCCTGGCTCGGGTTCGGGCCGCTGCGCCCCGCCGCCGCGAAGGCGAGCGGGACGACCACGGCGACCCCGAGGCCGAGGAGTCCGAAGCCGCACATGGCGAGCACCGCGCTCGGGGCGGTGACCACGAGCACGCCGCCCACCGTCGCGAGGACCCCGCCGACCCGCACGGTGCGCACCGCGCCGAAGCGGTCGACGACCTTGTCGCCGGCGATCCGGGCGACCGCCATGGTCAGCGCGAACGCCGTGGTGGAGGCTGCGGCGAGCCCGGCGGAGGTGTCCATCACGTCCCGGAGGTAGACCGCCGACCAGTCCAGGCTGGCCCCCTCGGCGAACACCGCGCAGAAGCCCACCGCGCCGATGATCAGCGCCGACTTCGGCGGCAGGGTGAAGCGCGGCGGCGGTTCCTCGTCCGGCTGACTGCGCAGGTCGAGCACGCCCTGGCAGGCCAGCAGGCCGAGCGCGGTGAGCACCAGGGCGGCCAGGGCGTGGTGCAGCCGGGCGTCGGTGCCCAGGTGCGCGGCCAGGGTGCCCGCCGCCGAACCGATCAGGGCGCCCACGCTCCACATCCCGTGCAGCCCGGACATGATCGACTTGTCGAGGCGGTTCTCCACCTCGACGCCGAGGGCGTTCATCGCCACGTCCGACATGCCGGCCGTCGCCCCGTAGACGAGAAGGGCCGCGCACAGCGTCAGCAGACCGGGCGCCAGCGCGGGCAGGACCAGTGCCAGCGTCCAGAGGGCGAGCAGCCCGCGCAGTGCGGTCCGGGCGCCGAAGCGGTGGCTGATCGCACCGGCCAGCGGCATCGCGAGCGAGGCGCCGATCGCCGGGAAGGCCAGGGCCAGGCCGAGCTGCCCGGCGCTGACCCCGGCGTGGTCCTGGATCCAGGGAACCCGGGTGGCGAAGCTGCCGGTCACCGCGCCGTGGACGGTGAAGACCGCGGCGATGGCGAACCTGGCCCGCCTCACCTGCTCCGTGCCGAAGACCGTCTCGGTGGAATCCGTTGTCATGCCGCCGTGCCCTCCCCTGGGATTCTTCCGCCGCCGGTGGCCCGGCGCTCGTTGTCGGCAGTGCGGGCCGTAAACTATCAGGAACCCTGCCTGATAAATAGTCCGCCCATGCGTCCGGTCCGGCGGAGATCTGGAAGGATCCCGGCATGCCCGCATCACCGAGCACCGCCCGAGCCATCAACGACCGGCTCGCCCTGCGACTGCTCCAGCAGGAGGGCCCGCTGACGGCCACCCAGCTGAAGAACCTGACCGGCCTGTCCCGTCCGACCGTCGCCGACCTCGTCGAACGGCTCCGGGAAGCAGGGCTGGTCGAGGTGGTCGGAGAGGCCGGCGCCGAGCGGCGCGGCCCCAACGCCCGGCTGTACGGGATCGTCGCCGACCGCGCCCACCTCGCCGCCCTCGACGTGCGCACCCGGGGCGTCGCCATGGTCGTCGCCGACCTGCTGGGCAACACGCTCGCCGAGGCCACCCTGCCCGTGGACGGCGCCACGGACACCGACACCGCCGCGGAACAGGCCGCCGCCCTGCTGGAGCGCATCGCGCGCGAGGCCGGCCCCGCCCCCCTGCACAGCGTCGGCATCGGCGCCCCCGGACTGATCGACCCGGTCACCGGCGACCTGCGCGACACCACCGGGCTGCCCGCCTGGCACCGGCGGCTGGTGCGGGTGCTCCAGGAGCGGCTGTCCGCGACCGTGCTGGTCGAGAACGAGACCAACCTCGCCGCCGTGGCCGAACACCGCAGCGGCGCGGCCCGCGACCGCGACACCTTCGTGCTCTTCTGGCTCGGCCACGGCGTCGGCGCAGCCGTCATGCTGGACGGCGTGCTCCGCCGCGGGGCCTCCGGCGGCGCGGGCGAGATCGGCTTCCTGCCGGTGCCCGGCGTGGTCGGCGCCCCCTCGGCGCTCAACTGCGACGGCGGCTTCCACTCGCTGGTCGGCTCCACCCCGGTCTGCGAACTGGCCGCCGCCCACGGCATCGTCGTGCCGCCCGGCCCGGCCGGGGGCGAGAAGGAACCGGGCGCGGCGTCGGCGGTGCGGGCCGCCCTGGCGGGGGAGGGCGGGCACGAGGCGTTCCTGGACGTCCTGGCCGAACGCCTCGCGCTGGGCGCCGCCGCCGTCGCCGCGGTCCTCGACCCCGGCTGCGTGCTGCTCGCGGGCGAGGTCGGTCACGCGGGCGGCGACGCGCTCGCGGCCCGGGTCGAGGAGCGGCTGGCCACGATGTCCCCGCTGCGCACCGAGGTCAGGGCCGGACGGCTGGGCGGCGGCGCGGTCCTGAGGGGCGCGCTGCTCGCGGCCCGGGACGCGGCCCAGGACGAACTGTTCGCCCCGGCGGGCTGAATCCGCCTGCCGGGCACTCCCCGGGACGCGGGCGAGCCCGACGGCGACCGGGGGCGATCCGGTCACCGTCGGGCGGTTCGGGGGAGGGGGTCAGCAGGCCCCGAGGTCCTGCCAGACACCCCATTCACCGGTGGAGCCGGGCGTCTCGCCCTTCGTCCACCACCGGGCCTTCCACCGGTGCGAGCCGTGGCTGACCGTCGTACCGGCGCCGTACTCGGATCCCGCGCTCCAGGCGGGGGCGGTGCACTCGCCGCCGGGAGCCGGGGTCGACGGGCCGGGCGACGGCGACGTGCCGGTGCCGGGCTCGACCCGGGTGGTGCCGCGCGCCAGGTCGGCGACGAGGGCGTACGACTTCCCGCCGAAGGTCACCGTCCAGTTCGACGGGGTGGAGGTGGGCAGGTAGTACACGAAGTCCACCTGCACCGAGGCGCCGGGCGCCAGGCTCTGCCAGCCGGGCAGCTTCAGCGAGACGCGGTTGTAGTCGCCCTTCAGGCCGCCGATGTTGTTGGCTGCGGTGTGGTCGCTGCGCACGATCGTGGTGCCGAAGCCGGACTGGTCCTTGGCGTTGGCGGGGGCCGAGGTCGCGTAGTCGAACTGGAACTCGGTGCCGCCGGGCAGCGTCGCCTTCGTGTTGTTGGTGATCTTCAGCTTGGGGCTGATCGGGTAGTTGGAGTCGCCGAGCGGGAACTGGTCGAAGGACACGTCGATGTCGAGCGCCTCGGTGGGCAGATCGACGGTGGAGCGCTTCGCGCCGTACGGGGCGGCCGACTTGAACTTCTCGTACATCGTCGAGGTGAGCGTGGAGCCCGGCTGGTACTGGCCCTTGGCGGCGTTCCAGTCGTAGTCGCCCGCGAGTTCCCAGATCATGGTGCCGCCGATGCCCTTGTCGACGACGTAGTCCGCCTTCGCGGCGACCGACTGCTCGTCCTCGGTGGACAGGAAGACCTTCTTCTCGGCGTTCCACAGCCAGGGCGCGACCAGCGTCGAGTCGTACTTGCGGGCGTAGGTGCCGGTCAGCTTCGTGTCGGCGGGGAAGCCGTAGTCGGTGACGTAGTCGCCGACGACCCCCTTCTCCAGGTTCTTCGCGTGCCACATGGGGTTGGAACCGGCGGGCGACTCCTTGCCCGCGGTGTCCAGGTCGTGCCAGAGGTTGTCGATGCCGACGGCGCCGTCACCGCACTTGGTCAGCCCCGCGCCGGCCGGGCAGTCGGTGGTGGCGGCACTGCCCCACAGCCCGTCCGTTCCGCCCTGCACGTTCTTGAAACCGCGGGTGTAGTACGGCAGGCCGATGTTGATCCGGCCGGACGGCATCGAACCGCGGAAGTAGTGGTACGCCCAGTCGGTGTTGAGGTAGCCGGTGCCGCCGTACTGGGAGGTCGAGTAGACGCTCGCCCGGGCGAGTTCGGCGTCCTTGCCGTCGTCGTACAGCGCGGCGTTCGGGCCGACGTACTCGTTCCACGCGCCGTGCAGGTCGTACGACATGATGTTGACGTAGTCCAGGTACTTCTGGACCTGGAAGGTCTCCATGCCGCGCAGCAGATAGCCCGACGAGGGGGCGGCCACGCTCAGCAGGTAGTGGGTGCCGTCGGCGGCGGACGCGCGGTCGAGCTTCTCGCGCAGGGTCTTCATCAGCTCGGCGTAGCCCTTGACCAGACCGGCCCGGCGGGCGTTGGACAGGGCCCAGTCCAGCGGATTGCCCGCGTCCTTCATGGTCGTGGGGTACTCGTAGTCGATGTCGACGCCGTTGAAGCCGTACTTCCTGACGAAGTCGACGGCCGAGTCCGCGAAGGTGTCGATGCCGGCCCGGTTGACCGAGCCGTCGGCGTTGGTCGCCATCGAGTAGAAGCCGCCGGAGTCCACCCGCTCGCCGTCGGCGCCGAAGTAGCCGCCGGTCTCGGCCCAGCCGCCCACCGACACCATGGTCTTCACGTTCGGGTGCTTCTTCTTGAACTTGGTGAGCAGGTTGAAATGGCCCTTGTAGGGGAGGCCGGGGTCCATCTCGGCGCCCGCGACACCCGGCCAGGTCATGCCGGTCGAGGCGTTCTCCGGGCCGTCGGGGCCCACGGAGAGCCTGTTGCCGCCGTCGACGTGGGCGAAGGCGTAATTCAGATGGGTGACCTTGTCCCAGGGAATGTCGGGGACGAGGTAGGCGGGCTTGCCGTCCTTCCCGGTACGCCAGTTGGTGAAGTACCCGATGACCCGCCGCTGATGGTCGGCGCCCATCTTCTCGCGGCCCTCGGTGTCGTAGACGGAGCAGTAGGGGACCTGGACGCCGGGGGTCCGGTAGAGCCCGTCCGGGCGACAGGACTCCTGGTCGGCGGCGGCCGACGGGGTGGCGGCGAGCGAACCCAGCAGCAGTGCGGCGACGGTGGCACCGGCCGCGAGCAGGGTGGCTCTCGCACGGGTGGGGGACAGCACGTTCGGTTCCTCCCGGGGAGGTTCGGCAAAAACGCAACTGGCAAGGGGGTGGGTCGTGTTGTTGCCCCGGGTGTGCGCACACCGCGGGACGGCTCCTCGGAGGTGACGCAGAGATTAAGAGGACTAGACCAGTGAGTCAATAGGTCTGGACCTTTAGGGGGTGGCCGTCCGTTCGCGCCCCGCCGTGCGCCCCCTTGTGAGCCAGTCCACAGCCGCTCACCCGCATGGCCCAGCGGTGGGCGTGGCACACTGACCCTGTACCAGTAGCAGCGCACTCCGGGGTCGGTGAAATTCCGAGCCGGCGGTTAAAGTCCGCGACCCGTCCGCATCCAGCGGCCGGTTGACCAGGTGAAATTCCTGGACCGACGGTTAAAGTCCGGATGGGAGGCAGTGCGCGGCGGGCCGTTTCACGGGTACGCCGCCGTCGGCGGGTGGTTTCGGGCGACCGATCCATCCGTTTTCCGGCATTCGGCGTTCCCCTGTCGCGTTCCCGCTCTTCTGTCGTCATCGACAGCCCCGGAGTCCGTGCCCGAAGAGGCAGGAGGACCCGGTGGACACCGCAGCCGACATCACCGCCATGCGACGAGCGATCGAGCTCGCCGCCCGCGGCCTCGGCTCCACCAGCCCCAACCCCGTCGTCGGCTGTGTCGTCCTCGACGCCGCGGGCCGCCCGGCGGGCGAGGGCTTCCACCAGCGGGCCGGCGGCCCGCACGCCGAGATCCACGCCCTGCGCGCCGCGGGCGACCGGGCCCGCGGCGGCACCGCCCACGTCACCCTCGAACCCTGCAACCACACCGGTCGCACCGGCCCCTGTGCCCAGGCGCTGATCGAGGCCGGCGTCGCCCGGGTCGTCTACGCGGTCGGCGACCCGAACCCGCAGGCCACCGGCGGCGCGGACACCCTGCGCGCGGCCGGGATCGAGGTCGAGGGGGGGCTCCTGGCCGCCGAGGCCGAAGCGGGCAACGCCGCCTGGCTGACCTCGGTGCGGCTCGGCCGCCCGTACGTGCTGTGGAAGTACGCGGCGAGTCTCGACGGCCGGATCGCGGCCGCCGACGCCACCAGCCGCTGGATCACCTCCGCCGAGTCCCGCGCCGACGTCCACCGGCTGCGCGCCGAGGCCGACGCCGTCGTGGTCGGCTCCGGCACCGCCCGCACCGACGACCCGCAGCTCGGCGTCCGGGGCATCGACGGCGCCGCGCAGCCCCTGCGGGTGGTCGTGGACACCACCGCCACCGCCGTGCGCCCCGGCGCCCGCGTCCTCGACGACGGCGCGCCCACCCTGATCGCCGTCGCCGACGACGCCGACGCCCGCCACCTCCCCGAAGGGGCCGTCCTGCGGCTGCCGCGCGCCGCCACCGGCCCCGGCCTCGACATCCCCGCCCTGCTCGACGCCCTGCACGGGCGCGGCATCCGCTCCGTGCTCCTCGAAGGCGGCCCGACCCTGGCCGGCGCCTTCGTCGCCGCGGGAACGGTCGACAAGGTCGTCGGCTACCTCGCCCCCGTGCTCCTCGGCGCCGGCCCCGCGGCCCTCGCCGACGCCGGAATCTCCACCATCGCCGAGGCGTTGCGCCTCGATGTGACCGAGACCGTCCGCATCGGCCCCGATCTGCGCATCACCGCCGTCCCCGGCACCGACCGGAAGGGAAACTGAGTTGTTCACCGGAATTGTCGAAGAACTGGGTGAGGTCACCGCCGTCGAGAAGCTCGACGACGCCTCCCGTTTCCGCCTGCGCGGCCGAGTGGTCACCGAGGGCGCCAAACACGGCGACTCCATCGCCGTCAACGGCGTCTGCCTCACCGTCGTCGACCTCGGCGACGGAGAGTTCACCGCCGACGTGATGGCCGAGACCCTGAACCGGTCCAGCCTCGGCGCCCTGGACACGGGCTCCCGGGTCAACCTGGAGCGCCCCATGGCGGTCGGCGGCCGGCTCGGCGGACACATCGTCCAGGGCCACGTCGACGGCACCGGCCGCATCGTCGAGCGCCGGATCTCCGAGAACTGGGAGATCGTGAAGGTCTCCCTCCCCGCGCACCTGAGCCGCTACGTGGTCGAGAAGGGATCGATCACCGTCGACGGAGTCAGCCTCACCGTCGTGGACGCCGGACCCGACTACTTCACCATCAGCCTCATCCCCACCACCCTCGCCCTGACCACGCTCGGCATCAAGGAGCCCGGCGACCCGGTCAACCTGGAGGTGGACGTCATCGCGAAGTACGTCGAGCGGCTGCTCGGCCACACCGCGCAGGAGACCGAGGAGCCGGTGAAGTGACCACTCTGAACTGGCTGAACTCGGAGGCGTTCACCGTCCTCGGGCAGCGCATCATCTGGTCCGACATGATCGGCAACACGGTCGGTCTGATCGCCCTGACCCTGGGCTGGCTCCGCTCGGTCTGGACCTGGCCCGCCCAGCTCCTGTCCGGCGTCGTCCTCGTCGCGGCCAACGCCTCGGTGCAGCAGGCGGGCAGCGTCGGCAAGCAGGTCGTCGTCATAGCCGTGGCCGTCTGGGGCTGGCAGCAGTGGTCCCGGGGCAGGCAGCAGGCCCAGGACGGTTCCATCGCCGTGCGGTTCGCCACCTGGCGCGAGCGCGGATACCTGCTGGGCGGCGCCGCGCTCGGCACCCTCGCGGTCGGCGGCCTGTTCACCGCGTTCCCCTCGCTGTCCTGGAGCCCGTGGGCGGACGCGTACATCTTCGCGGGCACCCTCGTCGCGATGCTCGCCCAGGCCCGCGGCATGGTCGAGTTCTGGTTCGCCTGGCTGCTGGTCGACCTCGTCGGCGTACCGCTGAACTTCCACAGCGGCCTCGCCTTCTCCGGTCTCATCTACGTCGTGTACGGCGCCCTCGTCCTGTGGGGCATGCGCGACTGGTGGCTGCGCTCGCGGACACCCGCTCTGGAAGGAGCCACGGCATGACTGCCCAGCCCACCTGGCTGCACCCGGACCACGGAAGGGACCTGGAGGACCTCGCGCTCGACCCCGTCGAACAGGCGATCCGCGACATCGCCGCCGGCCGGCCCGTCGTGGTCGTCGACGACGAGGACCGGGAGAACGAGGGCGACCTTGTCGTCGCCGCCGAGAAGGCCACCCCCGAGATCGTCGCGTTCATGATGAGCGAGTGCCGCGGCCTGATCTGCGCCCCGATGGAGAACGACGAGCTGGAACGGCTCGAACTCCCGCAGATGGTCGGCCACAACACCGAGTCGATGCGGACCGCGTTCACCGTCTCCGTCGACGCCTCGGCGGCCCACGGCGTGACCACCGGGATCTCCGCCGCCGACCGGGCCGCCACCCTCCGGCTGCTGGCGGGCGGCGAGGCCGGACCCGCCGACTTCGTACGGCCCGGCCACGTCTTCCCGCTCCGTGCCCGCTCCGGCGGCGTACTGGTGCGCAACGGCCACACCGAGGCCGCCGTCGACCTCGCCCGGCTCGCCGGACTGCGGCCCGCCGGCGCCATCGTCGAGATCGCCGGCGAGGACGGCGTGATGCTGCGACTGCCGCAGCTGGTCCCGTTCGCCCGCAAGCACGGCCTCACGATCATCTCCATCGAGGACCTGATCGCCTACCGCCGCAGCTCGGAACCGACCGTGCGCCGCGAGGCCGAGATCCGGCTGCCGACCGGCTTCGGCCCGTTCACCGCCTACGGCTACCGCTCCACGACCGACGGCGTCGAACACGTCGCGCTCGTCCACGGCGACCTCGGCGACGGCGACGACATCCTGGTCCGGGTCCACTCCGAGTGCCTGACCGGCGACATCTTCCAGTCCCAGCGCTGCGACTGCGGCCCCCAGCTGCACGCGTCCATGCGCCGGATCACCGAGGAGGGCCGCGGCGTCGTCGTCTACCTGCGCGGCCACGAGGGCCGGGGCATCGGCCTGCTGTCCAAGCTGCGCGCCTACGAACTGCAGGAACGCGGCGTCGACACCCTCGACGCCAACCTGGAACTCGGCCTGCCCGCCGACGCCCGCGACTACGCGGCCGGCGCCCAGATCCTCAAGGACCTCGGCGTCCGCAGCCTCAGGCTGATGACCAACAACCCCGACAAGACGGCCGCGATCCTGCGACACGGACTGGCCGTCACCGGCCGCGAGCCGATGCCCGTCCAGGCGGGCGAGCACAATCTGCGCTACCTGCGCACCAAGCGCGACCGCATGGGGCACGACCTGCCCTGGCTCGACGCCGCCCAGGCGTCGACCTGCGGAAACCAGTGACGATCACGGAAACGAGCGACAGGAGAGACATGAGCGGCAAGGGCGCACCCGAACTGTCCGTACGCAACTGCGGTGACCTGCGTGTGGCGGTCGTCGCCGCACAGTGGCACGAGAAGGTCATGGACGGACTCGTCGACGGCGCGCTGCGCGCCCTGCACGAGCTCGGCATCGACGAGCCGACCCTGCTCCGGGTCCCCGGCAGCTTCGAGCTCCCGGTCGTGGCCAAGGTCCTCGCGGGCCGCGGCTACGACGCGGTCGTCGCCCTCGGCGTCATCATCCGCGGCGGCACCCCGCACTTCGAGTACGTCTCCCAGGGCGTCACCAACGGCCTCACCCAGGTCGCCGTCGACACCGGAGTGCCCGTCGGTTTCGGGGTGCTCACCTGCGACACCGAGGAGCAGGCGCTCGACCGGGCCGGCCTGGAGGGCTCCAACGAGGACAAGGGGCACGAAGCGGTCACCGCGGCCGTCGCCACCGCCGCCACGCTGCGCACCGTCAGCGAGCCCTGGCGCTGAGTGGGGCCCGCGGACCCCGTAGGCTAAGAACCATCATGGCGAACAAAACCTTCGAAGAGCTCTTCGCCGAGCTGCAGCTCAAGGCCGCCAACGGCGACCCCTCCACCTCCCGCACCGCCGAACTGGTGGGCAAGGGCGTCCATGCCATCGGCAAGAAGGTCGTCGAGGAGGCCGCCGAAGTCTGGATGGCCGCCGAGCACGAGAGCAAGGACGCCGCCGCCGAGGAGATCTCCCAGCTGCTGTACCACGTCCAGGTGATGATGGTCGCCCGCGGGATCTCGCTCGACGACGTCTACGCCCACCTCTGAGCAGGACCCCGCACCACCCGCCCCTTCCGCATCCCGCACCTCTCCTCGCAAAGGAAGCCGACCTCATGCTGCGCATCGCCGTCCCCAACAAGGGTTCACTCTCCGGGCCTGCGATGGCGATGCTCCATGAGGCCGGGTACCAGCAGCGCAAGGAGTCCAAGGAACTCGTCCTCGTCGACCCCGAGAACGAGGTCGAGTTCTTCTATCTGCGCCCCCGCGACATCGCGATCTACGTCAGCTCCGGCCGCCTCGACATCGGCATCACCGGCCGCGACCTGCTGCTGGACTCCGGGGCCGACGCCGAGGAGATCCTCCAGCTCGGCTTCGCCCGCTCCACCTTCCGCTACGCCACCAGGCCCGGCACGGCCCAGGGCCCGCAGGACTTCGACGGCAAGACGATCGCCACCTCCTACGAGGGCATCGTCGCCAAGCACCTCGCCGACGCCGGCATCAACGCCTCCGTCGTCCACCTCGACGGCGCGGTCGAGACCGCCATCGAACTCGGTGTCGCCCAGGTCATCGCCGACGTCGTGGAGACCGGCACCAGCCTGCGCAACGCCGGCCTCGAAGTCATCGGCGAGCCGATCATGAAGTCGGAGGCCGTCGTCATCCGCCGCGCCGGCGCCCCGGACGACGACCCCAAGGTGCAGCAGTTCCTCCGCCGCCTCCAGGGCGTCCTGGTCGCCCGCTCCTACGTGATGATGGACTACGACTGCCGCGTCGAGCACCTGGAGCGCGCCGTCGCCCTCACCCCGGGCCTGGAGTCGCCGACCATCTCCCCGCTGCACCACGAGGGCTGGGTCGCCGTCCGCTCCATGGTCGCCGCCCGGGAGGCGCAGCGGATCATGGACGACCTGTACGACCTCGGCGCCCGCGCCATCCTCACCACCGCCATCCACGCCTGCCGCCTCTGACGGCCCGGCGTCCCCGGAAGACAGCAGAAAAGCCCCCGGAAGACAGAAGAACACCATGTCCGCCCCCGCACCCCGGCCCGAACTCCCCACCCTCCCGGTCACGTTCCGGCCGACCCGAACCCGGGTGGTCCTGCTGACCGTGGGGGCGGCGATGTTCCTCGTCATCACCGTCGTCGCCCTGACACTGGAACGGCTGAGCGGGGGAGAGCGGATCAGCTTCGTCTTCACCGCGCTGCTGTTCCTCGGCGTGCTCGCCCTGCTCAGCCGCCCGAAGGTGGTCGCGGACGAGGACGGGGTGACGGTGGTCAACATCACCCGGACGCGTCGGCTGTCCTGGGCGGAGATCCTCCGCGTCAACCTGCGCCCCGGCGACCCCTGGGTCTTCCTCGACCTCAGCGACGGGACGAGCATGCCCGCCCTCGGCATCCAGCCGGGTGTCGCCAAACAGCAGGCCATCCGGGACGCCCGCGCGCTGCGGGCCCTCGCCGAGAACCGCGGCACCGGCAAGGACATCGGCTGAGCCCCCTGCCCCGCACGGGCCCTTCTTGATTACTCTGGAGGACGGCGGCGCCCCTGTGCGCCCCGCCCCGCACCGGAAGGTCCCCCGAGACCGGCGGGGCTTTCCTGCGACCCAAGGAGTGACTCCTTCCAGCAATGGACGGATCGTCCGGTAGTACCTGCGCCGCCCCCTCCCCGGAGGCGGCGGCATGACCACCCCCTTGCTGCTGCTGAGCGCGGCATTCCTTCTCATCCTCGCCAACGGATTCTTCGTGGCGGCCGAGTTCGGCCTCGTCACGGTGGAGCGGCCGGACGCCGAGCGCGCCGCCGCCGAGGGCGACCGGCGGGCCCGTACCGTCGTCGAAGCCCTGCGGGAACTCTCCTTCCAGCTCTCCGGCACCCAGCTGGGCATCACCATCACCTCACTGGTCGTCGGCATGCTCGCCGAACCGGCCCTCGCCCAGTTGCTGGACGGCCCCCTCACCGCGACCGGACTGCCCGAGGGCGCCGTCCCCGGCGTCAGCGTGGTCATCGGGATGCTGGTGGCCTCCGCCGTCCAGATGGTGATCGGCGAACTCGTGCCCAAGAACTGGGCGGTCTCCCGGCCGCTCCAGGTCGCCCGGTTCGTCGCCGGCCCCCAGCACCGCTTCTCCGCCGTGTTCCGGCCGGTGATCAGCCTGTTGAACACCGTGGCCAACCGGCTGGTGCGGCTGCTGGGCGTGGAGCCCACCGAGGAGCTGGCCTCCGCCCGCACCCCCGGTGAGCTGGTCTCCCTGGCCCGGCACTCGGCCGAGGCCGGCACCCTCGAACAGGACACCGCGGACCTCTTCGTACGGACCCTGTCGCTCGCCGGGCTCACCGCCCAGCACGTCATGACCCCCCGGGTGAAGGTCAGCGCCCTGCAGTCCTCGGCGACCGCGGCGGACGTCCTCAACCTCACCCGCGCCACCGGCCTCTCCCGCTTCCCGGTCTACCGGGAACGCATCGACGAGGTCGTCGGCATGGTCCACCTCAAGGACGCGCTCGCCGTGCCCGCCGCCGACCGGCTGCGCACCCCGGCCGGCCGGATCGCCGTGCCGCCGCTGCTGGTCCCCGAGACCCTGCCCGTCGAACAGCTGCTCCAGCGGCTGCGCAACGAGCAGCCGATCGCCGTCGTGGTCGACGAGTACGGCGGCACCGCCGGGGTCGTCACCCTGGAGGACATCATCGAGGAACTCGTCGGCGAGGTCCGCGACGAGCACGATGCCGAGGGCGCCGACCGGCCCGAACTGGTCCCCGCCGCGCCCGAGGACGGCCGCCCGGCCTGGGACGTCGAGGGCAGCTGCCGAGTCCTGAGCCTGCGCCGGATAGGACTCGACGTCCCCGACGGCCCGTACGAGACCGTGGCCGGGCTCGTCGCCGACCTGCTGGGCCGCATCCCGGCCCCCGGCGACCGGGCCGAACTGCCCGGCTGGCGGCTCTCCGTCCGCCAGGTCGGCCACTACCGTGCCGAGCGGGTCCGCTTCGTGCGCACCACGGCCGCCCCGGCCACCGTCCCCCTCGCCGGGGCACTGGTGACCCACGAGGCCCTGGAGGCCGTGCGATGAGCCTGGTCCAGTTGCTCCTCGCGGGCTTCCTCGTGCTGGCGAACGGCTTCTTCGTCGGCGCGGAGTTCGCCCTCGTGTCCGTACGGCGCAGCCAGGTCGAACCCCTGGCGGCGGCCGGGTCGGGGCGCGCCCACAAGGTGCTGTACGGCCTGGAGAACCTGCCGCAGATGATGGCCGCCGCGCAGTTCGGCATCACCGTCTGCTCGCTGACCCTCGGCGCCGTTGCCGAACCGACCGTCGCCCGTCTGCTGGAGCCGGTCTTCCACGCGGTCCACCTGCCCGAGGGGCTCGTCCACCCGCTCGGCTACGTCCTGGCGCTCGCCCTCGTGATCTTCCTTCATCTCGTCATCGGCGAGATGGTCCCGAAGAACCTCGCGATGGCGGCGCCGGAGCGGACCGCGCTCTGGCTCAGCCCCGGCCTGGTGGGCTTCGCCCGCCTGTGCCGGCCGGTCACCTCCGCACTGGGCGCCTGCGCCCGACTGGTGCTCCGGCTCTTCGGGGTGGAGCCCAAGGACGAGGTGGAGGCCGTCTTCACCAGCGAACAGCTCAACCGCCTCGTCGAGGACTCCGGCCAGGCCGGGCTGCTGGAGCCGGAGGCCCAGGAGCGGCTGGAGGACGCGCTGGAGCTGGGCAGCAGGCCCGTCACCGACGTGCTGCTCAAGCGGGCCTCCCTGGTGACGGTGGACCCGTCCGTCACCCCGCGCCGGATCGAGGAGCTGACCGTACGGACCGGCTACTCGCGCTTCCCGGTGTGCGCCGAGGGCGGCGGTCCGTTCATGGGCTATCTGCACGTCAAGGACGTCCTGGACCTGGAGGACGGCGAACGGGCCGTCCCGCAGCAGGTATGGCGCCCGATGGCGACGGTGCGGGCCGAACTCCCCCTGGACGACGCCCTGACCGTGATGCGCCGGGCGGCGACCCACCTGGCCCAGGTCGCCGACGCGTCGGGCCGGATCCTCGGCCTGGTCGCCATGGAGGACGTGCTGGAGATGCTCGTCGGCGAGGTGCGCGACCCGGCCCACCGGGTATCGGTGCCGCGCCGGACGGCGGAGACGACGTCCGGCACCGGCGAACTCGCCACGTCGGCCCGCTAGGGCGGGTTCCCGAAGCGACGTCGGGGCCGGGCGTTCCCGGCCCCGACGGGGCGAAACCGTTTTCTCTCCCAGGACGGCACCCCGCTGGAAGGCTGGTTCATCCCGGCCGACTCCGACGAGCTCGTCATCGCCGACCACTCCATGCCGGCCAACCGGTACGGCTGCCTCCGGCACCTGCCCCGGTACGCCACGCCCTTCGCGGACTTCGAGATCGACTTCCTGCCCGACCACGAGAACCTCCGCGACGCCGACCACCACGTCCTCGCCTGCGACCTGCGCCACGGCCGAAGCGGCGCCGTCGCCCTCACGGGGCCGGTGGCTCCTGCTGTCCCCGGTCCACCGGGCCCCGGCCGGACAGGACCTCGCCGTACGCCTGCATCAGGTCCGGCAGCCGCAGCGTGGCCAGGTCGTCCCGGCCCGGTACGGCGGTGTACCCGGAGAGCCGCAGGTCCCGGTAGGCGCAGCTCTTCTCGTACAGGGTGCGCAGGAACCGTCCGTTGCCCAGCTCGTCGATCCAGCCCTGCTCGACGACGTGGCCACTGATGGAACGCAGCTCGTCGAGCGACTCCTCGTCCCACACGTCGCCGTTCTCCGCCGCCAGCACCTCGCCGATCGAGGTGAGCTCCAGCGGCCGGTAGCTCGGGAAGTCCACCCGGGTGGTGAAGCGCGAGGAGAGCCCGGGGTTGGTGGCCAGCAGCCGGTCCATGCCCTCGGGGTAGCCGGCGAGGATGACGACCAGGTGGTCCCGGTTGTCCTCCGCGCGCTTGAGGAGGACCTGGAGGGCCTCGTCGCCGTACGCGTCGCCCTTGCTGTAACCGCTGTTGGAGAGGCTGTACGCCTCGTCCACGAAGAGCACCCCGCCGAGCGCCGAGTCGATCAGCTCATTGGCCTTGACCGCGGTCTGGCCGAGGAACTCACCCACCAGATCGGCCCGTTGGGCCTCGACCAGATGGTCGCCGCCGAGCAGCCCCAGCGCGTAGAAGACCCGGCCCAGGATGCGCGCCACCGTGGTCTTGCCGGTGCCGGAAGGACCCGAGAAGACGAAGTGGCGCTTCGGTGGCTGGACGGGCAACCCCTGCCCGGCCCGCAGCCGCGCCATGTTCAGCTGTGCGGACAGCGCCTTGACCTGGCGCTTGACCGGCTCCAGACCCACCATCCGCTCCAGCTCGGCCAGCGCCTCGGCGAGCAGCACCGGATCGCTGGGCCCCGCCGGGAAGGGCGACGGCTGCTGCCCCGCGCTCTTGCGCCGCACCCCGTCGGGCGGCGGCACCCCGAGGCCGGTGACCCCCGAGGGCTCGCCGCCGGGCCGCGACTCCCGGCCGTCCATCAGATCGGCGCCGAGCGGCGGATCGGCGTCCGGCGGGGTCTCCGGCCCGGTGCCGTCCGTCCCCGAGGCGGTGTTGTCCGTGCCCACCAGGGACACGGTGGCCAGACCGGAGGCATCCTCGGCACCCTCCAGACCGTCGTAGTCCGCGATCGCGGCCAGCCGCGCCGAGGTGTCCATGAACGCCGGGTCGACCCGGTGCACCGCCCGGTAGAGCGGCAGGGCGGCGGCGCTGCGGCCGGTGCCCTCGTACGCGCGGGCCAGCCAGTAGCGCAGCTCCTTGCGCTGGGGCTGCTCGCTGCGGCAGCGCATCAGGGCGGTGGCGAGCAGCGGCTCGGCCTGCCCGTACATCTCCAGCCGCACCCGGGCCATCCCGCCGAACAGCCCCGCCTCGATGCCGAGCAGCGGATCGTCCGTCAGCTGCTCGGTGTTGCGGACGAGCTGTTCCCAGTCCTTGACCAGGTAGGAGCGGCAGGCGTGCAGGAAGCGCACCTGCGGGTCCGTGTCCACCGGCGGCAGGCCCGCGAGCGCCCGGTCCAGCTCGGGGACGTGGCGGCCGTCCAGCCAGTGCGAGGCGTGCGCGAGCAGCAGGTCGCGCGGGCTCTCCAGCACCGGCTGCACCCACCAGCCCAGCCAGTACCAGGAGTTGAGCGTGCGCCGGTGCCGGGTGCGCTGCTGGCCGAAGCGGTCGCGATGACGGTGCATGTGCAGCAGCGCCGTCGTCGTGTCGACCCTCAGCGCGTGGAGGCCGAGCCAGCCGTCCGCCATGCCCGGGTCGAGGCGCACCGCGGTTCTGAATTCCTCCTCGGCCTGTGGATAGGCGCCCATGGTGTAGGCGTCCACGCCGCGCAGCCAGGCGAGGTCGGCCGGGGCCTGAGCGCCCTGCGTGCCGATGTCCATCTGGTCCCCCACAAACCGTGCCCCCAGGATGTCCCGCCGCCCGACCGGCTCGCCGGGGCGTGCCGAATCGATGTGCCACGGACGGGAATTGACCGCACCGAGAGGCATCGTACCTGCGCAGGGAGTGCGCGACTAAGGGCACCGCAGACGGAAGGAAACCCGTGACCCAAAGTGATCGGAGCGGGTCGTTCCGGGGCGGGGAGGGGGTGCGGGGGCAGAACGAAGCCCCCGATCACGGGGGAACAACCGGGGGCTTCGTGTTTATGGGGGCTCCGAAAAGCCGCACATTGAGAACGTAAGACCTGTACCGCCCCCGGGTCAAGCGGAGTTGGGTCACTTCCGGGGGGTTTTCTCACCATTCGACACGGCGGCGCGATGCGCTCACTTTACGTGACGGAATGGTTCGCTCCCGCTGCCGTTCGAGGTCCCTCCAGCAACTCGTACCCCACTGGCAACTGCCGTACCAGGGTGTCCGCGTGAGGCCGTGAAGGATCGGCCGAGAAGTGCTCCGTCTCGGCCGCCGTCCACCCGTCCCAGAACTCCGAGAGCGCCGGACCGTCCCGACGACGGCCGCGCCGCCAGGACGCCGCGGCGTCGAGGTCCATCCACAGGAGTCGCGCCAGACGCGGCCGCAGCGCCCGCCGCCCGGCCCCGACCCCCTCGACGACGACCACCGGCGCCGGCTCCAGGACGCGCGGTGTCCCGAACCGCCGCGCGGTCCAGTCGTACGGCGCGTAGCGCGCGCACTCGCCGCGCTCCAGCGGTCCGGTCACCTGTTCCCGCAGCCGGTCCGTCCAGGTGAAGAAGGAGTCGTGGGAGGCCAGGTCGTCCAGGTGCAGGACGGGGGCGTCGCCGAGCGCGGCGGCCAGGCGGGCGGCGAAGGTGCTCTTCCCCGACCCCGCGTGGCCGTCGACGGCGATCAGCCGCACCGGGCCGCAGGACGGCGCCAGGGCGGGCAGCCGCGCGGCGAGGAGCGAGAGGGCGTTCATGCCCACCAGCCTACGAGCCGCTGGGAAACAGACGCAGGTCACGCCAGTGGACCAGACCAATATTGCTTTCCCGGCGCGAGTCGAATCACTGGCCGAATCCGGCCGCGACCCGCGATAGTTGGCGCACTGTCGTGCATCCGCAGCCCCATTCCGCTTACGACTACGACCGGGGGTCCCGCCCATGAACAGACCGACCTCACGCAGGACCGTGCTGACCGCCGCGCTCGCGGTGGCGGCCACCGCCGGCCCGGTGTCGTCCGCCGCCGCGCGCTCCACGGCCCCGTCCCGCACCTCCCCGGCGGCCTCCACCGTGGACAACCACTTCTGGCACACCTTCGTCGACTGGCACGGCGGCCTCGGCGCCGGGACGCGCGTCGTGTCCGGCCTCCGGCCAGGTCTGGTGATCGGCCACGCCGAGGGAAGCACCGACTACACCGACCCGCACACCGGCACGACCGCCTCCTGGGAGTACGCCACCTGGACCTCCCCGGTCCACCGGTCCGCCGTCCCGGCGACCGAGGTGATCGCCTCCTGGAACGCCGAGACCCCGGCGGGCACCTGGATCCAGGTCGAGCTGCAGGGCCACTACTCGGACGGCACGCGGACCCCCTGGTACGTGATGGGCCGCTGGGCCGCGGGCGACGGGGACATCCGCCGCACGTCCGTCGACGACCAGACCGACGGCAAGAGCTCGGTCTGGACCGACACCCTCTCGGTGGACGACGCGACGAGCGGGCTGCGGCTGACCGCGTACCGGCTGCGCCTGACCCTCCACCGCACCCCGGGCACCCGCCTCACCCCCGTCGTCCGGCGGCTCGGGGCGATGGCCTCCGACGTCCCGGACCGCTTCACCGTGCCGGCCAGCACCCCCGGCCTGGTCCGGGAGCTGGCGGTGCCGCGCTACTCGCAGAACGTCCACGCGGGCGAGTACCCGGAGTACGACAACGGCGGCGAGGCGTGGTGCAGCCCCACCTCGTCCCAGATGATCATCGAGTACTGGGGGCGCAGGCCCACCGCCGAGGACCTCGCCTGGGTCAGGCCGGAACTGGCCGACCCGCAGGTCTGCCACGCCGCCCGGTTCACCTACGACTACCAGTACGAGGGCTGCGGCAACTGGCCGTTCAACGCCGCGTACGCCGCGACGTACACCGACATGCGCGCGGCGGTGACCCGGCTGACCTCGCTCACGGACGTGGAGACACTGATCCGCGCGGGCATCCCGGTCATCACCTCCCAGTCCTTCCTCAAGGAGGAGCTGACCGGGGCGGGATACGGCACCTCCGGCCACCTGATGACCGTGATCGGGTTCACCGCGGACGGCGACGTGATCGCCAACGACCCGGCCTCGCCGAACAACGAGGCCGTGCGCCGGGTCTACCGCCGCAGGGAATGGGAGAACATCTGGCTGCGCACCAAGCGCTACGACGCGAACGGCAAGGTCAGGAGCGGTACGGGCGGGGTCTGCTACGTCTACTGGCCCGCGCGGCCGACCCCGGCCCAGCGCCGCGTCCTGAGGTCGTTCGACCTGGTGTGAGCGTGTGCGGCGGCCGGCCCGCAGGGGGGCGGCCGCCGCACGAGTCCGCCGGGGCCCGGTGGCGTTCTCGACGCCGGTCATGGGGCCCTGGTGGTCAGGTGCGGGTGCGGGTGCGGTGGCTGGTGTCGCACCAGGGGAAGATGGCGCTGCGGCGGCAGGTGCAGAGGGCGACGGTGAAGCGGTCGGAGGTGTGCACGGAACCGTCCGGTGTGGTGATTTCCACCGGTCCTTCCACGAGGAGGGGGCCGTGTTCGGTCAGGGTGATGCGGTGGGGTGGGTCAGGGGTGTTGGGCACGGATGACCACCAGTTCCTCGTTCGTGTCGTCGGTGTGCAGCAGTTGGTGTTCGCGCAGCCAGGGGAGGCGGGAGAGCAGGACGGGGCCGAAGGGGATGCGGGTGCGGCTGTGGATGGTGGCGTGCAGTCCGGCGTGTGCGAGGCGGTCCAGGGTGGTGCCGGGGTCGCAGAGGGCGGAGTGCACCAGGAGGAGGACCCCGCCGTCGTGTCGCAGGATCGAGGGTGCTGTGGCGCAGAGGCGGTCGATGACCGCCCGGCCGTCGTGGCCCGCGTTCCAGGCGCGGGAGGCGCCGCGGGGCGGGGTGTGGGGTGCGGGGACGTAGGGCGGGTTGCACAGGACGAGGTCGTAGGGGTGGGTGCCGAGGGCGGAGGTGAGGTCGCTGCGGCGCACGGTGATGCGGCGGCGGTGCAGCATCGCGTTGAGGCGTGCGGTGAGCACGGCCCGGGGGGCGATGTCCACGGCGGTCACCTCGCAGCCCAGCTGGGCGGCCCGCAGGGCCAGGGCGCCGCTGCCGGTCCCGATGTCCAGCACGGTGGTTCCGGGGCCCACGCGTTCTTGTTCGAGTGCGGCCAGCAGCAGGCGTGTGTCGCTCTGCGGGGCGTAGACCCCGGGCAGCGTGAGGAGGAACGGCCGGGAGCGGGTGCTGTCGGTTTCCGAGCTCATGCCCCTCACGCTGCCCATCTCGCGAGGAACCGCCGGCCGAGACGGTCTTCGAGGAAGGAGGTGGCGGCGACGCCGAACGCGATGTCCGGCTCCAGTTCGGGTTCGTCGTCCAGAAGGCCGCCGATCACTTCGTTGCGTACGACTTGTTCGTGCACGGCGTCGGCTTCGACGTGCTCGTCGTAGAAGTGCTGCGCGGCCGGGCCGGCGCCGGTGCGGGCCATCGCGCGGGCCAGGTGGCGGGAGGCGGGCGGGGAGGTGATCTCGACGGCGGCGAAGTGCCCCACCAGAACACCGCGCAGCGACCGGTGCAATGCGAACAGCGACATGGCGTTGACCAGGGCGAGCATTTCCGCGTACCCGTCGTCCAGGTAGTGCCCGTATCCGGGGTTCAGGCCGAGGTCCGCCATGAGGTCGGCGAACAGTCGGGCGTGTACGCGTTCGGCTCTGCCGCCGCCGAACTCGTCGAACTCCACGGCGGCCATCGCGGCCTTGGCCCGCCCGCTGAGCCGGGGCAGCACCCAGGCATGCGGATCGGCCTCCTTCAGGTGGTAGAGGGAGCGCTGTCGCGCGTACTCGCGCAGGTGCTCCAACGTGCCCCGTCTCGCGAGGAACTGAGGTACGCCGTCGGACCCGGCGGGCCGGACCAGCAGACCGGCCAGGAGGCCGTCCAGGGGTTCGGGTACGGGCACGTCGCGCCGCAGCGCGGCCAGGAAGCGCTCCTCCAGCGAAGCCCGCACCGAGAGAAGAGCGGTATCCCACTCCCGTCCCGGATCGACGCCCGCGAAGCCCCGGTAGTGGAGTTCGTAGCAGGTGTACAGGGCCAGCTGCAGATCCTCACCGTACGGATCGGCCGCGCCCGCCCCCACGGGGGCGGACGGCACGCAACCGCTCAGCAGCGCCTCGGTCACCGCCGCCGACCACACCCCCCTGGGACGGGGCAGCGGCGGCGCGCTGTGGTTCCTGGGCATCGCACTTCCCTCCGGCCGTTCCGGGGTTCTGTCGGGGGACCGGGCGGGGCCGCCGGGGGTGACCGCATCCGCTTCCGGTGTTCCTCGCGCCCGGGGCGTGTTCACCCCCATTTGCTGCCGGCCAGGGGCGGGGTGTCCAGGCCCGCTCCGGTCCGTACGCCGTGCAGGAAGGCCGAGAGTGCTTCCTGGGCGGACCGGGCCGGGTGCCATTCCAGGAGTTCGTGGGCGCGGGTGCAGTCGAGGACCGGGAGGCGGAGCACCGCGTCGAACAGGTGCGGGGAGGCGGGCACGGCGCGGGTGTGCCATGCCGTCGACAGGGCCGTGCGTACCAGGGCCGGCGGGAGGCGTACCGGCCGGGCGCCGAGCAGTTCGGCGAGTTCCCGCGGGCCGAGCACCGGCTCTGCCGCCAGGTTGAACGGGCCGCGCACCTCGGTGAGCACGGCCGCCCGGTAGGCCTGTGCGGCGTCGTCGGTGTGCAGGACCTGGAGCCGCAGCCCGGGCAGGTCCGGCACGAACGGGAGCAGGTCCGGGCGCAGCAGCACGCCCGGCACATGACGGCCCGCGAAGATGCGGCGCTGCTCGCTGGCGGACTGTTCCTTGAACAGGAACCCGGGGCGCATCCTCACCACCCGGATGTCCGGATGGCGCGGCTCGAAGGCGTCCAGCACCCGCTCCAGGTAGGACTTCTCCCGGCAGTAGGCGGCGTTTGGCCAGCCGTGCGTGGGCCATCTCTCGTCCACGCCGGGCCCGGTCTTGGGGCCGGGGGAGTAGGCGCCCACGGACGAGGCGTGCACCAGGGCCCGCACACCGGCCCGGGCGGCGGCCTCGAAGACCCGGACGGACCCCAGGACGTTGCTCCGCCAGGTCACCACCGGATCGTGCGTGGGTTGGAACCGCCAGGCCAGATGGACCACGGCGTCCACCCCGGCCAACAGCGCGTCCAGCACCGCCGGGCTGTCCTCCCGGGAGAGGTCCACGGCCATCCACCGCACCCCCGGGACCGACATCCCCGGCCGCCGACGGGCCACACCCACCACCTCCCCCACACCCGGATCCCCGGCCAGGGCCGCGACGACGCTGGTCCCCACATTGCCGGTGGCCCCCGTCACCACCACACGCAGACCCGCCTGTGCGCCCATGGTGTCTCCGCCCTTCCGTGGGCCCGGCCCCGGTGCGGTGACGCCGCCCCGGGGTACGGGCGCGTATCCGACCGCCGGTGCTCCGCGTCGGTCCCCGAAGTCCGGGAAGGCGGCACCGGATGCGGCAGGGTTGTCGCCCCGCCTGCCCAACGATTCCCCCGCTCTCGTCACACCGCACCTCGGCGACGTCCCCGGGCACCTGATTGCGCACCGCGGTGCGGTGAGCCGCTGCGCTGCCGTGATGGGAGGCGGGACGATTCGACTCGCGAAGCCGGGCGGTTGCCGGGAGGGCTCAGGAGAGACAGAGTGAAAGAGGAAGAACACACACGAGATCGGAGCGTGTCGTGATCATTCTGGGAGTCATCCTGCTCGTCATCGGTTTCGTCACGGGCATTTCCATCCTGTGGACCATCGGGATCATTCTGGCCGTGGTCGGGCTGATCCTGTGGATCCTGGGCGGGATGGGGCACGCCGTCGCGGGACGCAGACACTACTGGTAACGCCGGTGGGCGACGGCCTTCGCCCATCGGAAGGCACGCATCGACGAATCCCCCGCCGAACCGACAACCTGCCCTGGGCACGTAAACGGTGAACCCGTTCCGTGCCCAGAAAGGTGCCGACGTGTCCATGAACCACAGCGAGGCGCCCGTCCTGGACGCCCTTGCCGCGTACACCGAAAGGGACGAGCTGGGGTTTTCGCCACCCGGCCACAAACAGGCTCGTGGAGCGGATCCGGCCGTGCGCGCCGTGCTCGGGGACGCCGTGTTTCTCGGCGATGTCCTGGCCAGTGGCGGTCTGGACGACCGACGGACGACGGCGAACGTGCTGGGGCGGGCCGAGGAGCTGATGGCGGACGCGGTGCACGCGGAGCACACCTTCTTCTCCACGTGCGGCAGTTCCCTCTCGGTGAAGGCCGCCATGCTCAGCGTCGCCGCACACGGGCAGAAGCTTCTCGTGGGGCGGGACGCGCACAAATCGGTGGTCTCCGGCCTGATCCTGTCCGGTATCGAACCGGTGTGGATCGAGCCGCAGTGGGACACCGGGCGCCATCTCGCCCACCTGCCGTCGGCCGACTCCTTCGCGCGGGCCTTCGAGGAGCACCCGGATGCCCGTGGCGCCCTGGTGACGAGCCCCACCCCGTACGGGAGCGCGGCGGATCTGTGCGCGGTGGCCGAGGTGTGCCACCGCCGCTCCCGGCCCCTGATCGTCGACGAGGCGTGGGGCGCCCACCTGCCGTTCCACGAGGACCTGCCGTCCTGGGCGATGGACGCGGGCGCCGACGTGTGCGTCACCAGCATTCACAAGATGGGCAGCGGACTGGAACAGGGATCGGTCTTCCACCTCCAGGGAGAGCTGATCGACGCGGACACCCTGGCCTCCCGGGCGGACCTGCTGGGCACCACGAGCCCCTCGGTCCTGCTCTACGCCGGGATCGACGGCTGGCGGCGCCAAATGGCCCTGCACGGCCACGCGTTGATGAGCCGTGCGCTGGGACTGGCGGCTTCCGTCCGCCAGGAGGTCGAGAGCATCGAGGGAATGCACGTCAATGATCGCGAGGACTTCTGCGGACCGGGGGCAGGAGCCGATTTCGATCCGCTGCCGGTCGTCATCGACCTCTCCGGACTGGGTGTATCCGGATACGCCGCCGCCGACTGGCTCCGCGAGCACCACCGGATCGACGCCCATCTGATGGACCACCGCCGCGTCAGCGCGCAACTCACCCACGCCGACGATTCCCTCACCACCGGACGGCTGCTCGGCGCGCTGCGCGACCTCGCCGACCGGGCGGAAACGCTGCCTTCCGGGCGGCACGTCGAGCTCCCCGACCCCGATGGGCTGAGGCTGACCCAGGCACGTCTGCCACGCGATGCCTACTTCTCGACGACCGAGGACGTGCCGCTGGAGAAGGCCGCGGGCCGGACGGCCGCGGAGATGATCACGCCCTATCCGCCGGGCATCCCCGCGGTCCTGCCCGGCGAACGGCTGAACGAGCCCGTCCTGCGCTATCTCCGCTCGGGGATCGAGGCGGGAATGAACGTCCCCGACCCCGCCGATCCCACGCTGCGCACCGTCCGGGTCTGCGCGCAGGACGACGGGTCCTGAGCGGTGCGACGGACGAGCCGCCGACGGGGCCGGGACACCTCCCGGGACACCTCCTTCGAAGGGACCACGCATGACTGCCGACGACATGAGCACGCGGAAGGTACTGGCGATCGTCACGAACCACGGCGTCGAACAGGACGAGCTCCTGGTGCCCCAGGAGCACCTGCGCGGCCAGGACACCGAGGTATCGGTCGCCGCGGTGTCGAGGGACGACGTCCGGACGCTGGTGGGCGACGTGAAGCCGGGGCGGACGGTCCGGCCGGGACTCACGCTCGCCGACGTGGATCCGGCCGCCTACGACCTGCTGCTGATCCCCGGCGGAACCCTGAACGCCGACGCCCTGCGCCAGCAGGACGACACCCTGCGCATCGTCCGCGCCTTCGTGTCGTCCGGACGGCCCGTCGCGGCCATCTGCCACGGGCCGTGGGCCCTGGTCGAAGCGGGAGTGGTGGCACAGAAGAGGCTGACGTCCTACCCCTCCCTGAAGACGGACATCCGCAACGCGGGCGGGGAATGGACCGACGAGCCGGTCGTCACGGACGACCGACAGGGCTGGCGGCTCATCACCTCGCGCAACCCGGGGGACCTGGAACCGTTCCTCCGCGAGGTGGACGCGGCCCTCGCGGCGGACGCCCGGTGAGGGCAGGCCCGGGCCGGGAGGCCGCCGGGTGAGGAGCGGCGACTGCGGCGGGGCGTCGCCGCGCGGTGCGCACGACCGGTCCGGGGGGAGGGCCGTCGCCGGGAGCGCAGCCCGATGCGACGGATCCGTCCCCGGCCGGCCCGTACGGACGGCCGGGGACGAATCCGCGGTCACGGGGGAACCCCCGCGCCGGGGCGATCAGTCGGTCACGGTGACCGTCTCGCTCGCGCCGGACTCGGTGCCGTCCGCGTAGAGGACCGTGACGCGGTAGTACACCGTGGTGGCGGCGGGCCGGTCGAGGTCCGTCCAGTCGCCGGTGCCGGCATTGTCCTCGGGCTCGGTGCCGATCCGCTCGAACGTCGCGGTCCGCGGGTTCCAGCGGTGGATGGCGAAGCCGGAGACCGGGCTGCCGTTCTCGTTCCTGTCGCTGGACAGGAACCAGGAGATCCAGCCGGAGGCGTCGGCGCCGAGGTGGCCGAGCGGCGCGCCGGTCGCGGGCGGGGCGGTCGGGCGGAGGTCCAGCTCGGTGACGTCGGCGACGGCCGCGCCGGTCTCCGGGGCGAGCCGGTTGCCGTACTGGTCGACGGCGACGACGGCGTAGCGCACCTGCTGGCCGTCGGCGGGCACGGCGTCGTGGAACGTCGTGGCCGTGATCTCCCGCGGCTTCAGGGTCCAGGGGTCCTGCACCGGGGTGTAGGTCCACCGGCCGTCGGCGAGGCTGCCGCGCAGCACGCGGTAGTGGTCGAAGCCCGGCTCGTCGTTCGCGTCCCAGGAGAGCGTGACGCCGTTCTCCTTCGGGGTGGCGGTCAGATCGGCGACCGCGGCCGGCGCGGTCGTGTTGCCGGCGACGTCGAGGGTGAGTTCCTGGGAGGGGACGCCCCCGTTCCTCTCGTGGTCCAGGGCCACCACCCGGTAGCGGTACGTGAGGCCGGGCGGCGGGGCGGCGTCGGTGAAGGTGGTGCCCCGCACGCCCTTGCCGACCTCCTCGCTCACGCCGACGGTGGTGCCCCGCACGGTCTTCCGGAAGACCGAGTAGCCCGCGAAGTCGTCACTGGTCCGCTCGGAGGCGTCCCAGTCCAGGGTGACGCCCGCCTCGCTCTCGACGGCCCGCACGTTGAGGGCGGTGTCCACGGGGCCCGTCAGGTCACGGGTGTAGTACATCGCCGTGGCCGAGGCCGGGGACTCCAGCCCGTGGGTGTCGACGGCGGTGACGACGTAGTAGTAGACGTCGCCGGTCGGCGGCAGCGGGCCGGTGTACCCGCCGGACGACAGCTTGTCGCCGGTGAGGAGGTTCTCGGGGGTGAGGGCGACCGGGGTGGACGTCGAGCGGTAGACACGGTACCCGGCGAGGTCCGGCTCCGTGTTGCTGTCCCAGTAGAGGGTGATCTCGGTCGGGAACTCCATGGACCAGTTGTCCTCGACACCCTTCGGGGCGGCGGGAGCGGTGCGGTCGACGGTGGTGACGGCCAGGTCGGCGGTGCCCGAGGAGACGTTGCCGGCCTTGTCGTGGGCGCGGACCTCGTAGTAGTAGACGTTGCCGTCCTTCGGGACGGTCGTGTCGGTGTACGAGGTGGACGTCGTGGTCGCGATCGGCTTGGTGGGGTAGGAGGTGCCCTTCAGCCGCCGGTAGACGCGGTACCCGGCGAGGTCCATCTCCTTGTTCCCGGCCCAGCCGATCTTCGTGGACATGGCCGTCGGGCTGTAGACGACGGTGGTCCCGGTCGGCACGAGCGGCTTGACCTTGTCGACGGTCGCCGAGGTGAGGGGGGCGTAGGAGAACTTGACGTCGGCGGCGCCGGTCCAGTTCACGAAGTCGACGCGGAGGCTGTGCCTGCCCGACGGGACGGTCACCTGGACGGTCTTGGAGACGGCGGTGGAGACGTTCTTCCACATGTCGACCTTGCGGACCCCGTCGAGGTAGACGCGGATGCCGTCGCGGGCGGAGGCGGCGAACGTGAAGGGGCCGCCCGAGCCGAAGTCGCGGGTCATGGACCAGCGGACGCCGAAGTTGTTGGCGGGCATGCCCTTGACGCCGGGCGCGCCGGTTCCCCAGTTCTGGTCGATCACCGCGTCGCAGTCCGTGCCCTTGGGGGTCCCGGAGAACGTGGTGTTCGCGTAGAACGTCCGCTTGAAGACGGGGGACGCGCAGGTCACGGCGGCGGAGGCGGGGGCGGCCACGCTGAGCAGACCCCCCGCGGTGGCGAGTACGACGGCGCCGGCGGTGGCGACCGTTGTGCCTCTGGGTCGGTTCAATTCGTTCCTTCGATCTCGGTCTTCTGCGGCAGGACGTGACTGCCGACGATCAAGACTCGCGAGGAACGGGCTTGGTTGTAGGCCGTGGGACCGGACTTCGGCCCCACAGTCCGGGTTCTTACGACATAGGGTTAAAGAATGAGCAAAACCGAGCATGAGACCGGTCCCCAGGGGGCGCTTGTGTGCCCGGTCTGCAAGCGACCCCTCCCCATCGCCATCACCAGGCGGCACAAGACCCTCGGGGTCTTCGTGCCGGTGCGGGCCGCGGGCCCCTGCGGCAATCCCGACTGCCCCGAGTACCTGGAGGAGCCGGTGGACGAGAACTCCGGCCCCCGGTGAAACCCGACCCCCGGTGACACCCGGCTCCCGGTGAAGCCTGGCCCCGGTGAAGCCGGGATGTCGCCGGGCCCGGACCTCGTTGCGATCCCGGCTCGCCGAGGTCCGCGTGGGGCGTCCCGTCAGCCGGGGGCCGGGGGAGGGGCGGCTGCGCGGGGAGCGACCACCGTCCTGCCGGGGGATTCGGCGCCGAAGACCGCGCCGTGCGGGTCGTGCAGCAGGACCGTGCGGCGGTTCTTCCCCGCCGACCGGCCGACGACCCCGCCGCCGTGCCGGCACGCGGCGGCCGCCGCCGATTCGGCGTCCGGCACCGGGAAGTAGAGGTGCCACCCCGGACGCGCCCGTTCGCCGCTCAGTGGTGAGTCCATCGGCACGATCCTGGCCGCCGCGCCGCCGACGTCCCGGAGCGTGACGCCGCCCCTCTCGTACCGGACCTCGCAGCAGCCGGGCCGGCCGCAGGCCCACTCCAGTACCTCGCCGTAGAAGATGGCGGCCTCGAACAGGTCACCCGCGTGCAGTTCCAGCCGCCACGGACGATGGGCGCGCCACGCCCCCCAGTCGGTGATCAGCGGCCCCTCCCAGATGCCGAAGCGGTTGCCCTCCCGGTCCGCCGCGAGGGCGCCGCGCCCCAGGGGAAGGCGGACCGGGCCCACCGCGAGGGTGCCGCTGCGCTCCATGATGCGGGCCGCCGTCCCGTCGGCGTCCGGGACGGAGAAGTAGGGCGTCCAGTCGAGGGCCACCTGCAACGCCGGCGCCGTGCACCCCAGGCTCGCGGTGGGAACGTCTCCCGCCAGCGCCATCCGGAAGTCCTCGCCCAGCGAGGTGCGCCGGAAGGTCCACCCCAGCACGGCCCCGTAGAAGCGCTGCGCGGCCTCGGTGTCGGACGTGGCGAGGCTCGCCCAGCAGGGCGCCCCGACGGTGCAGCCGTCTCGTCCGACGGCATGCGCCGAGGGGCCGTGGGGCTTGGGCGGGCTCGGGGTGGACACCATGGGAGGCACCTGACGACGGGGGCGGTCTCCTCATCAGGGTGCGCGTCCGGTGCCCCGGCGGCGAACGCACAGCGGGCGCGGGAAGGGGGATGCCGCTGTCCCGCCCCGTCCGCATCCGCCGCCGGGCCCTCGCGCTCCGGCCTCTCCCACCCCGTACCGGCCCGCTCGCGGGAACGCGCACCGCTCGGCGCGGCCCGCAACTCGGGCCGGAGCCCCGGTAGCTGACCGTTCATCACCCCTTTCATGTGCATTCGCCCGCCTCGGTTGCTCCCTGCCGGAAGCCGGGCGCACGACCCCTCTTCCATACCCCTCCGGGGTATGTTACGTTCCGGTCGACGAAATACCCCCTAGGGGTATCAGGGTCCGATCAGGGAGCAAGTGATGTCGGCTATCAACCCTCGGCGGTGGTGGGCACTGGCCGTGCTGGCCACCGCCCAGTTCATGGTCATCATGGACACTTCGATCATCGGGGTCGCGCTTCCCGAGATGCAGCGCGATCTCGGCTTCACCCAGGGGGACCTGCAATGGGTCTTCAACGCGTACGTCATCGCCTTCGGCGGACTCCTGCTGCTCGGCGGCCGCCTCTCCGATCTGCTCGGCGCCCGGAAGGTGTTCGCGGGCGGCTGGGTGATCCTCGTCGCGGGCTCCGTCGTGGCCGCGGCCGCGGGCGACGCCGCCACCGAGATCGTGGGGCGCGCCGTGCAGGGCGTGGGCGGTGCCCTCATCGCGCCCGCCTCGATGACGCTGCTGATGATGCTCTTCGGCCACAACCCGAAGGAGCTCGGCAAGGCGCTCGCCTTCTACGGCGCGGCGGCCCCCGCGGGCGGTACGGCCGGGGTGTTCCTCGGCGGCGTCTTCACGGAATGGGCCAGCTGGCCCTGGGTCTTCATCATCTACGTCCCCATCGGCCTCGTGACCCTCGCGGCCACCGGTCTGCTGCCCGCCGTCCAGGGGCGCAGGGGCTCGGTCGACGTCCTGGGCGCGACCGCGGTCACCGCGGGACTCGCACTCGCGGTCCTCGCCGTCGTGCGTGCACCCGAGATCGGCTGGGGCGCGACCTCGACCCTGCTCGAACTCGGCGGGGCGGCGGTGCTCCTGGCACTCTTCCTGGTGATCCAGCGCTCCGTGCGCAGCCCGCTGATGCCGCTCGGCATCTGGCGGACCCCGCGGCTCGGGGCGTCCAACCTGGCCATGGCCCTGCTCGGCGCCGCCTGGATCCCGATGTGGTACTTCCTCAACCTCTACCTGCAGCAGGTGCTCGGATACGGCGCCTTCGCCAGCGGTGCGGCGCTCCTGCCCATGACGGTCCTGCTGATGATCTTCATGACGACGATCACCGCCCGCCTCCTCGCCCGGTTCGGGGCCAAGCCGCTCGTCGCGGGCGGGCTGTTCGTCCTGGCCGCCGGGCTGGTGTGGCTGTCCGCCGTCGAGCCGACCGGCACCTTCCTGGTCGACGTCCTGCCCGCGTCGCTGGTCGCGGCGCTCGGCATGTCCCTCGCCTACATCCCGGCGATGATGACCGCCATGTCGGGAGCCCCTCAGGAGCAGGCGGGCCTCGCCTCCGGCATCGTCAACACCACCTACCAGGTGGGTTCGGCCCTCGGCCTCGCCGCCCTCACCGCACTGGCGACGTCCCGGGGCGCCGGCCGGCTCGGTGACCTGCCCGCCCTCACCGACGGGTTCGCCTCGGCCTTCACCGCGGCGGCGGCGATCGCGGCGGCGGGCGGACTGCTCACCCTGGTCCTGATGCGGGGCGAGGGGAGCGAACCGGCCCCCGGCCGGGACGCCGCACCGCGGAAGGGCGGCGAATCGGTCGGCGCGTGACCCCGGCGCGCGGATGCGCGAAGGACGTCGACGCGGTACGGGACCGGCGGGCATCGGGTGATCGATGCCCGCCGGTCCCGTACCGCGTGAGCGCCGTGCGCGGCCGTGTGGTCTCCGGCACAGGGGCCGCCCTCGGCACTCGCCCCCAGGAGCCCCGGCGCCGGGGCGCGGGCGGGTTCCGGACGCCGTCGGCGTGCGGCCCGGGGAACCGGTCCCGCCCGGGGCAGTGACGCACGTCTCTATACCGGGAGCCGGTCGTGCTGGCACTGTGGTCGGGTCCTCGGGGGACACCACATGCCGGCCGAACCGAGCGAGATGCCATGACCGCGACTGCTGCCGAAACCGTCACCACCCACTTCGCCGCCCGCCTCCGCGCGCGCACCGGCGGCCCCCAGGAGGGCCCGAAGATCCTGGAGACCGTGCTGGGCTGGACGCTCGTCGTGGTGGTCGCCGTGTTCGTCACCCGGGCCGGCCTCATGTGAGGAACGGCCCCGTGCGGCGAACGCGCTCATGCGCGAGGAACGGACGGGGCGGGACGGAAGGCCGACCGGCCCGCCGCCCCGCCCCGGTTCCCGTGACTACTTGATCGCCTTGATCAGCTCGCCGTCGGCGGTGTCACCGCTGAGCTCCCAGAAGAAGGAGCCGCCCAGGCCCTGGTTCTTCGCCCAGGCCGACTTGGACGCGATGGTGGCCGGGGTGTCGTAGCTCCACCAGTTGGTGCCGCAGTGGGCGTAGGCGGTGCCGGCGACCGTGCCGGTGGCCGGGCAGCTGTTCTTGAGGACCTTGTAGTCCTCGATGCCCGCCTCGTAGGTGGCGGCCGCGGGGCCGGTGGCGGTGCCGCCGGGGGCGGACTGGGTCACCCCGGTCCAGCCGCGGCCGTAGAAGCCGAGACCGAGCAGCAGCTTGGAGGCGGGCACGCCCTTGGCCTTCAGCTTGGTGATGGCCGCCTCGCTGTCGAAGCCCTCCTTCGGGATGCCCTCGTAGGAGGTCAGCGGGGAGTGCGGGGCCGTCGGGCCCTTCGCGTCCCAGGCGCCGAAGAAGTCGTACGTCATCACGTTGTACCAGTCCAGGGACTGGGCGGCGCCGGCGTAGTCGGCGGCGTCGATCTTGCCGCCCTCGGAGGCGTCGGCGGTGATGGCGGCGGTCACCAGGTTGTCGCCGCCGAACTTGGCGCGCAGGGCCGAGGTGAGGCCCTTCAGCGCGTCCGGGCCGCTGGTGTCACAGGTCAGACCGCAGGCGTTGGGGTACTCCCAGTCGATGTCGATGCCGTCGAAGACGTCGGCCCAGCGCGGGTCCTCGACCAGGTTGTAGCAGGACTCGGCGAACGCGGCCGGGTTCTTCGCGGCCTCGCCGAAGCCGCCGGACCAGGTCCAGCCGCCGAACGACCAGATGACCTTCAGGTCCGGGTGCTTCTTCTTGAGCTTGCGCAACTGGTTGAAGTTGCCGCGCAGTTCCTGGTCCCAGGTGTCGGCCACGCCGTCGACCGACTGGTCGGCGGTGTACGCCTTCTCGTAGTCGGCGTACGAGTCGCCGATCGTGCACTTGCCGCCCTGGACGTTGCCGAAGGCGTAGTTGATGTGCGTGAGCTTGTCGGCGGAACCCGATGTCTCGATGTTCTCGACGTGATAATTGCGCTGGTACACGCCCCAGTTGGCGAAGTACCCGACCACCTTGTCGCCGGCCGCCGTGGGGGTGGCGTCGGCGGCCGCGGCCTGCGGGGCGGCCGGGACCGTACCGGCCGACGCGGGGCCCGCGACCCCCAGCAGGGCGGCGCCGAGGGCGGCGGTACAGGCGGCTGCGGTGAGCGCCCGGAAGCGGGCGCGGGGGCGATGCGGTCCGAACATCTTGGCTCCTCGTGGGGGAGGGAACGTACATGTGGGGTGTACGGTCGGCCACCGCGTGGATTTGGCATGAACGCGGAAAGGCCGGTCTGCCTGGAACCGTAGAAGGACTAGACCAGTTGGGTCAATGGTTCGGACCAATTCGGAGCGATCGTCCCGCCCGCGGCCGAGTGGCCCGGCCGCCCCGTGACGGATATCGTCCGATCGGGCATACTCGACCCGCCACAGCCGCTGGCCAGCAACTCTCGTAATCCGGGAGGGCCCGCACCGGTTGGGCAGCAGTGCTTGTCCGGGCTCACCCGGAAACCCCCGGCGGCGCCGCCCACACCCCCTCGCGCGCGACCGTCGCAACGCCCGACAGGGAGGAGAGCGCCGTCATGTCCGACCGTGCCTTGCACGCGGTGGAACGCCGTCTGCCCACCGAGGAATCCAGGCAACTCGTCGCGCTCGTCCGCGACATCGCCCAGCGGGAGATCGCGCCCCGGGCCGCGGAGGAGGAGGAAGCGGGCCGGTTCCCGCGCGAGGTCTTCTCCCTGCTCTCCGAGTCCGGCCTGCTCGGACTGCCCTACGACTCCGCCCACGGCGGCGGCGACCAGCCGTACGAGGTGTACCTCCAGGTCCTGGAGGAGCTCGCCGCGGCCCGGCTCACCGTCGGCCTCGGCGTCAGCGTCCACTCCCTCGCCTGCCACGCGGTCGCCGGATACGGCACGAAGGAGCAGCAGGCCGAACACCTCCCCGCGATGCTGGGAGGCGGCCTGCTGGGCGCCTACTGCCTCTCCGAGCCCGCCTCGGGCTCCGACGCCGCCTCGCTGCGCACGAAGGCCGTCCGGGACGGCGACGACTGGATCATCACCGGCACCAAGGCGTGGATCACCCACGGCGGCATCGCCGACTTCTACACCGTCCTGGCCCGTACCGGGGTCGAGGGCGCCCGCGGCATCACCGCCTTCCTGGTCCCCGGCGACGCCGAGGGGCTGAGCGCGGCCGCCCCCGAGAAGAAGATGGGCATGAAGGGCTCGCCCACCGCCCAGCTGAACTTCGACGGCGTACGGGTCCGCGACGCGCGCCGCATCGGTGAGGAGGGCCAGGGCTTCGCGATCGCCCTGTCCGCCCTCGACTCCGGACGTCTGGGCATCGCCGCCTGCGCGATCGGCGTCGCCCAGGCGGCCCTGACCGAGGCGCTCGGCTACGCCGCGGGACGGCAGCAGTTCGGCCGCCCCATCGCGGACTTCCAGGGTCTGCGCTTCATGCTCGCCGACATGGCCACCCAGATCGAGGCGGGCCGGGCGCTCTACCTGGAGGCGGCGCGGCTGCGCGACGAGGGCAAGCCCTTCTCCCGTCAGGCGGCCATGGCCAAGCTGTTCTGCACGGACACGGCGATGCGGGTCACCGTCGACGCCGTCCAGGTGCTCGGCGGGTACGGCTACACCCTCGACTTCCCGGTCGAGCGGCTGATGCGCGAGGCCAAGGTGCTCCAGATCGTCGAGGGCACCAATCAGATCCAGCGCATGGTCATCGCCCGCCACCTCGCGGGTCCCGAGACGCGCTGACCCGCGAGGGCCGGTCCGACCACACGGGTGTCGTCATGATCCGGTTCCACTCCTGGTCGTGACGGCCCGGCAGGGTCCGGGCCGTGCTCTCCCAATGGCGCAGCAGGGCCCGGTAGATGGGCGGATCGGCGAAGTGCGGCCCCGGGCGCGAGGCGGGGCGGGGGGACGCGGACTGGGGCGCCGACTGTGGACCGGGCTGCGGAACCGATTCTTCGGCAGTCGGTGCGGCGAGGTGACGGCGGTCGGCACCGACCGTCGGATGCGGCGGGGTCATACATGGGCAACGCCGCGGAGCGGTCCCCGGTCACTGTCCGGCCGATTCGAGAGCCCGTTCGTCACCTCCCCGGGCGGCGGGCTTCCCCCCGGGCCGGGGCTTCGTGCCGGGACGGTGCGTGCCGACGTCCCGGTCGGTGGTCCGGTCGCGGTGCGCGGGCACCACGCCGGCCGGGCCGTCGTGGTGCGGTGCGGATCGTGCCGGTCGGGCCCGGACGCGGCCGGGCCGTCCCGTTCGGACGCGGGAGTCTCCGTCAGGCGGCGCTGCGGCGCATCCGCGGCACCCGCAGCGGGCGCGAGCCGGGGCCTCCGGCGTGCGAGAAAGGCTGCATCCGCCAGTCGAGTCCCTGGGGGAGCGTCAACAGCAGGCCCGTCTCCTGCTCCTGGGCGTCGAGCGACTCGTCGGCGGGCCGCGACAGCGACGCCGGCCGGCCGGTACCGGCGCAGACGGTCAGCACGAACGGATTCCACGGCGTCGGGCACAGCGCGTGCTCGGGCAGCACGTCCTCGCCCGCCGGCAGCGCGATCGGCTGCGAGCAGTCCGGGCAGATCACCCGGTACATCTCGAACATGTCGTACGCGTCGGGAGCGGTGTCCTCGACGGGATCGACAGGCTCCGGTTCGATACGGCCGGTGAGCTTCAGGCTCTGCATGGGAAATTCCCCCCTCGGGTGGGCCGACTGGGCGACGTCGCCTCGGCCACACCAAGCACTTCCCGTCGCGCATCGGCCGTAACCGCGAGGTGGTCGGCTACCCATCCGTAAACCTGTGGCATTCGTCACATGCCTGCCGCAGGTGCCCCTCCGGGCGTACGTCGGCTGGGCCTGGAGGGACTCGGGGCAATAGGTTGATCCGTATGGAGGAGCTGGACCGACAGATCGTGGAGTTGCTCGTCAAGGACGGGCGGATGAGCTACACCGACCTGGGCAAGGCCACGGGCCTGTCCACGTCGGCCGTTCATCAGCGTGTCCGCAGGCTGGAGCAGCGCGGGGTGATCCGGGGATACGCCGCGGTCGTCGACCCCGAGGCCGTCGGCCTGCCGCTCACCGCGTTCATCTCGGTGAAACCCTTCGACCCGAGCGCGCCGGACGACATCGCGGAGCGGCTCGCGGGCGTCCCGGAGCTGGAGGCGTGCCACAGCGTCGCGGGCGACGAGAACTACATCCTCAAGGTGCGCGTCGCCACGCCGCTGGAGCTGGAGCACCTGCTCAGCAGGATCCGCTCGCTGGCCGGTGTCTCCACCCGGACCACCGTCGTCCTGTCCACGCCCTACGAGGCCAGGCCGCCGCGGATCTGAGGGGGCCGGACACCGGGCCCCCGGAGCCCGGTGGTGGACTTCCGAGGGGGCGCGGACCGCGCGGCTCCGGGCAGGCGCGAGACTGGTCCCATGACCGAGAGCACCGCCCCCCAGAGCGAACACCGCACCGTGCTGCTGCGCGGTGGAGACGTCCACAGTCCCGCCGACCCCTTCGCCACCGCCATGGTGGTCGAACGCGGCCATGTCGCCTGGGTGGGCTCGGAAGGGGCCGCCGACGCCTTCGCGTCCGGCGTCGACGAGGTGATCGACCTCGACGGCGCGCTGGTCACCCCCGCGTTCACCGACGCCCACGTCCACACCACGTCGACCGGCCTGGCCCTCACCGGCCTCGACCTCTCCGGCGCCCGGACCCTCGACGAGGCGCTCGGCCTGCTGCGCGCGTACGTGGCCGGGCACCCCGGGGACCGGGTCGTCCTCGGCCACGGCTGGGACGCCACACGCTGGCCGGAGCAGCGCCCGCCCTCGCGGGCCGAACTCGACGCGGCGGCCGGCGGACGCCCCGTCTACCTGCCCCGGGTCGACGTGCACTCCGCCGTCGTCACCACCGCCCTGCTCGACCTCGTCCCGGGCGTCACCGGGCTGGTCGGGTACCACCCCGACGCACCGCTGACCGACGCGGCCCACCACGCGGTCCGCGCCGCCGCCCACGGCGCCGTCTCGCCGCTCCAGCGGGCCGAGGCCCAGCGCGCCGCCCTGCGCCGCGCCGCGTCGCTCGGCATCGGCACCGTCCACGAGTGCGGCGGCCCGGACATCTCCGACGAGGAGGACTTCGCCGGCCTGCTGAAGCTCGCCGACGAGCAGGACGGGCCGCGGGTCCTCGGCTACTGGGCCGAGCGGGTCGCCGACGAGAAGGACGCCCGCCGGATCAGGGAACTCGGCGCGATCGGGGCGGCCGGCGACCTGTTCGTGGACGGTTCGCTCGGCTCGCACACCGCCTGCCTGCACGAGCCGTACGCCGACGGCCCGGCCGGCCACACGGGCACCGCCCACCTGGACGCGGCGCAGATCGCCGCCCATGTCACGGCGTGCACCGGAGCGGGGCTGCAGGCCGGCTTCCACGCCATCGGGGACGCGGCGGTCTCCGCCGTGGTGGAGGGCGTGCGGGCCGCCGCCGAGACGCTCGGTCTCGCCCGGATCAGGGCCGCCCGGCACCGCGTCGAGCACGCCGAGATGCTCACCCCCGAGACCGTCGCCGCGTTCGCGGAACTGGGCCTGACCGCCTCCGTCCAGCCCGCCTTCGACGCGGCCTGGGGCGGCGAGGAGGGCATGTACGCGCGCCGGCTCGGTGCCGGCCGGGCCAGGACCCTGAACCCGTACGCGGCGCTGCTGCGGGCCGGAGTGCCCCTGGCCTTCGGCTCGGACAGCCCGGTGACCCCGCTCGACCCGTGGGGCACCGTGCGGGCCGCGGCCTTCCACCGCACGCCCGAGCACCGGATCTCCGTACGGGCCGGTTTCACCGCCCACACCAGGGGCGGCTGGCGGGCCGTCGGCCGCGACGACGCGGGGACCCTGGTGCCCGGCGCCCCGGCCGACTACGCGGTCTGGCGCACCGCCGACCTGGTGGTCCAGGCCCCGGACGACCGGGTCGCCCGCTGGTCCACCGACCCGCGCTCGGGGACGCCCGGGCTGCCCGATCTCAGCCCCGGCGCCGAACTGCCGGTCTGCCTGCGGACCGTGGTCGGGGGGCGGACCGTCCACGAGCGTCCGAACGAGTGACGTGCGGACATTCCGTACCGCGGGTCGCGGCGGGGCCCGTTCCGCCGCGACCTGCGGATCTTCGCTACTGACCAGGCAAGTTCCATAAAGGTCGCAGGTCAGACGGCTATTGACAGAAAGCGCCCAACGGCCGGTAGGTTCGGCAAAGTCCACCAAGGACGTCCGACCGGTCGAACCTCCACGCAGTCGTCGAATGCCGCTGGGTCACGGGGGGCTGTGCCGCACCGGCACAGCGCCACTGACAGCCAGGTTCAGCGTCCGCGCCTCGGGGCGAGGGAAGGTTTCAGCCGGACGGCGGTGCGACCCGGGTGGGGCCCGGACGTTCAGTAGACAACGGCTCTCGGTCGACCCGCAGCCAGCGGGTCCCAGGTCGGCCCGAAGGGCGCTGGGCCCCCACCCGCAGTTCCCGTCCGCGGTCGCGACAGGTTTTCTGTCCCCACTTCCCTCCTTCTGTCCCCGGTGCCGCCCGGCCACCTGCGACCGGGTCGGCGATCGGTGTCCGCCCGCTGGATATGGTGTGCACCTGCGTACGGACTTAAGGGGCAGTAAGTGAACGACGGCGGTCAGCGGCGGTACGGCCCGCTCGGCAGGATCCTGGTGATCATTCCGACCTACAACGAGGCCGAGAACATCAAGCCGATCGTCAGCCGGGTGCGAGCCGCTGTGCCGGAGGCCGACATCCTGGTCGCCGACGACAACAGCCCCGACGGCACCGGCAAGGTCGCCGACGAACTGGCCGCCGAGGACAGCCAGGTCCGGGTGCTGCACCGCAAGGGCAAGGAGGGGCTCGGCGCGGCCTATCTCGCGGGCTTCCGCTGGGGCACCGAGCACGGGTACGGCGTGCTCGTGGAGATGGACGCCGACGGCTCCCACCAGCCCGAGGAACTGCCCAGGCTGCTCACCGCGCTCAAGGGGGCCGACCTGGTGCTCGGCTCCCGCTGGGTGCCGGGCGGCCGGGTGGTCAACTGGCCCAAGTCCCGCGAGATGATCTCCCGCGGCGGCAGCACGTACTCCCGGCTCCTGCTCGGGCTGCGGACCCGGGACGTCACCGGCGGCTTCCGGGCGTTCCGGGCGGAGACCCTGGACGGCCTGGGCCTCGACCAGGTCGCCTCGCAGGGCTACTGCTTCCAGGTCGACCTGGCCCGCAGGGCCGTCGAGGCCGGGTACCACGTCGTCGAGGTCCCGATCACCTTCGTCGACCGGGAGATCGGCGACTCCAAGATGAGCCGCGACATCCTGGTCGAGGCGCTCTGGCGGGTCACCGCCTGGGGGGTCGCCTCCCGCGCGAACCGGGTCCTGGGCCGCAAGACGATCTGACCCCGGCCCGCGGCGGCGGACACCGGCCCGCCGCCCGTGGTGATCACCCCCCTCGTGCCGCCCGGACCGCCGTACGGGCACACTGGGGACCATGACGACCGGCACACCGCCCCCGACCGCCCCCCGGCGCTCTCGCGCCCGTACCCTCGTTCCGCTCGCCGTCGCCGCCTGGGCGGTGCTGGAGATCTGGCTGTTCATCCTCGTGGCCGACGCGGCGGGCGGGATCACCGTGCTGCTGCTCCTGGTGGCGGGGATCGTGTTCGGGGCCGCGGTGGTGAAGCGGGCCGGCCGCCGGGCCTTCCGCAACCTCACCGAGACCCTCCAGCGGACGCAGGGCCGGCCCGGGGCCGAAGCCGGGCCGCCCGCTTCCCCGGCGAGCGGGGGCAACGGCTTCCTGATGCTCGGCGGGCTGTTGCTGATGGTGCCGGGAATGATCTCGGACGTGGCCGGACTCCTGCTGCTGGTGCCGCCGGTCCGCACACGGCTGGGCCGGTACGCGGAACGCTCGCTGGAGCGCCGGATGAGCGCCGCGAGCCCCGGCAGCCTTTCCGACGCCTTCCAGCAGGCCCGTATTCACCGGCCGGACGGAAAGGTCATCCAGGGTGAGGTCGTCCACCAGGACGACGCGCCGTCCGACGCCCGGCCCGACGGGAGCCCCCGCCCGCCGCTGATCCCCTGACCGCACGTGACAGAGCCGCGGGGGGGGGGGGGGGGGGGGGGGGGGGGGGGGGGGGGGGGGGGGGGGGGGGGGGGGGGGGGGGGGGGGGGGGGGGGGGGGGGGGGGGGGGGGG
>NZ_JBIAQQ010000044.1:0-43639 GCF_042889165.1 Streptomyces sp. NPDC002669 | reverse complement strand
CCCGTCGCCGTCGCCGCGACACCGGGCCGCGGACCGGCCGGGGGACACGCGGCCGCCCGGCTGCGCACCCCCACCCCCCGGGGGCGGCGGGGGCTGCGCACCCCCGGCCCCCCGGTGTTCGTGCTTCACGACGAGTAACTCTTCCAGCGGGGGGGGCGCGCGGTGTCTGCGGCGGTCGGGCCGACCCGGTTGTTTGCCCGGGGCGGGGGCGCCCGCCCCCCCCCCGCCCCCCGGGGGGGGGGGGGCGCGGCCGGGGCCCCCCCCCCCCGCCACCCGGAACGGGGCCGGTCTCAGATGTCGAGCACGACGTCCGTGACCGGCACCGCCCGGCAGGTCAGCACCTGGTCGTCGGGCAGGTCCTCGGCCGGGGCCACCAGGTGGGCGACCTGTCCGTCCAGGACGGTGACGGCGCAGCTCTCGCACTGTCCCAGGCGGCAGCCGTTCGGCAGCTTCAGCCCTGCCTTCTCGCCGAGTTCGAGCAGGGTGCCGTCCGCCCGGGTCCAGGTCAGTTCGCGTTCCGAGCGTGCGAAGCGCACGGTCGCGGTGGCGTCCGCCGGGACCTCGACGTTCCGTGGGGCGACCTGGAACCTCTCGGCGAAGATGTCGAAGCCCGGGACTCCGCGCGCCTTCAGTCCGGCGGTGACGTCGTCGATCATCTCCTGGGGCCCGCACAGGTAGAAGCGGGCGCGGCGGCGGATCAGTTCCTCGTCGACCGCGTCGGCGGTGATCCGGCCGCGGACCGAGTAGTGCACTCCTTCCACGTCCTCGGCCGCCGGGCGGCTGTAGTGGTCGATCACCGTCAACTGCGGTATCGCCCCGGCCAGTTCCCTCAGCCGGTCCGCGAACGCGTGGGTCCTGTTGTTGCGGTTGCCGTAGTGCAGGACCACCTCGGGGACCGAACCGCCGGTGACCCCGAGCGTTTCGAGGTGGCCGAGGAAGGGGGTGATGCCGACGCCTGCCGCGATCAGCACCACCGGCTGGTCGTGGTCGACCGGGATGGCGAACAGGCCGGAAGGGGCGGTCACCCGTACCCGGGCCCCGGCGGTGAGGCCGCGGTGCACGAGCGGGGAGAACGCGCCGCCCTCGATCCGCCGGACGGCCAGCCGGTACGTCGCGAGGTCGTCGCCCCGGGCCGCGCCGGTCAGCGAGTACGCCCGGGTGATGTCGGGGGAACCGGCGTCGGCGACGGTGACGTGCTGGCCGGGGCGGAACTCCGGGAGCGGACCGCCGTCGGCCGGGCGGAGCAGCAACTCCCTTACGCCTTCGGTCACTTCCTCGGACGCCTCGACGACGAACTCGCGCGGGCCGGACCATGTTCCGGTCGGTGTCCGGCGGACGTCGCAGGCCGTCGAGCGCAGCGGTGCCGAGCCGCTGATCGGGTCGTGTGCGGTGTCGCCGACGAGCAGGTTGTAGTTCTGTCCGCCGTCGGCCAGCGGGTCCGATCCGGGCAGTGCCAGGTCGGGAGTGCTCTGCCACCACCCGTACTCGGCAACCACGGTCTCGGGGTGCAGGCCGGGGTCCACCCGGGCGCGCATCCGCACGGCGGCGTTGCGGGTCGTGATCTCCACCATGTCGCCGTCGGTGATGCCCCGGTCCGCGGCGACCCGTTCGCCGATCTCGACGAGGGGTTCGGGTGAGCGTTTGCGCAGTGACGCCAGTCCACGTTGCTGGCTGTGGCAGAAGTACCCGTTCTTGGCGCAGCTCAGTGTCAGTGGGAAGTCGGGGTCGGTGGACGGGCCGTCGACCTCGGGCACCGGGGAGTAGCCGTGGTCGAGCAGCCGTTGTGAGTACAGCTCCACCCGCCCGGTCGGGGTGGCGAATCCGGTGACCCGCCCGTCGGGCGTGGTCCCGGCGTACTTCCGGTACCGCATCGGCAACGGCACGTCCACGCCACCGGGGGCCGCGCGCAGGTCGTCCACGGTGAGGCCGAGGGGTTCGAGCTGGTGGTTCCAGGCCGCCTGGATGTCGCCGCCGAAGAACTCGTCCCCGAGACCGAGGCGGCAGGCGAGGTCGAAGGCGATGTCGAGGTCGGAGCGGGATTCGCCGAGCGGGTCGAGCATGCGGGGGCGCAGTTGCACGCGCTGCTGGGCCTGCTGCGAGATCTCGAAGCCCGCGCGCAGTCCTTCCCGCTCCCAGGGGGTGTTGGCGGGCAGGAGGATGTCGGCGAACCGGGCGGTGGGGTTCTCGAACAGGTCGATGTGCACGCCGAATTCGAGCCGGCGCAGGGCCTCGGCGGTGCGCACCGGGTCGGGCTGCGACAGCAACAGGTTGCCGCCGAAGGAGACCAGGGCCCGTACGCGGTACGGCTCCCCCTCGGTGATCGCCCTGCACAGGGCCCGCGCGGAGATCCAGCCGGACGCCGGGGGGCCGAGGGGGTGTTCGGCAAGTCCCAGTGTCTTCGCCGCCTGTTCGGGCACGGGCGGCAGGGACACCTTGGTGGTCGGTTGCTGCGGCAGGACGACGTTCCCGCCGGGGGCGTCGTGACAGCCGGTGAGCGCGTACAGGGTGGCGATGGCGCGTTCGGTCTGCGTCGCGTCCACGTGCTGGCCGACTCCGGTCCATGTTGCGTAGCTGACCGCGCGCGAGGTGGCCAGGTCGTCGGCGAACGCGATGAGCGTGTCGGGGTCCACCCCGGTCACCGAGGCCGTGCGTGCCAGCGGCCAGGCCGCCGCGGCGTCGAGGTAGTGCTGGAACGCGGGCCGGCAGGTGACCGTTCCGGAGCGGGTGCGGACCCGGTGGGTGCCGCGCAGGGCGAACCGCTGCGGGGCGGGGGCGGCCCGGGTGGTGTCGTAGGGCTCGGGCCGGCCGCCCTGCTCGTCCCACACCACGTGGCCGACGCCGTCGGGGGTCAGCTCGTCGGCCCTCAGGAAGCGGCCGTCGTCGTCGCGCACCAGCAGCGGCCCGTTGGTCCAGGCCCTCAGGAACTCCTGGTCGCCGCCGTGGCGACGCAGCACGAGGTCGGCCAGTCCGAGGGCGAGGGCGCCGTCGGTGCCCGGCCGCACCCGCAGCCAGTGGTCGGCCTGCATCGCGGCGGCCGTCCGGCGCGGGTCGACGACCGCGAGGCGGGCGCCCCGTGCGCGTGCCTCGGCCAGGGCCACCGACCGGGACAGCCAGGTCTTGGCGGGATTGTGCCCCCACATCACGGTCAGGTCGGTGTGCGGGAAGTCGGGTGCGGGCTGGGCGCTGCCGAAGGTGAAGGCGTGGGCGAAGTCCTTGTGCCAGTTGCAGATCTCGGTCGAGTAGGAGATGTTCGGACTGCCATAGAGGTGGACGAACCGCTCCACCCATTCGAGGGCGTCGCTCATCGGCGTGCCACTGGCCGAGGTCACCGAGAAGGCGACGGACTCCGGCCCCGTGGTGTCCCGGAATTCCGCGAGCCGGCTGCTGATCTCCGTCATCGCCTCCTCCCAGCCGATCTCCCGCCACTTGGGATCGGGGTCGGTTCGCGGTGTGGTGCGGCGCAGCGGACGGGTGAGACGGGCCGGGCTGTGCACGAGTTCGGGGGCCGCCCGCCCCTTGGGGCACAGCGCCGCGCCCGTGGGGTGGTCCGGGTCCGGGCGCACGCCGACCATGGCTCCCGATTCGATGGTGTAGATCGCGCCACAGCGTGACTTGCAGAGGGTGCAGTAGCCACGTGCCTCGGTCATCGTCCGCCGTCTCCCCTGGTCGTGGTCGGGCACCGGGATCCGGTGGGCCGGAGCGGTGCGGAGGATTCGGTTCGGCTCGTCCGGGGCCGGGCTCGGTCCCGGACGGCTCCCCCACACTCCTGGATACCCTGATGGGGTATCAAGGAGTACACCCCCTGGGGGTAATGCTGCAAGATTTTGATCACGACTCGACCGACAAGGAGCGGATGAAGGAGAATGTTTCAGCCAGCCTGGATACCACCCAGGGGTATGTAGACTGCATCGGGGAACATACCTCCCGTCCGTATACGCAGGGAGCTCGCCGCATGTCCGAAGCCATGGAACGAACGCAGGCACCGAAACTCCGCTCGGCCATTGCCGCCGCGGTCACGTCCCAGGCCGGGCGGGCCGTTCTCCACTGTCTCGCCGCCTGTGCACTGCAGGCCCTCCAGAACCGGGGGACGGCGTGCGGCTGCACCCGGCCGAAGTAGAGCGACGGAAGGCGCCCCGATGAGCACCGCCGCACGCGACGGACGCCGGTCCGGGCGAGGGGGACCGCCCCGATGAGTACCGGGAGGGGCACCGCCGTCGCGGACTCGATGCACACCTTCCCCAAGACCTCCCCTCCGTCGACGACGGTCGGGCAGGCGCGGGAGCTCTTCGGGAACGACAAGGTGCACGCCCTGCTGGTGGTCGACGACGGCGTGCTGATCGCGGTCGTCGAGCGGGCCGACCTGGCGGGGCGGGAGGACCACGAGGCGGTCGCCCCGGCGGGACGGCTCGGCGACCGGGTGGTCGCGCCGTCCGCCGGGCTGCGCGAGACCTGGGACGCGATGGTCGCCGCGGGGCGCCGGAGGGTGGCCGTCACCGCCGAGGGCGGCCGGCTGGTGGGCCTGCTCTGCCTGAAGAGCTCGGGGCTCGGCTTCTGCTCCGACGCCGGGGTACGGGCCCGGGCCGAGGAACGCGCGGCCGGGGCGCGAGGCCGATGACGTCCGCCGAGGGGCGACGCCCCCGGTTCCGCCCGAGCACCCCGAGCGCCCGAGCGCCCCGACCCCCTGAACCTTCGAGCTCCCGACCTTCCGAGCCCCCGAGCCCCCGAGCCCCCGAAGGGCATGTGCGCGCGAGTCGCGCAGGGGGCGTGGAGCGCACTCCCGGCAGAGGGCGCGCTTCCGAACCCACCCGATGCGCCTGTTACGGAAAGTGTTCGAGTCGTACCTTTGAGTGACAGTGGCGGCCATCCGGATTCCGGTCGGCCGCGCAACCGACACCCAGGGGTTCCACCATGCGCAAATGCGCTGTCCTTCTTGCCGTCTGCGCCCTGATCGGCACGCTCGGCGCGGCTGCCCCGCCCACCCGGGCCGGCGGCTTCGAGCGTTGCCCAGCGGCGCGCCTGTGCCTGTTCGCCAATGCCGACGGCACGGGGACGATGGCCCATTTCGCCTCGGGTTCGCCCGATCTCGCCCAGCAGGCCATCGACAACAACACCTCGGCCTACTGGAACCGGACCGGGGCCAACTGGGACGTCTTCGACCTGCCGAACTACCGGGAGCGCATCTACACGCTGTGGGGGGACGAGACCGAACCGATCCAGCTCAGCCACATGACCTGGGAAGACAGTTACTCCTCGCTGCGGCGGCAGTGAAACCCCCACCCGAGAAGGAGACAGCACCATGAACATCGCACGTTCCACCGCCGTCCGGGCCTCCGCGGCGGCGCTGGCCCTGCTGGGCGTCCTGTCCGCCTCGGTACCGGCGATCGCCGCGGATCCCCCGCAGGGCGACTTCACCGCCACCGGGGTCCGCATTCACAGCAGTTACAAGCTCGACTCACCGGTCCGGGGGCACGGCAATCCGGGCGACGGGTACACCTGGATGGGTGGCCAGAGCACGGGCGCCGACGAGGTGCGGTGCCCCGACGGCCAGGTCAAGGACCACTGGACGTACGTCCACAACAACAGAACGGGTGTGGAGGGCTACGTCTCGGACTGCTTCATCCGGGAGAACTGACCGCGCCCGCCCACGCGCAGGCGCCCGGCCGGGAGAGCCCGGCCGGGCGCCTGCGTGAACCGCTCGGGGCCGGTGGACCCGGCCGTGTTGCCACCACGGTCCCCGGACGCCGCCGGGGGCCCGGGCCCCTGCCCCGCGTACGGGGTCAGGTGATGGAGACCCCGCTGTCGATGCTGATGACCTGCCCCGTCATGCAGTCCTGGTCGAGGAACAGACCCGCACTGCGGGCCACCTCCTCCACCGTCACGAAGCGCGGCACGGGGGCCTTCTCCTCCATGCTCTCCTTCACCCGGTCGGGCAGGCTCTCCGTCATGCCCGTGATCATGAATCCCGGGGACAGGGCGTTGACGGTGACCCCGCGTCGGCCGCACTCGGCGGCCAGGGTGCGGGTGAAGCCGATCAGGCCCGCCTTCGACGCGGAGTACGCCGTCTGGCCCGCGGTCGCGATCAGACCGGACGGCGAGACCACGTTGACGACCCTTCCCCACCGCTGCCGCAGCATGTGCGGGACGGCCGCCCGGGCGGTGTGGAACGAACCGATCAGATTCGTCTGGATCACCTGGGCCCAGTCCGCCGGCGACTGCATCGCCATCAGCGCGTCCTTGCGGATCGCGCCGTTGTTGACGAGCACGTCCACGGGGCCGAGCCGCTCCCCGATCTCCCGGTACATCGCGGTGACGGCCTCGTACGAGCCGACGTCCCCGGTGACCACGATCGAGTCGTTCGTCAGCTTGTCCTGCACGGCCCGGGCCCGCTCCTCGGAGCTGTTGTAGTGGACCGCGACCCGGCAGCCGAGGGCGTCCAGCTCGATCGCCAGGGCCTGGCCGAGTCCGCCGGACGCGCCCGTGACCAGGGCGACCGGCCGCTGTGGCCGGGTTCCCACCGGTTTTGCGCTCAACTGTCTCCTCCGCCCCACTCCAGGAGGACCGATCCCCAGGTCATGCCCGCGCCGAAGCCGGCCAGCAGCACCAGGTCGCCGTCCTCGATCCGGCCCTCGTCCAGGGCTTCGGTCAGTGCGATGGGAATTGACGCGGACGCCGTGTTCCCGTACTTGTGCAGATTGGTGACCAGGGCCTCCGGCCGCAGACCGGTGTGGCCGAGGATGGAGTTGATGATCCTGATGTTGGCCTGGTGCGGGATGACGTGGTGCACGTCGGCCGCCTCGACCTTCGCCTCCTTCAGGGTCTCCCGCACCGTGCGCACCGTGTAACGCACGGCGTTGAGGTAGATCTCGTTGCCGTTGATCTGCGCGTAGTGCAGCCCCTGGCGGACGGTCTCCTCGGTGGTGGGCATCCGGCTGCCGCCCGCCAGCACCTTGAGGCTGCCGGTGCAACTGCCGTCCGCGCCCAGGTTCCAGGCCAGGACCCGGTCCCGGTCCGCCGGCTGGAGCACCACGGCGCCCGCGCCGTCGCCGACGAGGATCGACAGGTCCCGGTCGGCCGGGTTGGCGGTCAGGGTGTGGGTGTCGGAACCGATCAGCAGGATGGGCCGGGGGTCGATCTTGATCAGCGCCATGGCCTGGACCAGTCCGTACACGAACCCCGCGCACTCGGAGTTGACGTCGTGCGCGCTGCCGGCGATGCCGAGTTCGTGGTGGACGAACGCGGACGTGGCCGGGGAGGGCTGCTCGGGCGTGGCGGTGGCGACGATCAGATGTGCGATGTCGCCGCCGCTCAGCCCGGCCTTCTCCAGGGCTCGCCGGCCGGCCTCGACAGCCAGGGAGGCGGTCGTCTGGCCCGGTCCGACGGCCCGGCGCTCACGGATCCCGCACCGGCTGACGATCCAGTGCTCGTCGACGCCGAAGCGCTGCGCCAGCTCCGTGCTGGAGACGACGCGTTCGGGTACGGACATGCCCCACCCGGTGATGTCGAAGCCGTTCACGGGCGGCCCCGCTCAGGCCCGCGCCGGCACGAGCGCGAGGATGCGCTCGTGGACGACGCGCAGGGTGGTCGTGTCGTCGATGTCGGCGAACAGCGACTCGTCGGCGGGGATGTCCGGGTACCTGTTCTGGAACCCGTACAGCCACTCCATCAGGTCCAGCGAGTCCACGTCCGCGATGTGCTGGAGCGGGTGGTCCGGGTCGACCTTCTCTGCGCCGGAGACGGCTTCGAGCTGGCTCGCCAGTTCTTCAATGGTGGGCATGGACATGATGTGCGGTCCTCTCTCGCGGGGCTCGGTCGTTCGGAAGGAATCGAATCCCGGCCCACGCAACGCGTGCGCAACACGGGGCCCCGGGCGCCGTCTTGCACATCTGTTGCGAGCGACCCGGTTTTCTCGTCTGCAACACCCGTACGCCGGACAGGAGTTGACGAAGAATGACGACGGTCGCAGACAGGTCGGTCCCCGAGGTCGACGCAATCAGGCACCACTACGAGGTGAGCAACGACTTCTACCGCCTCCTGCTGGGCCCGACCATGATGTATTCCGGTGGGTACTGGGAGGAGGGAGAGGGCCTGACCGAGGCCCTCGACGAGGCCCAGGAGCGCAAGCTCGACACGTTCGTCGAACTCGCGGGAGCCGCCGGCGCCCGCCGGGTGCTGGACGTGGGCTGCGGCTGGGGCACCATGCTCAACCGGCTGACCACCGTGCACGGCGTGGAGCAGGCCGTCGGCCTCACCCTCAGCCGCACCCAGGAACAGTTCATCGCCGGCCTGGACAACCCCAGGATCACCACCCGGGTCGAGTCGTGGGAGGACCACGTCACCGACGACCCGTACGACGCGGCGTTCTGCATCAACGCGCTGGAGCACTTCGTCTCCTCCACGCTGCCGCCGCGCGAGCGCACCAAGAAGTACCGGGTGTTCTTCAACAAGGTGGGCGCGGCGCTGAAGCCGGGGGGCCGGTTCGTCCTGCACACCATGACCGCCGAGGCCCTGCCGATGAACCGGCAGCTGCTCGACGACCTGAAGTTCCTCCAGCGCTCCGAGTTCGAGAACTGCCACATCCCGCACCTGCACGAGCTGACGCAGGCCGCCGAGGGGCTCTTCGACGTCGTCGAGATCGTCAACGAGCGCGAGTCGTTCGCCGTCGCCTGCCGTGCCTGGCTGAAGCTGCTGGCCGCCCGCCGGGACGAGGCCGTCGCCCTGGAGGGCGAGGAGGTCGTGGCCCGCTTCGAGCGCTACCTGGACATCTTCGCCTACACGCTGGAAGACAAGTTCTTCAACAACTTCCGCGTCACCATCGCGCGACGCTGAGGAGGCCGACGTGACGAGCATTCTCGAACCCGCGCGCGACGACGGCGTCGCCGCACCCGCGGCGTCCCGGCCGGGCGGCGGCGGACCCACCCGGCACCTGCGGGTCGCCGTGATCGGCAGCGGCTTCTCCGGACTGGGCATGGCGATCCGCCTGCTGCGCGGCGGAACCGACGACTTCCTGGTCTTCGAACGGGCCGACGAGGTGGGCGGGACCTGGCGGGACAACACCTACCCGGGCGCCGCCTGCGACGTGATGTCCCACCTGTACTCCTTCTCGTTCGCGCAGAACCCGGGCTGGAAGTCCACCTTCGGCAAGCAGGAGGAGCTGCTCGCCTACCTGCGGGACGTGGCCGACCGGTTCGGGGTCCGCCCCCACATCCGGTTCAACCACGAACTGCTCTCCGCCCGCTGGGACGAACCGACCCGGCGCTGGTACATCGAGACCTCGCAGGGCGACTACACCGCCCAGGTGCTGGTCTCGGGCACCGGCTACCTCTCCGAGGCCGCGTACCCGGACATCCCCGGGCTCGGCGACTTCGAGGGCACGGTGTTCCACTCCTCGCGCTGGGACCACGGCCACGACCTGAAGGGCCGCAACGTCGCCGTCATCGGCACGGGCGCCTCCGCCATCCAGTTCGTACCGAAGATCCAGCCCGAGGTGGGGCGGCTCGACCTGTACCAGCGCACCCCGGCGTGGATCGGCCCGAAGAACGACAAGCCGACCAGTGCGCTGCAGTCGAAGCTGCTGCACAAGGTTCCCGGCTACCAGAACTTCCGGCGCAACTTCAACATGTGGGGCCGCGAGATCCTGGCCTTCGTCATGAAGCGGCCCAAGGTCGCCGGGAAGATGCAGAAGATGGCCAGCGACCACCTGGTCAAGTCCGTGCCGGACGAGGCGCTGCGCGCCCGGCTCACGCCCGACTACGTCATGGCGTGCAAGCGGCTGCTGTTCTCCAACACCTGGTACCCGGCGATCCAGCAGCCCAACGTGGACCTGGTCACCGACGCCATCACCGAGGTGCGCGCCAAGTCGGTCGTCACGGCCGACGGCACCGAACGCGTCGTCGACACGATCATCCTCGGCACCGGGTTCAAGGCCACCGACCGCCCGGTCGCCGGACGCATCACGGGCCGCGACGGCCGGCTGCTGCGCGACGTGTGGCGCGAGCACGGCATGGCGGCGCACCGCGGCACGACGGTCGCCGGTTTCCCCAACCTGTTCCTGCTCCTGGGCCCCAACACCACCCTCGGGCACTCGTCCCAGGTCGTGATGATCGAGGCGCAGATCGGTTACGTCCTGGACGCCCTGAAGCACATGGAGCGGCGCGGCCTGGCCAGTGTCGAGGTCCGCGAGGAGGCCCAGCGGGCCTGGAACGAGGAGGTGCAGGGGCGCCTCGACGGGACCGTGTGGAACGCCGGGAACTGCCGGAGCTGGTACCTCGACGAGCACGGGCGCAACCCGTCGATCTGGCCCACGTACACCTGGCGGTTCCGCCGCCGCACCCGCCGCTTCGACCTGGCCGAGTACCGGCTCGCCACCTCCGTCGGGGCCGGCAGACCCACCCTTGACCACGCATAGCCGAAGGAGAGGAACGCAGATGAACACCACGCTCTCGCGGCGCAAGGTGCTGGGCGGCATCACGGCCGCGGTCGTCGGATGGAGCGCCGCGAGCCAGTCGTGGGCCACCGCGGCCGAGGTGTCCGGCGGCGCGTCCGTCGCGCCGGTGCCCACCCTCGACGGCACACTGACCACCTCGGCCGCCGACCTGGAGCGCTTCCGCCAGGACTTCGGCCGGCTGAAGGGCTCGGCCCCCTGGGCGGTGCTGCGCCCCGGCTCCGACCGGGACGTCGCCAGAATGGTCTGCTACGCCCGGACGAACGGCCTGAAGATCGCCGTGAACGGGCAGGGCGGCACCGGGACCGACCAGGAGTCGCACTCGGTCTACGGCCAGGCGTCCGTGCCCGCCGGCGGCATCTCCATAGACGCCCGCTCCAGGTCGAAGATCATCAGCATCGACTCGACCAGCGCGGTGGTGGAGGCGGGCGTCACCTGGGGCCAACTGACGGACGCCGCGCTGAAGTCGGGGCTGACGCCGCCCGCGCTGCCCGACTACATGCACCTGTCGATCGGCGGGACGCTGTCCATCGGCGGCATCGGCGGCACCGTGCAGAAGTACGGCCTGCTGTGCGACACGGTCCAGTCGCTGGACGTCGTGACCGGCAACGGCGACCTGCTCACCGTCTCCCCGTCGTCCTGCGCCGACCTGTTCGACTCGGTGCTGTCGGGCGGCGGCCAGACCGCGATCATCCTGCGCGCCAGGGTGCGGCTGGTACCGGCCCCCGAACGGTCGGTGGTCTTCAGCCTCTTCTACGACGACCTGGCGACCTATCTCGCGGACAGCGAGAAGGTGATGGCGGAGAACCGCTTCCACGTCCAGGCCGGCGAGACGCTGCGCAGGTCCGACGACTCGGGCTGGCGCTACAAGATGGAGGTCGCCGCCAACTACTCGGGCACTGCCGTCCCCGACCGGGCGAAGCTGCTGTCGGGACTGCGCGACAGCCGCGCCGAGGCGGTGATCGAGGACGTCGGCTACCGGGACTACATGTTCCGGCTCGACGGCTACGAGGCGTACCTCAAGGAGAGCGGCCACTGGTACCAGCCCAAGCCCTGGCTGAGCCTGTTCCTGCCCGCCTCGAAGACCAGGGCGTTCATGGAGATCGTCGAGAAGGAGCTGACCGCGGACAGCCTCGGCGGCGGGTTCCTGCTCTTCTACCCGTACTACACGCGCAAGGTGACCCGGCCGCTCGCGGTGCAGCCGGGCGAGCCGGTCGGCTACCTCTTCGACCTGTTGCGGTTCCCCAACCCGGGTGAGACCGGCATCCGGGCGATGCTGGACCAGAACCGCCGGCTGTACGACAAGGCCGTGGCGATGGGCGGCAAGCGGTACCTGGTCGGTGCGGTGCCGGGGATGACGACGGCCGACTGGAAGGCGCACTTCGGGGCCCGCTGGGACGGTTTCTGCCGGGCGAAGCGACGCTACGACCCGTCGGGCGTCCTCACCCCGGGTCAGGGATTCTTCGGCGGAGGGACGGGCTGATGACGAGTTACGACCTGATCGACGAGGCGGTCGTCGACGCGCCCCGGGAGGCCGTCTGGGACGCGCTGCTCGCCGAGTTCCGCGGCGGGGAGCGCTGGTGGGTGCCGGCCAACACCTTCGCGGTCTCGTCCGGCGAGCCGGACGTGGTGGGCGGCGAGGTCGCGGTCACGGTGCACACCAAGGGCGTCGACAAGGGCGGTCCCAAACTGCGGTTCACCGCGCGCACGACGGCGGTGGAGCCGGGGCGGCGGCTGTCGGTCGAGTACGTCGACGGGGCCTTCCGGGGTGTGAGCGACTTCGTTCTCGACCCGGTGGACGACGGCGCCCGGACCCGGATCGGGATGCACTTCCGGGGCCGTCCGCACGGCTGGCTGCGGATGCTCGCCAGGGTCGCCGACATCGGCGCGGAGCACTCGCGGGCGACGAGCGCCGCGTTCGTGTCGCTGAACCGGGTGCTGGCGAAGGAGCGGGCGTGACCGCGGTCGCGACCGCACCGGTCGCGGAGACGGCGGCGTACACGAGTGACGGGGGCCTGCTCGCGCTCACCGTCCTGGCCCCCCTCGGCACCCCGTCGGGCACCACCGTGGTCCTGGCCCACGGCTGGGCGGCGTCCCGGCGGGTGTGGGGCACGGTGGCGGACCGGCTGATCCGGGAGGGCCACCGGGTCGTGCTGTACGACCAGCGCGGGCACGGCGCCTCGGTGCCGGGCCGCGAGCCGTTCGGCATCGCCCGTCTCGGCGAGGACCTGGACACCGTCATCGACCGGGTGGACGCCTCCGACGCGGTGGTCGTGGGCCATTCCGGCGGCGGCTTCGCGGCCCTGTCGTACGTCTCCTCGGGGGCGCGTGCACTGAAGGGCCTGGTGCTGCTGGGCACGGCGGCGCACGGCCAGGACACCCCGGACGGCGAGGTGCGGATGATGGGCAGCGCGCTGTTCTCCAGGGCGCTGTCCCGGCCGGCGCTGGGCCGCAGGCTGCTGGGGCAGACCATGGGCAAGCGGGCCGACCCGCGGGCCATGGAGGTCAACCGGCAGATGTTCGCGGCCACTTCGCCCCGGGTGCGGGCGGACGCGTTCCGCTCCTCGCGCGGCATGGATCTGCGCGAGGCGCTCGGGAACGTCCGGATCCCGGCGGTCGTGCTGGCGGGCGAGGGCGACCGGGTGATCGCCCCGGCGCTGGGCCGCGCGGTGGCGGACGCCCTGCCGGGGGCCCGGTTCGAGGAGCTGGGTTCCGTGGGGCACATGCTGCCCCTGGAGGCTCCGGACGCGGTCGTGCGGGCGGTGCGGGAACTGGTGTGAACGGCTCCCGCACCGCGGGCGCCGGGTCGTGAGGACGTCCCACGACCCGGCGCCCGCACGTGCGTTGCCCGTCCGGGGAGGGCGTCGCGGCGCACTGGATACCCTCCCGGTATGAAGATCACTCTGGGGAGTCTCGCCGCCGGGGCGGGTTTCGGGGCCGTCACCTCGCTCGTCAACGCGCTCTCGTCGCCGTACACGGAGATCGGGGCGCCGCTCAGGGGCACGCCCGGGGGAAAGACCGCCAAGGTGCTCAGTCTGCTGCTGGACGCGGGCTGGGCCTGGGCCGCGCTGGCGGTGGCGGCGGGCCTGCTGGCCGGAACCCTGCTCCGGGGCGCGCTGGCCGGGACGCTGTCGCTGATCGCCGCCACGGCGGCGTACTACCTGACGGACGCCTACGTCGCGGACGCCGAGTCCGCCATGACCTATTGGACGGCGGCGGCGCTGCTGTTCGGGCCGGTCCTCGGCGCGGTGGGAGCGGCCGTCCGGCGGCCCGGACCGGTCGGCCTGTGCGCGGCGCTGACGGTTCCGCTGGGCGCCGCCGCGCAGATGGTCGTGATGCCGCCCCGGCCGCACCTCACCCTGACCCCGTCGATCGTGCTGGCCGAGGCCGTGGTCTGGACGGGGGCCGTGCTGGGCGTCGTGCTGGCCGTCCGCCGCTTCCGGGCCGAGCGGCGGACGGTGTCGCCCGTGTGATGTCAGCCGCCCAGCACGACCGTCCGTGAGGGGACCGTCGAGGGCTGCACGTCCCGCGAGGCGCCGTTCGTGCGGTACTCCTGCGGGCTCATCCCCCGTACCCGTTTGAAGGCCGCGCTCAGCGCGAACGCGCTGCTGTAGCCGACCTGACGGGCCACCGTGGCCACGGTGGCGTCGGGTTCGCGCAGCAGGTCGGCGGCCAGGGCGAGCCGCCAGCCGGCCAGGTACGTCATCGGCGGCTCCCCCACGACCTCGCTGAAGCGGCGGGCCAGGCCCGCCCGGGAGACGCCGACCTTGCGGGCCAGCGACTCCACCGTCCAGGCGCGGGCCGGGTTCTCGTGCAGGAGCCGCAGGGCGGGGCCCACGACCGGGTCGGACTGGGCGCGGTACCAGGCGGGCGCCCCGGCGTCCGGTTCGGCGAGCCAGGTGCGCAGCACGTTGACGAAGAGCAGGTCGAGCAGGCGGTCCAGGACCAGTTCCTGGCCCGGCGCGTCGCGGCCGATCTCCTCGGCCAGCAGGGGCACGAGCGGGGTGTCGTCGAGGGCGGCGGGGCGGACCAGGAGGGCGGGCAGGGCGTTGAGCAGGCGGCGGCCGATCTCGCTGGGCGCCTGGTAGGTGCCGCTGAGCATGACCGCCGAGCCCTGGCCGATCGGATCGCCCCAGGTGCGGACCCCCAGGGCCATGGTGTCGGTGACGTCCTCGCCGTCGGTGGTGCTGCACCGCTGTTCGGGGCCGACGGTGACCTGGACGGGAGTATCCGGGGCGTCGGCGATGGTGTACGGGTCGGGGCCGCGCAGCACCGCGACGTCGCCGGGGCCGATGCGGGCCGGGACGCCTCGGTCGGGAATCACCCAGGCGTCGCCGTGGACCATGGTGACCAGGGAGATCGGGGCACGGTCCTCGACGCGCAGCGACCAGGGCGGGTTGAAGACGGACTTGAGCAGGAAGGCGCCGCGCGCCTTGGGCCCCTCCAGGAGGCCGGTGAGCACGTCCATGGGGTGATCCGTCCGTTCCGGGAGGATGGCGCCCGCCCTCCGGACGGGGGATGGCCGGAGGGCGGGCGCGGCTCGGGGGCCTGTCGGGGCCGGGATCAGGGCCGGGACGAGGCCAGGGCGCGGCCCAGACAGACCAGGGCCGCCGTGCAGGCGAGTGTACGGGCCGCGTTGGACCGCACCCAGGTGGAGGCGAACGCCCTTCGCAGTTCGGCGAGTTCACCGGCGGTGCGGCCGGATGCGGCGAGGCGCCGGTTGAGGGGGATGTTGACCGTGGCCGTCAGCGCGAGCGCGGTGGTGTAGAAGCCGAGCGCCGCCCAGGTCCACCGGGCCGCGGTGCGCCGGCCGATGCGCCGGAGCTGTCCGCCGGCGACGGCCGTGGCGAGGAAGGCGCCGATGAAGACGAGGCCGAACAGGCCGTTCTCGATGGCCTCGTTGATGTGGTTCATCGCGGTGAGGTACGTCCGGTCGTCGCCCCGGTCCAGTCCCGGCATCACGGAGACGTCGAAGGCGAAGTACAGCCCCGCGCTGAGCCCCATGGCGATGGTGGCGGCGGTGAGCGCGGGCTGGGCTGCCGTGGACATGGCGGGGTTCCTTCCGTCGGTTCCGTGGGTCGGCGGGACGATCAGTTCCGTCGGCCGGGGGTGGTGATCGCGGCGAGTCCGCGCTCGTAGCGGCGCCTGAGCACCGTACGGCCCAAAAGGCGCACCGGTGGCGGCATCGTCGCCGCGACCAGGGACACGGACCGTGGTTCCGCGCCGTCGAACATCCACGGCGGGAGGTACGTGAGGACGCCCCGCGGCGCGGTGCGCACCAGGCGCTGTTCCAGTGCCAGGTAGTCCCGGGCGTCGAGGCGGGCGAAGAGCGGGAAGACGACCTTCTCCTCGGCCGCGAGGTGTCGGTGCAGGACCTCGTCGAACCGGGTGGCCGCCGGGGTCACCGCCGCCGGGTCGGCGCCCGGCCGCAGGGCGGCGCCCACCCCGTCCATCGCCGCGTCCAGTTCGGCGTGGTCCCCGTCCAGTGCCCGGGCGACGTCCTCGGCACCGGGCAGCCGGCGCAGCAGTTCGGGCCAGAGCAGTTCGTCCTCGCTGTGGTGGTGCCAGTCGATGACGTCGCGCAGCCGTCGCCACCATTCGGCGACGGCGGGGTCCGGTCCGGCGGCGGCGAGCCGGGGCGCGGCGGCCGTCAGCCGTCGCGCGTCGCGGCGCATCGCCACGTGCATGAGCGCGAAGCCGTGGAAGTGTCCGGGCAGGGTGTCCAGACGCTCGCTGGACATGGTGCCGCTCATGGTCGCCTCCTGGGCCTCTCGTGCGGATCGGGCCGTGCTCGTGGTGCGGGCGGTGCGTGGTACGGGGTCCGGTGCCGCGGCCGGGAGTCCGCCGGGTGTCCGACGGGCTCCGGGGCCGTGGCACCGGGGTTCCCGGACCGGTTCTCAGGCGTTCCAGACGCCGGTGGCGGCGGCGTCCCTCGCGAAGTCGGAGAAGTCCCGCGGCTTGCGGCCGAGGGCCTCCTCCACGCCGTGGACGACGCTGGCGTTGCGTCCGTCGAGGATCAGGCCGAACAGGTCGGCGAACTCGACCGGCAGCCCGTTCTCCCTCAGGACCGCCCGGTAGTCGTCGAGTTCGACCGGGATGTAGGTGATCTCCCGGCCGGTGGCCTTCGACAGTTCGGCGGCCACGTCGTGGAAGCTGAGCAGCCGGGGGCCGGACAGTTCGTAGGTCCGGCCGATGTGCTTGTCGTCGGTGAGGGCGGCGGTGACGACGTCGGCGATGTCGTCGGCGTCGACGAACGGCTCCACGGCGTCGGCGGTGGGCAGCGCGAGCTCGCCGGAGAGGACGGGCTCCAGGAAGAAGCTCTCGTTGAAGTTCTGGTTGAACCAGTTGGCCCGTACGACGGTCCAGTCGGCGCCGGACTCCTTGAGCTTGTCCTCGCTGATGACCGCGCCCTCCTCCCCGCGTCCGGAGAGCAGCACCAGGCGGCGCGCGCCCTTCTTCACGGCGAGTTCGGAGAAGGCGCCGACGGCCTCGGCGGCGCCCGGGAAGGCGAGGTCGGGGTAGTAGGTGACGTAGACGGCCCCGACGCCGTCCAGCGCCGCCTCCCAGGTGCCGGGGTTCTCCCAGTCGAAGGGCGGTTCGCCGTTGCGCGAACCCACCCGCACCGGCAGCCCCCGTCCGGTGAGCCGCTCCGCGACCCGGCGTCCGGTCTTTCCGGTGCCGCCGATCACCAGGGTCGTCTTCGTCTCGGTCGTCTGTCCGTTCCGCGTGTTCGTCATGCCGATCAGTCAACTCCAGTCCGATGAGACGGGCCATAGCCACAACGCTCAACTCCATACGCGGGCGTCCAGCTCTTCGGCCCTGCGGAGGAACGGCGTGTCCGAGGCGCCCCACCGTAGGCGGCGGCGGGCGCGGCGGCCACCGGTCCGGACCCGTTCTCGACCGTTCCCCCACCGCCGTTGTGGTCGCGGCCGTCCGACCGGGGGGCGGGCGGGGCGGGCTCCGGCGGATCCCGGTCCGTTGTGGAGCGAGACTTGAGCGTTCTTCCAGGGGCTCCGTCGAATCTCGAACCATCCACTGCCGGGCCCAAGGAGAAACGAGATGACAGCGACCGACACAGCGCTCCGGCACGAACTCTCCGACTGGTGCGGTTCCGGAGGGGCGGAGGAATTTCCGTACGACGGCGTCATCGACCGTCTGCGTGCCGTGGGAAAGCACTTCCTCGACGAGGAGCTCCTGTCGCTCCTGGCCGAATGCCGCACCCTGCTCCTCGAAGCGGACGCGGGCGACGCCGGAGGCGTCCCGGCAGACACGGGTGGCGTCGCGGGCGTCCGGGACGCCCATGCCGGGCCCTTCCTCGACGTTCTCCTGGACAAGTTCGACGACCGCTACGACTACCCCAGCTACACGGCCCTGGCACTGCTGCGCCGGGGCGCGCCGGGCGACCGGGCGGGCTGGGAGGTGCTGCGCCGGCACCGCGACCGCACGGTGCTCCTGCTGCTCGCCGACCTGATCGGCTTCGAGCGCCTCGTCCTGGACGGCACCCCGTGCGATCCGCAGGGGATGCTCCCGGACGCCCTGCTCCTGAACAAGCGGCTGCGGCTCGCGGTCCGGGTCATGGAGCCGGCCGCGCTGCGGGCGCTGGACGGGGCCGTCGACCCCGTCGCCGTCGCCGCGACACCGGGCCGCTCACCGGCCGGTGAACTCGCGGACGCCGTGCTGCGCACCGCCACCGCCGGGGAGCGGCTGCTGCTGCGCACCAGCGTCCAGCCGGTGTACGTGCTGCACGACGAGTACCTCTTCCTGCGGGTGCTCCAGTCGTTCGAGGCCACGTTCGCCTTCATGTCGGCGACGCTGGACGAGGCGGTGCGCACGCTGCGCGCCGAACAGCCGGGCGACGCCGCCGCGTTGATCGCCGCGGTCGCCGACGTACTGCGCGAGTCGCTGCCGCTGTTCTCGTTGCTCGCCACCATGCAGCCCGAGTCGTTCCGGCTGTTCCGGCAGTTCACGGAGGGTGCGAGCGCCATCCAGTCCGAGGGTTACAAGACCTTCGAGTCGTACTGCTCCACCCCGGCTCGAGCGAGGCTGGACTCGTCCGCGTTCCTCTCTGTTCCAGACGTACGCGACGAGGTGCTGGCCGGCCGGGAGACCGTGCAGGGCACCTGGGAGGACGTGATCTCCAGTGGCTGGCTCACCGAGCCCGACGCCGCGGCGGTACGGGCCGCGGCCCTGCAACTGGAGGCGGTGCACCAGCGATGGAAGCAGACCCACTACCGGCTGGCCGTGCGGATGATCGGCACCCGGACCGGCACCGGTGCCACGGAGGGCGTGCCCTACCTGGCGTCGGTGATCTCCCAACGGCTTTTCCCCGCCATGGAGAAGCAGCCGGCCGTCGGCTGACCACGATCTGCGAACCGGAGGACACCGAAGCCCATGAGCAAGAGAGCCACCACCGGACGACCGGGCACCGCGCGCCGCGCCCTGAACCCGGATGCCGCGGACCCGCAGCTCGTCTACGAGTACGACCGGGGCAGCAACTACGAGGAGGACACCCGGCTCACCACCGCGCTGTCCGCGCTGCTTCCCGAGAACCAGCTCGTCCACCCCGACCAGCGGCTGTTCCAGTCCGTGCACCTGATCACGGAGTACGCGTGGGCCGCGATGCACTTCGAGATGGGCCGTGCGGTGGCCCTGCTGGACGACGACGACCCACTGCTGGCCACGCAGGTGCTGGAGCGCGCCGCCTCGCTGGGCCGGATACCGGTGCAGGCGCTGAACACCCTGGTGGAGTACCTGCCGCAGACCGGTCTGCTCACCATGCGCGACACCTTCCCCGAGAACACCACGGGGCTGGACTCCCCCGGTGCCCGCAACCTGCGCCGCGCGGCGCAGCCGTTGTGGCGGGCCTTCACCCGGGCGCTGGAGCGTGCCGGGCTCACCATCGAGGAGCTGATCACGGCGCAGGGCCGGCTCGTCCGGCCCGCCGGGCACGAGCGGGCCGCGGTCGATCTCGCGCTGGTGCGGCAGGGCCTGATGCGGCTGGACGGGGCGATCGGGGACTGGAAGCAGCTCCATCTGCGCATGGTGTGGGGGCAGTTGGGCGGCCATCCCGAGGCCGAGCCGCACTCGGTGGGCGGCCGGACCTGTCCCGCCATGCCCACGAGCCTGCGCGGGGAGTCCACCGTCAGCCTCGTCCGGATGTCCGAGCGCACGCTCTTCCCGCAGCTGTGGGATGCCGTGGACGCCACCTACCGACGATTCGTCCCCGCCGTTCCCGCTGAAGCGGCGTCCTGATCCCGAAGGAGACCCCCATGACATCGGCGCTTTCCCCCGAGGGCGTGACGAGCGAGCTGGCGTCGCTGGTGCGCACCGCCTGGGCCGACAACCTCGGCCACGACGAGTTCCACGACGACGAGAACTTCTTCCTCGTCGGCGGCCACTCGATGTGCGCGCTGCGGATCGTGCGCACCCTCAAGCAGGAACTGGGCATAGCGTTGACGGCCCGTCAGTTCTTCGCCCATCCGACCGTGGCCGAGCTGGCGCTCTTCCTCACCGGCATCGTCCCGGCCCGCGGCGACGACGCGAGGCGTGCGGAGGCGGGGGCGTGACCGCGGCCTCCTCCGCCCAGCTGGAGATCTGGCTCGCCGACCGCTGCGAGCCCGATTCCGGCCGGTACAACATCCCGCTCTGCCTGGAGTTCCGCGGCGAGCTGGACGGCCGGGCGCTGCGCGCGGCCCTGGCCGACGTACTGGCGCGCCATCCCGCACCGGCGGGGCGGTTCGAGACGGTGGACGGCGCGCTGCGGCACGCCGCCGAGCCCGCCGCGACGGTGCCGCTGCACATCGCGGCGCGCCCGGGCCGCTACGACCGCGAGGCGGCGCTGGCCGACGCCTCCCTGTCCGCGGCGCGCCCGCTCGACCCGGGCACCGCGCCGCTGCTGCGGGCCGAGGCGCTGCGGTACGAGGACGGGGCCCTGGTGACCCTGACGGTTCATCACATCGTGGCGGACGGCCGTTCCGTCGAGGTGCTCGCCGAGGACCTGGTCACCGCCTACCGGGCCCGGAGTTCGGGCCGCGACCCGCGTTTCGTGCCGGTGCCGGTGCCCGCCCCGCAGCCCGTGGCGGCGGCCCCCGACCCGTACTGGACGACGCTCCTGGACGGCGAGCCCGCGCGGCTCGCCCCGCTGCCGGACCGGCTGCGCCCCGAGGACGGGCTGCGCGGCCGGGCGGGCTGGACCGAGCGGGAACTGGACCGGCAACGGCTCGCCGAGGTCCGCGCGCTCGCCGCCCGCGAGGGCGCCAGCCCCGCGATGGTGCTGCTCGCCGCGTGGGGCCTGCTGCTGCACGCCTGGTCCGGGGAGGACGACGGGGTGCTCGGCATGCCATTCGCCGGGCGGCACGAGCCGGACGCGGAGAACGCCGTCGGCCTGTTCACCCGGGTCCTGCCCGTGCGTACCGTGCACGAGGCGGCCCGCCCGTTCGCCGACTACGCCGCCGCGCTCGGCGAGCAGGTCCTGGATTCCATGGAGGCGCACGCGGAGTCGGGCGACCTGCCGCCGGGCACGGCCCCCTCGTACGGGGCGGTCTTCCTGCACCAGCCGCAGCCCGCGTCGGCCTGGCAGGTGCCGGGCGCCGATGTGCGGCTGCTGCATCCGCAGAGCGCGGTGGCCAAGTACGACCTGGCGTTCGCGGCCGTCGAGGCCCCCGACCGGCTCGTGCTGCGCATCGACTACGACCGGGCCCTGTACGCACCGGCCACGGCCGAACTGATGGTGGAGCAGCTCGACCGGCTGCTCGCGGCGGCGGCCCGGCCCGGTGTCACCTGCCGCGAGCTGCTGACCTCCCTCGCGCCCCCGCCCGGCACGGGCCGACCGCGACCCGGCACGCCGGTGACCGCGGCCACCGTGCCGCAGCTCGTGCTGGAGCAGGCGCGCCGCACCCCCGACGCCCCCGCCGTCGTGCACCACGGGACCCGGCTGAGCTACGGCGAACTGGTGCGGGACGCCGCGCGGATGGCGCACTGGCTGCGGGTGCGGGGGGTGCGTACGGACGACGTCGTCGCGCTGCTGCTGCGCCCCGGCCCGGACACCGTCACCGCCATGCTGGCGGTGGGGCTGGCCGGAGCCGCGTATCTGCCGCTCGACCCCGCCTACCCCGACGCCCAGCTGGAGCTGGTGGTCCGCGACGCCCGGCCCCGGCTGCTGATCGCCGAGCCGGGCGAGGAGCACCGGGTCGCCGGGCTGCCGGTGCACACCCCGCGGGCGGTCCGGGAGGCCGCCGCGCCGATGCCGGTGTCGGCGCCGACCACGTCGGCCGGCCCGGACACGGCCTTCAACGTGCTCTACACCTCCGGCTCCACGGGCCGGCCCAAGGGGGTCGTGCTGCCGCACGGCGGGGTGCTGCGGATGATGCACCGCCCCGATTTCGTGCCGCTGGGCCCCGACGACGCGGTCTCGCACCTGTCGCCGCTCAACTTCGACGGGGCGACGTACGAGATCTGGGGCGCGCTGACCCACGGCGCGAAGCTGGTCGTGCTCGACAAGGAACTCGTCCTCAGCCCCCGGGAGCTGCGCACCGCGCTGCGGGAGCACGGGGTGACGACGCTGCTGGTCACCACGCCGCTGCTGAACCGGCTGATCGAGGACACCCCCGATCTGCTCCAGTCGCTGCGCCGGGTCTACTTCGGCGGCGAGATCATCTCGGTGCCGCACGTCCGCAAGGCGCTGCGCTGGGCGCGCCCCGGCACCCTGCTGCACAGCTACGGGCCGACGGAGAACTCCTTCACCTCCTCCTGGTACCCCATCGAGGACGTGCCGCAGGAGGCGCGCAGCGTGCCGATCGGCCGGGCGGTGCCGGGCACCCGGCTGTACGTGGTCCTGGAGGGCACCCTCGATCCGGCGCCCCTGTACGTGCCCGGCGAGCTGGTCCTGGGCGGTTCGGGCGTGGCCCGCGGCTACCTGGGCGATCCGCGCCGCACCGCCGAGCGGTTCGTGCCCGACCCGTTCGGCGACGAGCCGGGGGCGCGGCTGTACCGCACCGGGGACCGGGTGCGGTGGGCCGCCGACGGGCAGCTGGAGTTCATCGGCCGCGCCGACAACCAGGTGAAGATCCGCAGTCAGCGGGTCGAGCTGGGCGAGGTCGAGGCGGCGCTGCGGGCGCACCCGTCGGTGCGGGGCGCGTTCGTCACCACCCGGATCAACGGGGCCGGCGAGAAGGAGATCGTCGGCTACGCGGTCCTGGAGCGTCCCGCGGACCCGGAGGCGGTGCGGGCCCATCTGCGTTCCGTGCTGCCGCAGTTCGCCGTGCCCTCGCACCTGCTGGCCCTCGACGAGCTGCCGCTGACCGCGAACGGAAAGATCGACCGCAAGCGGCTGCCCGCACCGCCGGACGCGATGGCGGAGCCGGTGGCGGAGCCGGTGGCGGACGCACCGGTGCCGCGGGCCGCGGCGCCGGGTGCCGCCGCTCCTCGGGAGGAGGCGGCCGAGGGGGTGACCGCCGCGGTCCTGCGGGCCTGGCGCAAGGTGGTGCCGGGCCGGGTCTTCGGCCGGGACACCAACTTCTTCGACGCGGGCGGCCATTCGCTGCTGCTGGTCAAGCTCCAGGACGCGTTGCGCGAGACCACCGGCACCGGCCCGGCCGTCGCCGACCTGATGCGGTACACGACCGTGCGCTCCCAGGCCCGGCTGATCGGCGGTTCGGCCGCCGACGAGGAGCCGGCGGAGCCGGTGCGGGCGCCCCGGGCGACGGTCCGCGCGGACGACGACGCGATCGCGGTGGTCGGGATGGGCGCGCGGTTCGCCGGCGCCCCCGACCTGGACGCCTTCTGGGACAACCTGGTCGCGGGCCGCGACTGCTTCGCCGAGGGCCCGGGGCCGCTGATCACCGAACGGGGCGACGGCACCCGCCGGGTGGCCCGCTGGGGCATGCTCGCCGACGGCACGGGGTACGACGCCGGTCTGCTCGGCCTCACCGCCGACGACGTCGCGTCGGGCGACCCCCAGCACGGTGTGCTGCACGAGGTGTTGTGGGCGGCCGTCGAGGACGCCTCGCTGCGGCTGTCCGACATCGCGCACCGCACCAGCCTGTACGCGGGCTGCCCCCGCCTGGTGCACACCGACGGCGAGGCCCGCGTGGACGACGTGGTCAGCGTCGACCCGACGTTCGTGGCGTCGCGCTTCGCGTACCTGCACGACCTGTGGGGCGAGGCGCTGCTGCTGGACACCGCCTGCTCCACCGGGCTGTACGCCGTGCACCTGGCCTGCCGGGCGCTGCTGCGCCACGAGAGCGACTACGCACTGGCCGGTGCGGTCTCGCTGGACGGCGAGTCCGACGGCTCGTACGTCCACCGGCCCGGTCTGCTGTACGCCGACGACGGGATGTGCCGCCCCTTCGACCGGCGGGCCTCGGGCACCGTCGGCGGGTTCGGCGCGGGGGCGCTGCTGCTGCGCCGCCTCTGTGACGCCGAGCGGGACGGCGACCCGGTGCACGCCGTCATCCGGGGCAGCGCCGTCAACAACGACGGGCGGGAACGGGTCGGTTACTCGGCGCCCGGGATCGAGGGCCAGGCCCGGGTGATCCGGCGGGCCGTCGCCGCCGCCGGCGTCACCGGGGCCGACATCGGCTACGTGGAGGCGCACGGGACCGGCACCCGGCTCGGCGACGCGATCGAGGCGACCGCGCTCGGCGCGGCGCTGGGCACGACCGGGCCGCGGGTGGCCGTCGGCTCCGTGAAGGCGTCCATCGGCCACTGCAACACGGCCGCGGGAATCGCCGGGCTCATCAAGACGGTGCTCGCGGTGCGGCACGGGGTGCTGCCCGCGACGCCGAACGTGAGCGATCCGATCGACGAACTCACCGCGCAGGGCGGGCGGTTCGACCTGCTGACGGAGGGCCGGGCGTGGGACTCCCCCGCGGGCCGGCCGCGCACGGCGGGCGTCAGCTCGTTCGGGGTGGGCGGCACGAACGCCCATGTGGTCGTGCAGGAACACGTACGGGAGAGGGTGTGAGCTCCGCGATGGAGACGACGTTTCTGGCAGGGCCCGGCGCACCGCGCGTCCTGGCCGTGTCCGCCCGGGACGGGCGGGCCGCGGCGGACGCGGCCGTGCGGCTGGCGGACCGGCTGGCGGGGGACCCCTCCCTGGACCCGGACGACGTGGCGCTCACCCTCGTGCGCGGCCGGGAGCGGTTCGCCGTCCGGCACGCGGTGACCGGCACGACCGGCGCCGAACTGGCCGCCGCCCTGCGGAAGTCGGCGGAGCGCCCGCACCGGGAGACCCCGGTGCCCGCCCTGGTGCTCGACCTCGGGGACGGTTCGGCGCTGCCCGGCGCCCCCGCGCTGCCGCAGGTCGCCGAGGCGTCGGCCGCCGCCGGGGAAACGGCTGCGGCACCCGCCGCGCGCACGGCGGCGGAGCTGTACGGCACGGCGTCCTGGCTGGCCGCCCACGGGGTTCGCCCGGATTCGGTCGTCGGCCGGGGCCCGGCCGCCGCCGCCGCTGCCGCCGTGCGCGGCGACCTGTCCCTGCCGGACGCCCTGCGGGCGGCGGCGACGGGCGCGGGCGTCCCCCGGGCGACGGTTTCGGAGAACGCGGCGGACCCGGAGACGGAGCTGCTGGTGGTCCGGGTGGGCGACGGTGCCGACGGCCCCGGTGTGCTGGGACTCGACCCGCTCGACCCCGCCTCGTACGCCCGGCTCTTCGCCGCGCTGTGGGAACACGGCTTCGACGTGGACTGCACGCTCGGCCGGGGCGGGAGCCGGGTGCGGCTGCCCGGGTACCCCTTCCGGCGCTCGGGTTCCGTCACCGCCGCCTCGCCCGCGCCCGGACTGCGTCCGCTCACCCCGCACGAGCAGCGCTGGCTCTTCCACGACCTGGTGCGTTCGGGGAGCGCGGCCGAGCACGCGCTGTGCGCCACGGCCGTCCTGCCCGGCACCGTGCCCGGGGCCCCGGCCGCCGACGCCGCGCTGGCCGCGCTCCTGGACCGCCGCCCGAGCCTGCGCACCGTCTTCACCCGGGACGGCGGCCGGTGGTTCGCCCGCGACTCCCGCCGGCCGGTCGCGGCGCGCGTCCTCGGCCCGGCGCCGGGCACCGGAGCGGAGGCGCTGGTGCGGGCCGCCGCCGTGGACGAGACGTTCGCCGCGGCGGACGTCCCGCTGATCCGCTGCGTCCTCGCCCCGGCGGACGAGGGCTGGGCGGTGGCGCTCGCCGTGTACGCCCCGGTCGCGGGCGGCTCGTCCGCGGACGAACTGCTCGCCGACTGGGCCGCGTTCGCCGGAACACCGCTCCGCCCGGTCGCCGGGTCCGGTGCCGGAACGGCCTGAGCCCCGGCTCCCCTCATCCTCGACCCCGGTACCCGACACTCGTCCGCAGCACCCCGTCCCCGCCCCGTCCGCACACCCCCACCGCACGTCCCCACCACACACGCCCCCATCCGCACACCCGAAAGGACCCCGCCATGACCGTCGTCCAGAACCTCACCGCCGCGGTGCCCACCCCAGCCGACTGGGCCGGCGCCGCTCCCGCCCCGATGGGCGTGGACCAGGCGTTCAACGGCTATGTGGCCGGTACCGTCATCAACGCGCTCGACCGGCTGGGCGTGTGGGACCGGCTGGCCGCCGACCCCCTGCTCGACCTGCGCGCCCTCGCCGCCGAGATCGGCCCCGCCGTCCGTGAGCGGGTCCTGCGCGAGGTCGTCCGGGCCGCCGCCACCTGCGGCTGGGTCCGGCTCCAGGACGACGGCGACACCGCGCTGCTGACCACCGCGGGCCAGGAGATCATCCGCATGCGCGGGTACTTCACCTGGGGCGTCGGCGGGTACGACGAGGTGTTCGCGCAGGCCCACCGCATCGTCTCCGGCGAGGCCGCGTTCGGCACGGACGTGCTGCGCGACGAGGCCATGGTGGCGCTCGGCTCCGGCCAGAACGACCGCTCCTTCATGGCCGGGACGCTCGACTCGGTCCTGGCCGACGTGGACTTCTCCGTCCTCGCCGACCTGGGCAGCGGCATCTCCGCCCGGGTCTCCCGGGTGGTCGGCGAGCGTCCCGGTACCCGGGGCCTCGGCCTGGACATCAGCGGCCCGGCCACCGAGCTGGGCCACCGCACGATCGCCGAGGCGGGCCTGGCCGACCGGGTCCGGGCGATCCGGACGGACGTGCTGGACGTGTGCCACCGGGCCGCGCACCGCGACACCCTCGCCGAGGTCGACACGGTGATGAGCTTCTTCCTGCTGCACGACCTGCTGGCGGACCCCGAGACCCGCCCGCACACCTTCACCCGGCTGCGCGAGGCGTTCCCGGCGGCCCGCACGTTCGTCCTCGCGGACACGATGCTGCGCCCCGACTCGGAGAACTCCCGGACGCTGCCCGTCTTCTCGCTCGGCTACGAGCTGGCCCACGCGCTCATGGGCGTCCCCCTGCACACCAAGGAGACGTACGAGGAGCTGTTCGCCGGCGCCGGCCTGGTCCCGCGCCGCATCGTGCCCTTCGGCACCCCGCACTCCTGGCTGTACGTGCTGGAGGCCCGGTGATGGCCAACCCCCTGGCGACGCTGCGGGAGTTCTCCCCGCGCACCCGTGTCGTGCTCTGCGTCAACGCGCTCAACTCCTTCGGCGGCGGTCTGGTGCTGCCGTTCCTGTGGATCTACCTCAGCGACGTGCGGGGGCTGCCCTCCTGGGTGCCCGCGGTGACGCTGGCCGTGCAGGCGGCCACGGCCGTGGTCGGCGGGCTGCTGTGGGGCGCGCTGCTCGACCGCTTCCCGCCGCGCACCACGGTGCCCGTGGTGATGGCGGTGGCCGGTGCCGGCACGGCGCTGTACGCGCAGGCGACCGGTGTGTACACCGCGCTGGCCGCTGCGCTGGTGTACGGCTTCGGGATCAGCGGCGTGGGCACGGTGCTCCGCTTCCTGTACGCGGGGGCCCCCTCCGCCCGGGAGCGGGGGCTCGCCTACTCCGCCGACTACGCGGTGTTCAACGCGATGACCGGGCTCGGCGTGCTGGCCGGCGGTCTGGTGGCGTCCCTGGACGCGGGGTCGCGCGCGGTCCGGTTCGCCCTGCTGTACCTGGCGGACGGTGCGACGTTCCTGCTGGCCGGCGCGGTGCTGTTCTGGCTGCTGCCCAAGGTGGTCCAGGCGGGCGGCGAAACCGGTGACGACTCCGGCGAGAAGCGCCGGGTCGGCTACCGGGACGTCCTGACGCAACGTCACATCGGTGTGCTGCTGGCCGCCCTGACGGTCTGCTCACTCGTCTCGTACGGGCAGTTCCGCTCGGGTCTGCCGGGTTATCTGACGCAGGGCGGGGCGCTCGGGCCCGAGGGCATCTCCGGTGCCTTCGCGGTCAACATCCTGGTCGCGGTGGGCGCGCAGGTGCTGCTGGCCGACCGCATCCAGCGCATCCGCCGCAGCACGGTGCTGGCCGTCTCGGGCGCGGTGTGGGCCGTGGCCTGGGCACTGGTGCTCGCCGCGGGCCTGCAACGGGGCGGCAGCGCGCTGGGGCTGGCCATGGCCGGGGTGGTGCTGCTCTCGGTGGGCGAGGCGCTGGTCTTCCCGGTGGTGACGTCGCTGCTGAACGACCTGGCGACCGAGCGCGTACGGGGCCGGGTCAACGCCCTGCTCTCGGTGGCCGTCTCGACCGGTTCGGTGGCCGGGCCGGCGCTCGCCGGGGTCCTGCTGCCGTGGGCCGACGGGCTGGGCCTGATGGTGACGCTGCTCGCCGGCTGCCTGGCGGTCGTCGCCGTGGCGGTGCGGCTGCGCACGTCGCTGGGGCTCGGTGCGGACCTGCCGAAGCCGGAGGAGGACGCGGCGCCGGAGGAAAGCGCGGCGCAAAAGGAGAACCCGGCGCCGGAGCGCACCGGGGCCGCGGAGTCCTCGGAGAAGAACGCCGCCGAACCCGTCACGGCCGCCGTGTAGCGCACGCGTCGGCCCCCGTCCCCGTCCCTCACTCCGCTTCCTCCCCTACGACGTACCGAGGTGCTGTACACCATGGACAACTGGCCGCTCGCCCGCATCGGCGTGCGCACGTCGCGCATCGAGCTGCGCTGGCCCACCCCCGAGGATCTCGACGCACTCGCGACCCGGGCCGTCGAGGGCGTCCACGCCCCCGGCTTCATGCCGTTCTTCTCCCAGTGGACGGACGGCACCCCCGAGGAGGTCGCCCGCCGCGTCCTCCAGCGCCACTGGCACGCCATGGCCACCTGGACCCCCGAGGACTGGACGCTGTACCTGGTCGTCGTGGCGGACGGCGAGGTGATCGGTTCGCAGAGCCTGGGCGCGCGGGACTTCGGCGTCACCCGGGAGGTGCTGCTGACCTCGTGGCTGGCGCTGGGCCGGCAGGGCGAGGGGCTCGGCGGACACGCCCGTGCGGCCGCCCTGGAGCTGGCCTTCACCGGGCTGGGGGCCGAGCAGGCGTTCTCCGTCGTGCGCCGCGGCAACGACGCCTCGCAGGGCGTGTGCGCCAAGTTCGGCTTCGAGCGCGACGGCAGCCAGATCAACGCGGTCCGCGGCGAGCAGGTGGTCAGCGACCGGTTCCGGCTCTCCCGGGAGCGCTGGGAGGCCCACCGCTCCATCGGGGCCGAGGTGACCGGTACCGCCGCCGCGCTGCCCCTGTTCGGTGCGACGGCCCCGGTTGCCGCCCGGAACGCGACCGCCGTGCCCGGGGTCCCGGTGGCGAGCGTGCTCTCCGGAGTGCGTTACGCCGAGGAGTCCGACCAGTCCGCCGCCTGAGAACCCGCCCGATCCGATCCGTGCCCTGCCCTGCCCTGCCCGAAGGACTGATCCATGTCTGAGCGTCCCGTCATAGCCGTCGTCCTGGACCGGGGGTCCGCCTCCCTCCTCGACATCGTCGACGGCCTGTCCCCGCTGGGCGAGCCGTTGCTGGCCCTGTGGCCCGGCGACCACACCGACGAACTGGCCCCGCTGGCCGAGGAACTGACCACCGTCGTACGGCTGGACGCCACGGACCACGACGAGTCGGCGCGGCGGCTCGCCGCGCACTCCCCCGATGCCATCGTGACCTTCAGCGAGTCCCGGCTCTCGGTCACCGCCGAGATCGCCGAACGGCTCGGCCTGCCCTACCACTCGCCGGCCACGGTGGAGCTGCTGCGGGACAAGTACGCGCAGCGCCGTCGGCTGCGGGAGCGGGGCGCCGACTCGGTGCGCTCGGTCGCGGTGCGTCGGCCGGAGGACTGGGCCGGGGCGCTCGCGGCCGTCGGGCTGCCGGCCGTGCTCAAGCCCCTGTGCGGCGAGGGCAGCCGCAGCACCCATCTGATCGAGGACGCGGAGCGGGGCGCGGCGCTGGTGGAACAGCTCCTGTCGGGTCCGGGCGGGGAGAACTCCCTGGTGCTGGAGGAGTATCTGCGCGGGCGGGACTGCGGTCCGTACGGCGACCACATCTCCGTGGAGTCGGCGGTGACCGGCGGGCGGGTCTCGCACTGGGCGGTGACCGGGAAGTTCCCGCTGGAGCCGCCGTTCCGGGAAGTCGGCCATCTGCGTCCGGCGCCCCTGGCGGAGGCGGAGCGCGCGGCGGCCCTGGAGGTGGTGACCGCCGCCCTGCACGCGCTGGACATCACCACGGGCATCACCCACACCGAGCTGAAGCTGACCGCCGACGGCCCGAGGATCATCGAGGTGAACGGGAGGCTCGGCGGTTTTCAGCCCCAACTCGCGCGCCTTTCCGGTGACTTCGACGCGATCACACTGGCCGGACGGGTGGCGCTCGGCGAGGACGTGTCGGACGTGCGGGCCGGTGACCGGCGGGTGGTGTTCGCCCGGGCGGTGCCGGCGCCGCCCGGTGGCGGCACCTACATCGGGGTGCGCGGGCTGCGCGAGGCGCTCTCCGTGGAGGGCGTGGAGAACGTCGTCATCCCCCACTCGCCCGGCTCCCGGCTGGCCACCGGTGTGCAGACCGGGGAACTCGCCTGGGTGGAGGGCTCGGTGGCGGACCACGAGACCATGCTCCAGGTGATCGAGCGGGTGCTGTCGGTGCTGTCGTTCACGGTGGCGGGCCCGGACGGGACCCACCGCGTCGTGACCGGGTCGGCCCCCGCCGTCCCCGTGGCCGCCGTGGTTCCGGCCGGGCGGTGGACCGGGGTGACGGACCGGCCCGTGCCCGTGTGGTGAGCTCCCCCGCCCCGTGCCCCGTGGCGCGGGGCGTCCCCGTCGTCGGGGCGGGGGCTCCACCCGCGCTCTAGTCGGGTCGGCGACGCTGGTCCCCTTCCACAGGACCGTAGCAGCCGGAAGGGGAGTGCCCTCCGTGGCAACCGCTGAGATCCGTACCGACGTCCCGCAGTTCCTGCCGGTGGCCGGTCACCACGACCCCGCCCCCTTCTATCTCACCGCCGACATGTTCGGCGGGGTGCCGATCCAGCTCGCGGGCGGGCCGATCGACCACCTGGTGGGCCGTCCCGTCGCCGACCCGCACCGGCACGAGGTCGCCGAGATCTACTTCCTCGTCTCGCCCAACCCCGGCGGCGCCCGCATCGAGGTGACCGTCGACGGCGAGACCCAGCAGCTGTCGTCCCCGGCGCTGCTGCACGTCCCGGCCGGAGCGGAACACCGCTTCCTCACCCTGGAGGCGGAGCCCGGCAGTTACTGCTTCGGCATCCTGCTGGGGGACTCCGCATGACCATCGCCGCCCCTCGTACGGGTCCGGCCCGGCTGCACCTGAGCGAGAACGCCCACGGCGCCAGCCCGCTGGCCCTGCTGGCCGCGCGGGAGGCCCTCGACCCGGCGGCCGTCTACCCCGACCCGGCCCGCTCCGCGCCCGCGAAGGCCGTCGCCGCGCGGCTCGGCGTCGGGGAACACCAGGTCGCCGTCGCCAACGGCAGCGACGAGCTGGTGCTGCTGTCCGCGCTCGCGCTCGGCGACCGCGACCGCCCCGGCGTCACCACCGCCGGCACCTTCCCCGGTTACCGCGTCTGCCTGACCGCGGTGGGGCGCGGCTGCGAGGAGATCCCGCTGGACGACGGTCGCGTGGACGCGGACGCCGTCGCCGCCGCGATGGAACGCGCGGGCATCGTCTACATCTGTCACCCGCACAACCCGTCCGGGGCCGTCCTGGACCGCGACCGCATGGATCTGCTGGTCGAGCGGGCGGCCGTCACCGGCACTCCCCTGGTGGTCGACGAGGCGTACCTGGAGTTCGCCCCGGCCGGCACCCCTCAGCTGCGCGACTACCTGGGCAGCGGTGCCCCCTTGCTGTCGCTGCGGACGTTCTCCAAGGCGTACGGGCTGGCCGCGCTGCGGCTCGGCTACGCGGTGGGCAGCGCGGAACTCGTCGCCCGGCTGCACGAGGTGCAGGGCACCATGCCGTTCAGTGCCAACGCCGTCGCCCAGGCCGCCGCCGTCGCCGCGCTCGCGGACCGCGACCACCTGGACGAGGTGCGCCGCCAGAATTCACTTCAACGCGCCTGGTTCCGCAGCGAGTTGGCGCGCCGGGGACGGCGGTCGCTGCCCTCGGCGACGAACTTCGTGGCCGTCGCCGTCTCCGACTCGGCCGCCGCCGAGCGGTTGTTGGCGCAGGATCATGACATCCTCGTCCGCGATGCCGGACGTTTCGGTTTCGCCGGACATCTGCGGGTGTCCCTCGGCCCCGCCAAGGACCTGGTGCGGTTGATGGACGCCCTCGATCTGATCGACCCCGTCCGCTGACGGGCCGTAACCCCCCTCAGGAGAACTTGTGACCCACGCAGTCATCGTCAACGACCGGCAGCAGTACGCCCTGTGGCCGAACGGCACCGGTCTGCCCGAAGGCTGGCAGGCCACCGGCTGGACCGGCGGCGAGCAGGCCTGTCTGGACCGGATCGCCGAGCTGTGGAAGGACGGCCGGCCCGCCCCGGTGCGCCGGGCCGTCGCCGAGGACGCCGCCCGGCCCGCCGTGCAGCTGCTGGTCACCCCGCGGCTGTGGATGCGCGAGGTGCTGCCCGAGGAGGCCGGGCAGATCACCGAGGGCGGCACCGCCGGGCTCGAATGGCTGGGCGGCGCGCCCAGCGCGGAGACCCGGATCGCGGCGAAGATGCTGACGCGGGCCGCCGGGGCCGGGGTGCACGTGCCCGGCTGGGGCATGTACCTGCTGCTGCGCACGCAGGACGCCCGGGTGGTCGGCGCGATGGGCTTCCACGGGCCGCCGTCCGACGGCTCCGCGGAGATCGGCTTCGACCTCAACGGCGAGGCCAGGGGCCAGGGTTACGCCACCGAGGCACTGGGCGAACTCGCCGCCTGGTCGCTGCGTCAGGACAAGGTCGACACGGTCGTCGCCACGACCACCGAGGACAACGTCGCGTCGCAGCGCGTCATGGAACGCGCGGGCTTCGAGCTGCTGCCCGAGCGCGATCCGGAAGGTCTGTTCGTCTACCGGCTCACCCGCTGACCGGCTGTCCGCCGGTCCGCCAGAGGAATTCCGAGGAACAAGGTGTCCCGTTCACTCCGTGCCGAGGCGGCCCCCGCGGACATTGCCGCCGAGCCCCTCCCCCAGCCCTACACGTACCGCCGTCACGAGGCGGTGGAACCGGACTGGCGCCGCTTCCCCGGGTGGCGCGACGTCACCGAGCGGGAGTGGTGCGACCCCCAGTGGCAGCGCGCGCACTGCGTCAAGGGGGTCGGGGAGCTGCGCGCGGTGGCGGGCCCCGGCCTCGACGACGCGTTCTACGACGACGTCGAGGCCGACCAGCGCGTCCACGCGACGATGCCGGTCCTGCTGCCGCCGCACGTCCTGAACACGATCGCCCCGCACACCGGGATGGACACGGCCGCCTGGTACGAGGACCCGGTGCGCCGCTACATGCTGCCGGTCGCCTCCGACCGGCACCCGTTGTGGCCGAGCCACCCGCTCGCCTCCCGCGACTCGCTGCACGAGGCGGAGATGTGGGCGGTGGAGGGGCTGACCCACCGGTATCCGACCAAGGTGCTCGCCGAACTGGTGAGCACCTGCCCGCAGTACTGCGGGCACTGCACCCGGATGGACCTGGTCGGGACGTCCACGCCGCAGGTCACCAAGTACCGCTTCGTGCTGCGCCCCGCCGACCGGCTGGACCGCATGATCGAGTACCTGCGGGCCACCCCGACGGTGCGCGACGTCGTCGTCTCGGGCGGCGACGTGGCCAACGTGCCCTGGCCGCGACTCGCCTCGTTCGTCGGCCGGCTCCTGGAGATCGACTCGGTGCGGGACGTCCGGCTCGCCAGCAAGGGCCTGATCGGGCTGCCGCAGCACTGGCTGGCCCCGCAGGTCCTCGACGGGGTCGCGGAGCTGTCCGCGACCGCCCGTGCCCGCGGGGTGTCGCTGGCCCTGCACACCCACGCCAACGCCGCCCAGCAGATCACCCCGCTGGTGGCCCGCGCGTCCCGGGCCCTGCTCGACGCGGGCCTGCGCGACATCCGCAACCAGGGGGTCCTGCTCGACGGGGTCAACGGCACGACCGAGTCGCTGCTCGACCTGTGCTTCGCCCTGCTGGACACCGCCGGTGTCATGCCCTACTACTTCTACCTCTGCGACATGATCCCCGGTGCCGAGCACTGGCGGCTGCCGCTCGCCCGCGCCCAGGAGCTCCAGCGTTCGCTCATGGGGTACCTGCCCGGTTTCGCGACCCCGCGGCTGGTCTGCGACGTGCCGTACGTCGGCAAGCGCTGGGTGGACCAGGCGGACGGTTACGACCGGGAGCGCGGCATATCGTCCTGGACGAAGAACTACCGCACGACCGTCGACCACGACGACCCGGCGGCGCTCGACCGGGTGCACCACTACTACGACCCGGTGCACACCCTGCCCCAGCAGGGGCGGGCGTGGTGGACGAGCGCGCAGGCACTGATCGGCGGGGCGTCGTGAGCACCGCACTGGGGCTGCACCGGGTGCGCGAGCCGCGGGGGGTGCTGCCGCAGGCCGCCCTCCGGCTCGACACCGATCCACGTCCGGCCCCCGACGAGGTGCGCGTCGACGTCACCTGTCTGAATCTGGACGCGGCGTCCTTCCGGCAGTTGCGCGAGGCGCACGGCGGGAACGGCGACGCGGTGCGGGCGGCGGTGTGCGCGCTGGTGCGCGACCGGGGCAAGATGCACAATCCGGTGACCGGGTCGGGCGGCATGCTGATCGGCACCGTCGCCGAGGTGGGGCCCGAATCCCCGCTGGGGCTGCGGCCCGGCGACCGGGTGGCGACCCTGGTGTCGCTGACCCTGACCCCGTTGGAGATCACGGACGGTCTGCGCGACTGGGACGGCCGCGGCGAACGGGTTCCGGCGCGCGGCCACGCCATCCTGTTCGGCCGCTCCGTCGTCGCGGTCCTGCCGGACGACCTTCCGGACGAACTGTCCCTGTCCGTCCTGGACGTGTGCGGTGCCCCGGCGCTGACGGGGCGGCTGGTCGCCTCGTACGCGCGGGACGGTGCCGCTCCCTCGGTGCTGGTGCTGGGGGCCAGTGGCAAGTCGGGTTCCCTGTCGCTCGCCGCCGCCCGCCGTGCCGGGGCCGGCCGGGTCGTCGGGGTGGTGCCGGACGCCGCCGAGGAGGCGGCCCTGACCGCGGCCGGCCTCGCGGACGAGGTGGTGCGGGCGGACGCGAGGGATGCCGTCGCCCTGCACGCGCTGCTCGAAGGACGGGGCGGCCCGGCCGACGTGACGGTGGTGTGCACGGACGTGGCGGGGTGCGAGCACGCGGCGATCCTGGCCACCCGCGACGGCGGCACGGTGGCGTTCTTCTCGATGGCGACGTCGTTCAGCACGGCCGCGCTCGGTGCCGAGGGGCTGGGCCGCGACGTCACGATGCTGATCGGCAACGGGTACCAGCCCGGCCACAGCGATCTGGCCCTCGGACTGGTGCGCGAGGAGCCGGGGGTGCGCGCCCTGTTCGACCGGGTGCCGGGAACGGCGGCCCGTACGACCGCGAACCGCACCCCCGCGGGTGCCGGGGCCGTCGGGAACGGAGCGGTCCGATGACCGCCCCCGCGCCGCCCGTCCACGGCAAGCTGCACCTCGACCCGGACGTCGTCGCACGGGCCCGCGCCCTGGCCGTCCGCGCCGGACGCCCCGTCGTCGACCTCGCCCGCTCCCACACCACCGTGTCCGTCGAACGGGCCACGCTGCGGCTGGCCGGGCTCGACGGCGCCGACCCGGAGGGCATCCCCTGGGTGAACCGCCTCGTCGACGCCGTGGCCGATTCCGTCGGCCTGGAACACGGCGTCTGCCTGCCGGTCTGGGACGCGCTGCGCACCGGGCCGTACCGCGACCTCACCGATCTGGCGGCGCACGCCGCCGCCCGCACCGTGCCGTTCCGCGTCCCCGAGGGCGCGGACGCCGGGGCGGCCGCCGCCGGGGCGCACCGCGCGGTCGCTCGCGGCCTGGCCGCCATCGACGCCCGGCGCGCCGAACGGGACTGCATGGTGGGCGAGTTGGGCGATCCGCCCGCGCCCTGGATCTATCTGATCGTGGCGACCGGCGACATCTACGAGGACATCCGGCAGGCCCGCGCCGCGGCACGCGGCGGCGCGGACGTGATCGCGGTGATCCGCTCCACGGGCCAGTCGCTGCTGGACTACGTGCCGCAGGGCGCGACCCGGGAGGGCTACGCCGGCACCTACGCCACCCGGGAGAACTTCCGGCTGATGCGGGCCGCGCTCGACGAGGTGTCCGCCGAACTCGGCCGCTACGTACGGCTCACCAACTACGCCTCCGGGCTGTGCATGCCGGAGATCGCGGCGCTGGCCGGTCTCGAACGCCTCGACATGATGCTCAACGACTCGATGTACGGCATCCTCTTCCGCGACATCAACCCGGTGCGCACCTTCGTCGACCAGCGTTTCTCCCGGCAGTTGCACGCCCGTGCGGGCATCCTCATCAACACCGGCGAGGACAACTACCTGACGACCGCCGACGCGGTGGACGCCGCCCACACGGTGACGGCCAGTCAGCTGCTGAACGAGTACTTCGCGAAGGAGGCGGGCCTGCCGGACGGGCAGCTCGGCCTCGGGCACGCCTTCGAGATCGATCCGGACCGGCCGGACTCGTTCCGGCTGGAGCTGGCGCACGCGATGCTGGCCCGTGAGCTGTTCCCCGACGCGCCGCTGAAGTGGATGCCGCCGACCCGGCACATGACCGGCGACGTCTTCCGCGGATACCTCCTCAACGGCTTCTTCAACCTGGCGGGAGCGCTGACCGGGCAGAGCATCCTGCTGGTCGGGATGATGACCGAGGCCGTCGTCACCCCGTTCCTGTCCGACCGCGACCTGGCGCTGCAGAACGTCCGTTACGTCCTGGGCTCGGCGGGTTCGCTGGCCGAGGACTTCCGCCCCGCCCCCGGCGGTTTCATCGCCCGGCGCGCCCACCACGTGCTCGACGAGGCGGTCGGTCTGCTGGAGCAGATCTGCGACCGGGGCCTGCTGGACGCCATCGGACACGGCACGTTCGGCGGGATGCGGCGCCCCGCGGACGGCGGGCGGGGCGCGGACGGCGTCGTGCGCCGCGCACCCGGTTACCGCAATCCGGCCACCGACCTCCTGGAAGGAACCGAGGCCCGATGAACACCGATCCGTGGACCACCGGGCCCCGTCCCGAGAACGGGACCGGCCCGCACGAGGACCTGTACGAGAGCCTGTACGACAGCCCCGCGAACGCCCCGTCGGAGGGCCCGTCGAGCAACCCGGAGGGCGACGGCGTCATCCGCCCCTACGGCGACACCACCGACGACGGCATGGTGCAGCTGTCCTTCACCCTGCCCCTGCCGCGCGGCCCGCGCGCCGAGGGCGCCGCGCTCCAACTGGCCCGCCGCATGGGCATGGAGCGCCCCCTGGTCGTGCACAGCAAGGCGGTCGGCGGCACCGACTTCAGCTTCTTCGTGGTGTACGGTGCCGTCGCCCACACCGTGGACCTCGACCGGGTCGTGGTGGCCGAGCGCGACTACCCGCTGCTGTCCGCCAAGGAGGCCGACGCGGCGGTACGGGACCGGCTCGGCCGCAGGCTCGTGGTGCTGGGCGCCTGCATCGGCACGGACGCGCACACCGTGGGGATCGACGCGATCCTCAACATCAAGGGCTTCGCCGGCGAGAAGGGCCTGGAGTACTACCGGCAGATGCGGGTCCTGAACCTGGGCGCGCAGGTCCCGGTCGAGGAGCTGGTGCGCCGGGCCCGGGCCGAGCGCGCCGACGCCGTCCTGGTCTCGCAGGCCGTCACCCAGCGGGACGCCCACCTCACCAACGTCCGGGAGCTGAGCGCCGAACTGCGGGCCTCGTTCGCCGAGCACGAGCGCCCCCTGCTGGTGGTGGGCGGCCCCCGCTTCGACCCGGCCGCCGCGGCGACGCTGGGCGCGGACCGGATCTTCGGCCGCGGCACCACGCCGGGCGACGTCGCCAGCTATCTGGTGCACGCCCTGGTGCCCGCCGCCGCCCCCGTCGCACCCGCGGCCGTTCTGGAGGACGTCGGATGACCGGCGCCCCACCACCCGTGTCCCCTGCCCACCTGGGAGGTCCCATGAACACCCGTCCCGAGGACGGTCCGGGCGGGCTGCCCGGACTGGACCGGCTCGCCGACGACGTCGGCACCCTGCTGGACGCCATCGGCCGGCCCCCGGCAAGGTCCGCCGATCGCCTCGACACCCGGTTCGCCGCGGTGGCCGCCCGCAACGCCGCCCGCACCGCCGTGTCCGACGCCGAGGGCGAGCTGAGCTACCTCGAACTGGAGTGGCTCGCCGACGCCGTCGCGCAGCGCCTGGAGGGGCGCACCGGGCCCGGTCGGCTGGTCGCGCTGCGCGCCGCCCGCACCCGGCACGCCCCGGGCGCGGTCCTCGGCATCCTGCGCTCCGGTGCCGCGTACCTGCCCGTCGACCCCGGTTATCCGGTGGCCCGGCAGGAGTACCTGCTGGAGGACGGCGCGGTCGAGCTGGTCCTGTCCGACAGCGGTCTGCTGGCGGACGAGACGCCGATCGCCAAGGCGGGCCCGTTCGTCCTGGCGACCCGTGCCGTGTCCGGTGCGGGCACGGCCCCGGCCGGGCCGAGGGTGCCCGAGGACACCGCGTACGTCATCCACACCTCCGGCTCCACCGGCGCCCCCAAGGGCTGCGTGGTCGGGCACGGCCAGGTGCTGGCCCTGCTGGACGCGGCCGTGCCGCTGCTGGGCACGGGTCCGGACGATGTGTGGACGCTGTTCCACTCGCTGAGTTTCGACTTCAGCGTCTGGGAGCTGTGGGGTCCGCTGCTGTACGGCGGGCATGCCCTCGTCGTCGACCGCGAGACCGCCACGGAGCCCGCCGAGTTCGCCCGGCTGCTCGCGGACCGGGGCGTCACCGTCCTCAATCAGGTGCCCTCCGCCTTCGGCAACCTGATCGTCGAGGCCGCCGCCGAGCAGATCCGGCTGCCCGCGCTGCGCCGGGTCGTCCTCGGCGGGGAGGCGCTGGTGCCCGCCGACGCGAGGCGCTGGTGGGAGTCCGGGATCGCCCCGGACGCCGAGCTGGTCAACATGTACGGGATCACCGAGACCACGGTCCACGTCACGTACTGCCCGCTCACCCCGGACGTCCTGGCGGGCGCGGTGCCCGGCCGCACCCCGATCGGGCGTCCGCTGCCGCACCTGTCGGTCTCGTTGCGCGACGCCGAGGGCCGGCCCGTGCCGCCGGGCGAACGCGGCGAGATGTGGGTAGCCGGCAGCGGGGTCGCCCACGGGTACCTGGGACGGCCGGAGTTGACGGGGCAGCGCTTCGTCGAAGCGGGCGACGGCTCCGGCCGCCACTACCGCAGCGGGGACTGGGCCGTGGCCGACGAGGACGGGCTGCTGTACTACGCGGGCCGGCAGGACGGCCAGGTGAAGCTGCGCGGTTTCCGCATCGAGCTGGGCGAGATCGAGTCGGCGCTGCGCGCGGTGCCGGGCGTGTCGGGCGCGGCCTGTCTGGTGACGGAGACCCGGCACGGGGACCAGTCACTCACCGCGTACGTCGTGGCGGAGCGGACGGACGTCCCGGCGAGCGCGGTGCGGTCCGCGCTGGCCGCGCGCCTGCCCGCGCACATGGTGCCCCAGCGGGTGTGCCATCTGGACCGGCTGCCGGTGACGCACAACGGCAAGCTGGACCGGGCGGCGCTGGCCGCGTAACGGGAGATCCGGGACGGGTGCGGGAGATCCGCGCCCGTCCCGCCCACCCCACTGGACAAGTTTGACCAGTCGGCCCTCGGGTCATACTCTCTGCACCACTAGTCAAATTTGATTACTGACTGAGGGAGAGTGTTGTGCCTGACTACGATCCGGCGATCGTCGTCGAGGGCCTGCGGAAGAGGTACGGGGACGAGCAGGCCCTCGACGGCCTCGACCTCACGGTCGGGGCCGGGACCGTCCAGGGGGTCCTCGGCCCGAACGGCGCGGGCAAGACCACGGCCGTGCGCATCATGTCCACGCTGCTCCGTCCCGACGAGGGACGCGTCGAGGTGGCGGGGATCGACGTGCGGACCCGGGCCCCCGAGGTGCGCTCGCGGATCGGGCTGCTCGGCCAGAACGCCGCCGTCGACGAGGAGCTCGGCGGCCGTCAGAACCTGGAGATGTTCGGCCGTCTCCACCATCTCGGCGCGCGTGGAGCCGGCGCGCGGGCCGACGAGCTCCTGGCCCGGTTCGGGCTCGCGGACACCGGCAACAAGGCGGTCGGGCAGTACAGCGGCGGCATGCGGCGGCGGCTCGACCTCGCGGCGTCGCTCATCTCCCGGCCGCAGGTGCTCTTCCTGGACGAGCCCACGACCGGGCTCGACCCCCGCGGTCGCACGGAGGTGTGGAACGCGGTGCGCTCACTGGTGGACGGTGGCACGACCGTCCTGCTGACCACGCAGTACCTGGAGGAGGCCGACCGACTGGCCGACCGGATCGCGGTGGTCGACCACGGGAAGGTCATCGCGGAGGGCACCGCGGACGAACTGAAGTCCAGGACCGGCGGCGACCGCGTCGACGTGGTCCTGCACGACCCGACCGAGCTGGCGCACGCGGCCGCCCTCCTGCCCGGTGACGTGGTGGTGGACGAGGACCGGCGGATGCTCAGCACCTCGGTCACCGACCGGATGGCCGCGCTGACCGCGACCGTGCGGGCGCTGGAGGCGGCCGGCATCGAGGCGCAGGACATCGCGGTGCGCCGCCCGACGCTCGACGAAGTCTTCATGCATCTGACGAAGGAGGTCGCCGCATGAGTGCGGTCCACGGCGCGGGCACGACGCCCGGCACGGGTTCGGCACTGAGCTGGGCGGCGGCCGACTGCTGGACGATGACCAGGCGCGAACTGGCGCACTGGGCGCGCCAACCCGTGCGGGTGGTCGTCGGCCTGGTCTTCCCGGTGATGATGCTGTTGATGTTCGGCTACCTGATCGGCGGCGGACGGGGCATCGCCGGGGACTTCAAGGACTACCTGGTGCCGGGCATGCTCACGATGACGATGGCCTTCGGCCTGGAGTCGACGATGCTCTCGGTCACCCAGGACCTCGGCAAGGGAGTCATCGACCGGTTCCGCTCGATGCCCATGAACTCCGGCGCGGTCCTGGTCGGACGGAGCGTCGCCGACATGCTGCAGTCGGTCGTCGGCCTGGCCGTGATGATCGCGGTCGGATACGCGATCGGCTGGCGCGGGCACGGGGGATTCGGCTCCTTCCTGGGCGCGGTGGGACTGCTGTTGCTGTTGCGGTTCGCGATGCTGTGGATCGGCATCCACCTGGCGATGGTCGCGGGCAAGCCGGAACTGGTGCAGGCGGTGCAGATCCTGGTCTGGCCGCTCGGCTTCCTCTCCAATGCCATCGCCTCGCCCGAAACGATGCCGTCGTGGCTGGGCGCGGTCGTGGAGTGGAACCCGATCTCGGCGACGGCGGGCGCGGTGCGCGACCTGTTCGGCAACCCGGGCGCGGGCGGCGACTCCTGGGCCGCGACCCATGCGGAACTCCTCGCGGCGGCCTGGCCGGTGGCCCTGATCGCGGTGTTCTTCCCGCTGGCGGTGAAGCGGTTCCGGGACCTGAGCCGCTGACGGACCCGGCCCCGGCGTCCGAGCCGGTTCGCCGGGGCCGGCCACCGCTCCGGGCGACGCCCCGACCCGCCCGGTGTTCCACGGGATCGCGCCATGATTTCCGGTGCCTGGGGACGCGCCATGTCCTCTACATGCCAGCCGCGGAACTTGACAATTACGCCTTACGCATTAGCGGTCCGGAATAATAATCCGGCACAGAACAATACCGACGGCGCCCTTTCGACGGCCCACTCGACAAGCCCAATTCCCGCTGCTACGGTCGCTCGCCAATCGGGTGGCCACTCCAATTCCTCGCGGTGCGGCCCGGGTTGTACCGGAAACCCCTCATACCCGTAATTCCGCAAAGGAGGCGCCCATGCGCCGCGGCCTCGCCGTCGCTCTGACCATGATCCTCGCCTGTCTGGGGGCCGTGGTTCCGCTCGGGTCCGCGCACGCGGCCCCCGGCGCCCCGTTCAAACTCCCCTATCCCGCCGGATCGGCGTACACGATCACGCAGACACCCGGCAGCGGTTATTCGCACAACGACGACTACAACCGTCACGCCGTCGACTTCGCCATGCCCACCGGAACTCCAATCGTCGCTTCCGCGGCCGGCACCGTCTACTTCGAGGGGTGGTCGACCGGCGGGGGCATCATGGCGCTGATCGACCACGGCAACAATCGGTGCAGCCAGTACGCCCACCTCAATTCCACGATCGTCAACGCCGGGCAAAGAGTGGCGCAGGGCCAGCGGATCGGGACGTCCGGGGCCACCGGCAACGCGACCGGTCCGCACCTGCACTGGAACATCGTCCACTGCAGCAGCCAGCTCAGCCGCGAGATACCCGACTCGGTGGAGATGGGCACCAGTTACCCCACCGGTTACGCACCGGTGAGCCGGAACGGCCTGCAGACGCTGTGGCCCGACGGGGAGCGGGTGTCCGACTTCAGCGGCGACGGCAAGGCCGACGTGCTGGGCGTCAACTCCTCGGGGAACCTGCTGTACTACCCGCACAACGGCACCGGCCTCAGCAGCCCCGCGCAGATCGGGCAGGGCTGGGGAACGTTCAAGCACGTCATGGCCGCCGACTGGAGCGGCGACGGTGCCGCCGACGTACTCGGTGTCGACGGGACGGGGCGGCTCCTGTACTACCCCAACAACAGCTACAAACTCTCCGCCCCCACGCAGATCGGACAGGGCTGGGGAACGTTCAAGCACGTCATGGCCGCCGACTGGAGCGGCGACGGCAGGGCCGACGTGCTCGGTGTCGACGGTTCGGGAAACCTGCTGTACTACGCCCACAACGGCACCGGGCTGAGCAACCCCGTGAAGATAGGCCCGGGTTGGGGGACGTTCAAGCACGTCATGGCCGCCGACTGGAGCGGCGACGGCAGGGCCGACGTGCTCGGTGTCGACGGTTCGGGAAACCTGCTGTACTACGCCCACAACGGCACCGGCCTCAGCAGCCCGGTGAAGATCGGAAACGGCTGGGGCACGTTCAAGCACGTCTTCGCCTCCGACTTCAGCGGCGACGGCAGGGCCGACGTGCTGGGCGTCAACTCCTCGGGGAACCTGCTGTACTACCCGCACAACGGCACCGGCCTCAGCAGCCCCGCGCAGATCGGACACGGCTGGAGCACCTTCAAACACGTCTTCTGATCCGTCCGCCGACCCGTCTCCGACAGTCCCATCCGGTGGTGGGACAGCGGCCGGGACATGTCCGGGACAGGCCGAATCCCTGGTCGCTCCGGACGGTGGCGCCCAGAGTGGGAGCAGCCAACCGGCCCCACCCGTGCAACCGCCGCCCCGGTGTGTTCCGGGTGGTTCCGTACCGTCCGTGCAGAAGGAGACTCTCGCCATGCGCAAGCGCACCGCCGTCCTGAGCGCTTTCGGCGCCGCCGTTGTCGCCATGTCCGTCTCGACCAGCGCCCAGGCCGCCACGTGGACGCCCACGAATGCCGTCCGGCACGCCGAAATCCGGGAGTGCTACCGCGCCTCCTGCGCGTCGACGGGCGTCATCTTCCCGGAGATGCCCGTCTGGTGGTCGCACTACGCGTACAACAGCGTGGGCAACAAGTGGTACTACGTCAGGAACGACAACGGCAACACGGGCTGGGTGTACTGCGGGAACCTCACCGCGGGCTGCTGACCCATCCACCGACGGGCACGGCCACCGCTCCGTAAAGCGGTGGCCGTGCCCGTGTCCGTGTGTCCGTGTCCGGTGGTCGGTGGGTGGGGTCAGTAGCGGTAGTGGTCGGGCTTGTAGGGGCCCTCGACCTCGACACCGATGTACGCGGCCTGCTCCGGGCGGAGCGTGGTGAGCTT
>NZ_JBIAQQ010000043.1:0-49260 GCF_042889165.1 Streptomyces sp. NPDC002669 | reverse complement strand
GACGGTGGCCGCGCTGGACCGGGTGCTGGACGAGGCCGCCCGCGCCCGCACCGCCCTGGTGCCCGTGCCCCGGCCGGAGACCGTTCCGCTCTCCTCCGCCCAGCGCCGGCTCTGGTTCCTCAACCGGTTCGAGGAGAACTCGGCCGCGTACAACGTGCCGATGGCGGTCCGGCTCTCCGGCGACTTCGACGTGCAGGCGCTGCGGCTGGCCCTCGGCGACGTCGTGGCCCGCCACGAGGCGCTGCGCACCCTCTTCCCCGACGAGCAGGGCCAGCCGCGGCAGCAGATCCTGCCGCCGCTGGTGCCGGAACTGCCCGTCCGGACCGTCGAGGAGCAGGAGCTGTCCGGCGAACTGGCCTCGGCCGCCAACGCCGGCTTCGACCTGGGCCGCGAACTTCCCCTGCGCGCCCAGGTGTTCCGGCTGGGCGAGCGGGACCACGTCCTGCTGGTCGTGCTGCACCACATCGCGGCCGACGGCTGGTCGCTGGCCCCGCTGGCCCGGGACCTGTCGGCCGCGTACACCGCCCGTGCGGCGGGCGACGCCCCCGAGTGGGAGCCGCTGCCGGTCCAGTACGCGGACTACACCCTGTGGCAGCGCGAGGTGCTCGGCGACGAGACCGAGCCCGACAGCTCGCTGGCCCGCCAGCTCTCCTACTGGCACGAGGCGCTGGCCGAGCTGCCGGACGAGATCACGCTGCCCGTCGACCGGCCGCGCCCGCAGCTGCCGAGCCGTCGCGGCGAGAGCGCCGCCGTGCGCATCCCCGCCGCGCTCCACCGGGACCTGGCCGAACTGGCCAAGGAGTCCAACGTCAGCCTCTTCATGGTCATGCAGGCCGGTGTCGCCGCCCTGCTGACCCGGCTCGGCGCGGGCACCGACATCCCGGTCGGCTCGCTGATCGCGGGCCGCACCGACGAGGCGCTCGACGAACTGGTCGGCTTCTTCGTGAACACCCTGGTGCTGCGCACCGACACCTCCGGCGACCCGGGCTTCACCGAGCTCCTGGACCGGGTCCGGGAGACCGACCTGGCGGCGTACGCCCACCAGGACGTGCCGTTCGAGCGGCTGGTCGAGGTCCTCAACCCGACGCGTTCGCTGGCCCGGCACCCGCTGTTCCAGGTGATGCTGTCGTTCCAGAACGCGGAGTCGACCGAGCTGACGCTGCCCGGACTGGACGTCACCACGCTCCAGATCGGCCTGGACGCCGCCAAGTTCGACCTCTCGTTCAACCTGGAGGAGCGGCAGACCGCCGACGGGGAACCGGACGGCATCGGCGGCATGATCGAGTACGCCGTCGACCTGTTCGACCCGGCGACGGCCGAGATGATCGCGGACCGCCTGGTCCGGCTGCTGGCCGCCGCCGTGGCCGGCCCCGACCGGCCCATCGGCGACCTCGCGGTCGCCGTGCCCGGCGAACTCGAACGGGTGCTGGACGACTGGGGCCGGGGGCGCGGCGGAACCACCGGGGCCCCGACCCCCGCGGAGCTGTTCGCGGAGCAGGCCGCCAGGACCCCCGGCGCCACGGCCGTCGTCGCGGCGGACGACACCCTCACCTTCGCCGAGCTCGACGCCCGCGCCAACCGGCTGGCCCATGTGCTGACCGCGCGTGGAATCGGCGCCGAGTCCCTGGTGGGGCTGGCCATGCCCCGGTCCGCGGCGCTGGTGACGGCGATCCTCGCGGTGCTCAAGGCGGGCGGCGGCTACGTGCCGCTCGACCCCTCGTACCCGGCCGGCCGGCTGACGTACATGCTCGGCCGCACCCGCCCGGCCCTGGTGCTCACCGGCGCCGACGGCCTGCCCGGCGTGGACACGGCCGGCAGCGCGCTCCTCGGACCGGACGAACTGGCCGCGGCGACGGCCACCGCCCCCGACCACGCGCCGCACACGGCGCAGGTCCCGGGCGCGCCCGCCTACGTGATCCACACCTCCGGCTCCACCGGCCGCCCCAAGGGCGTCCTGGTGAGCCACGGCTCCATGGCCGGACTGTTCCGCGCCATGCGCGAGCGGGTGTACGCACCGGCGGCGGACGGGGCCCGGCTGCGCGCCGCGCACTTCGCCTCGTTCTCCTTCGACGCCTCCGTCGACCAGCTGCTGTGGCTGCTCGACGGGCACGAGCTGCACGTCCTGGACGACGAGCTCCGCACCGACCCGGACGCGCTGCTGGGCTACCTGGCCGAACGGCGCGTGGACGCCCTGAGCACCACGCCGTCGTACGCGGCGCAGCTCGTGGCCCGCGGTCTGCTGGACGGCACGCACCGGCTGCGGGCGCTGGCCCTGGGCGCCGAGGCGGTGCCGGAGCCGCTGTGGCGCCGGCTCGCCGAGACCCCCGGCCTGGCCGCGTTCAACCTGTACGGCCCCACCGAGTGCACGGTCGACTCCGTCGTCGTACGGATCGGTCCGGGCCGCCCGGTCATCGGCCGCCCGGTGCCCGGCACCACCGCCCGGGTGCTCGACGAGCGGCTGCGGCCGGTCCTGCCCGGCGTGCCCGGCGAACTCCACCTGTCCGGGCCCGCGCTGGCCCGCGGCTACGTGGCCGACGCCGCGCTGACGGCCGGCCGGTTCGTGGCGGACCCCTACGGCCCGCCCGGCACCCGGATGTACCGCACCGGGGACCTGGTGCGCTGGCGCGACGGCGTGCTGGAGTACCTCGGCCGCACCGACGACCAGGTGAAGATCCGCGGCTTCCGCATCGAACTCGGCGAGATCGAGTCGGCGCTGTCCGGACAGCCGGGCGTCGCCCAGGCGGCCGTCGTCGTGCGCGAGGACCGGCCCGGGGTGCGCCAGCTGGTCGCCTACACGGTGCCCGCGCCCGACGCCCGCCCCGACCCCGACGAGCTGCGGGACCGGCTCGCGGCCGACCTGCCCGACTACATGGTGCCGGTCGCCGTGGTGGTGCTGGACGCCTTCCCGCTCACCCCGAGCGGAAAGGTGGACCGGCGCGCCCTGCCGGCCCCGGACCTCTCCGGCGGCGCCGGACGGATCCCGCACACCCGGCGCGAGGAACTGCTGGCCGGACTCTTCGCCGAGGTGCTCGGCCTGGACGAGGTCGGCGTGGACAGCAGCTTCTTCGACCTGGGCGGCGACAGCATCGTCTCCATCGAACTGGTCAGCCGGGCCCGCGCCCGCGGCCTGGTCTTCAGCCCCCGGGACGTGTTCCGGCACAAGACCGTCGCGGCCCTCGCCGCGGCGGCCGAGGAGCGCGGCGGCGAGGGGACGAAGGACCCGCAGGACGTGGCCGTCGGCGAGGTGGTGACCCTGCCCATCGTCGACGAACTGCGCGAACGCGGCGGCCCGAGCGACGGCGTCAACCAGGCGACCCTGCTCACCGTCCCGGCGGAGCTCGGCGAGCAGCGGCTCGTCACCGCCCTGCGGACCCTGCTCGACCACCACGGCGCGCTGCGCCTGCGGCTCGAACGGGGCGAGAGCTGGCGGCTGGAGGTGGCCGCCCCCGGCGCGGTCGACGCCGCCCGGCTGGTGCGCCGCGTCGACGCGGCCGGCACGGACGGCGACCGGCTGGCCGCACTGATCCGCACGGAGGGCGAGGCGGCCCGCGACCGGCTCGACCCCGAGGCGGGCGTCATGGCGCAGGCGGTCTGGTTCGACGCCGGCCCGCAGGAGTCCGGCCGACTGCTGCTGGTCCTGCACCACCTCGCGGTGGACGGCGTGTCCTGGCGCATCCTGGTCCCCGACCTGGTCGAGGCGTGGCGGGCCGCGGGGGCGGGCGAACCGGCCGCCCTGGCACCGGAGGGCACCTCCTTCCGGCGCTGGACGCAGCACCTGGCCCGGCTCGCCCACGAGCCGCTGCGCCGGGCCGAACTCCCCTTCTGGCAGCAGATGCTGACCGGCCCCGACCCGGAGCTGGGCAGCCGTCCGATGGACCCGGAGCGGGACACCGTGGGCGCGCTGCGCTCGGTGACGGTCGAACTGCCCGCCGGACGGGCCGAGGCCCTGCTGACGACGGTCCCCGCGGCCTTCCACGCCGGGGTGAACGACGTCCTGCTCACCGGGCTGGCCCTGGCCCTGGCCGACTGGCGCCGCCGCACCGGCCGCGGCCGGGACACCGGTGTGCTGCTGGACCTGGAGAGCCACGGCCGGGAGGACATCGTCGAGGGCGTGGACCTGTCCCGCACCGTCGGCTGGTTCACCAGCAGCCACCCGGTGCGGCTGGACCCGGGCCCGGTGGACGTGGCCGAGGCGATGGCCGCCGGCGAGGCCGCCGGACGCGCGCTCAAGCGGATCAAGGAACAGCTGCGGGCGGTGCCCGACCACGGCATCGGCTACGGGCTGCTGCGCCGCCTCAACGCGGAGACGGCCGTCGAGCTGAGCGGCCGGCCGGCCCCGCAGATCGGATTCAACTACCTGGGCAGGTTCGGGGCATCGGCCCCGGCCGGCCAGTGGACGGCGGCACCGGAGACCGGTGCGCTGCCCGGACACGCCGAACCGGGCGCGCGGCTGCCGCACGCCCTGGAGATCAACGCCGCTGCCCACGAGAGCGATGCGGGAACCCTGCTCTCGGCGACCCTGTCCTGGCCGGACGGACTGCTGTCCGAGGCCGAGGTCCGGGATCTCGCCGAGACCTGGCTCCGGGCCCTGGAGGCCATCGCCACGCACGCGGAGAACCCCGACGCCGGCGGGTGGACCCCGTCGGACGTCGCACTGACATCACTGACGCAGAGTCAGATCGATCAAGTCCTCGCCGCGGACGACGAGGACGACGAAGAGGATGAAGAGGACGACATGGACTCATTCTGGGGGGACGCACGGTGAACGCTCGGATCGAGGACATCCTGCCGCTCTCACCTCTCCAGGAGGGGCTGCTCTTCCACGCTCTCTACGACCACCGGGCCCCCGACGTCTACACCGTCCAGATCGTCCTCGACATCGAGGGCGAGGTCGACGCGGCGGCCCTGCGCGCCGCAGCCGAGACGCTCCTGCGCCGCCACGCCAACCTGCGTGCCGCGTTCCGCTACGAGGGCCTCGACCGGCCGGTGCAGGTCATCCGGCGCAAGATCAGGCTGCCCTGGTACGAGTTCGACCTGCGCGAGCGCACGGACGAGGACCGGGAGGGCGAACTCGCCCGCATCCTGGAGCTCGACCGGTCCCGGAAGTTCGACCTCGGCAAGGCCCCGCTGATCCGCTTCCTGCTGATCAGGCTCGGCGACGACCGCTACCGGTTCGTGGTGAGCAACCACCACATCCTGCTCGACGGCTGGTCCACCCCGCTGCTGTTCTCGGAGCTGTTCGCGCTCTACCTCAGCCGCGGCGACGACAGCGCCCTGCCGCGCGTCACCCCGTACCGCGACTACCTCGGCTGGCTCGCGGCCCAGGACCGGGGCGCCGCCGAGGACGCCTGGCGCCACGCGCTGGCCGGGGTCGACGAACCGACCCTGGTCGCGCCCGCGGACGCGGCGGCCGCCCCGGCCCGTCCCGACCGCTTCCTCTTCGAGCTGGACGAGGGGCTGACCGCCCGGCTCAACGCCGTCGCCCGGCAGCACGACGTCACCCTGAACACCGTCGTGCAGACCGTGTGGGGGCTGCTGCTCTCCACGATCACCGGCCGCGACGACGTCATCACCGGCACCACCGTCTCGGTGCGCCCGCCGGACCTCGACGGCGTCCGCAGCATGGTCGGCCTGCTCCTCAACACGCTGCCCCTGCGGCTGCGCATCGACCCGGCCGAGCCGCTGTCCGCACTGCTCTGCCGGGTGCAGGACGAACAGGTCTCGCTCATGCCCCACCAGCACCTGGGACTGGCCGAGATCCAGGCGCTGACCGGCGCCGGAACGCTCTTCGACACCTCCGTCGTCTTCGAGAACTACCCGGTCGACCCGGACGCGGTGAACGCGCCCATCGGCGGGCTGCGCATCCGCGACGTCGAGGGCCGGGACGCCAACCACTACCCGCTCGGCCTGACCGTGGCGCCCGGCGCCCGCATCCTGCTCAAGCTCGACTACCGGCCCGACGTCTTCGACGAGGGGCTCGTGGCCCGCCTGGGCGCCCGGATGCGGCAGCTCTTCGAGCAGGTCGCGGACGACGCCGGCCGCCCGGTCGGCCGACTGGCCCTGCTGACCGACGACGAGCACCGGGCCGTACTGGCCCGCAGCACGGGCCCGCGCCGCGAGGTGCCGGCCGCGACGCTGCCCGACCTCTTCGAGGCCCAGGTCGCGCGCACGCCCGACGCGCCCGCCGTGGCGTTCGAGGACACCGAGCTGACCTTCGCCGAGCTCGACGACCGGGTCAACCGCCTGGCCCGGCTGCTGATCGAACGCGGCGCCGGCCCCGAGCAGCTGGTCGCCGTGGCCGTGGAACGCTCGGTGGACCTGGCCGCCGCCGTCCTCGCCGTCGTCAAGACCGGCGCCGCCTACCTCCCGATCGATGTCGAACAGCCCGCGGAGCGCCTGGAGTTCGTGCTCGGCGACGCCGCGCCGACGCTGCTGCTCGCCACCTCGGCGACCGCCGGCCGGCTGCCCGCCGGGGAGCTGCCCGTCCTGGTCCTCGACGATCCCGCGACCACGGCCGCCCGGGAGGCCGCCGCGCCCGTCGCGCCCACCGACGCCGACCGCCCCTGCCCGCTGCGCACCGACCACGCGGTGTACGTCATCTACACCTCCGGCTCCACCGGCCGCCCCAAGGGCGTCGTCGTCGACCACGCCTCCCTCAGCGCCTACCTGGCCTGGGCGCGGGAGCACTACGACGCGGGCGACGGCCGCTGGCTGGTCCACTCGCCGATCTCCTTCGACCTGACGGTGACCGGCCTCTTCGTCCCCCTGACCACGGGCGGCTGCGCCCACCTGGTCGAGCTGCGCGAGGGCGCCCCCGACGGGCCGCCCACCCGGCGCCCGGCCCTGGTCAAGGGCACGCCCAGCCACATCCCGATCCTCACCGAACTGCCCGAGGAGTTCTCGCCGACCGAGCAGCTCGTCGTCGGTGGCGAGCTGCTGACCGCGGACGCCGTACGGCTGTGGCGCGAGGCCCGGCCCGGCATCACGATCGTCAACGAGTACGGCCCGACCGAGACGACCGTCGGCTGCACCGAGTTCCGGGTCGGCCCCGACGACGACCTCCCGGAGGCCGCCGTCCCCATCGGCCGGCCCTCCTGGAACACCGGCATCCTCGTCCTGGACAGCGCCCTGCGCCCGGTGGGCCCGGACGTCCCCGGCGAGGTGTACATCAGCGGCACCCATGTGACCCGGGGCTACCTGAACCGGCCCGGACTCACCGCGAGCCGCTTCGTCGCCGACCCGTTCGCCGCCGACGGCTCGCGCATGTACCGCACCGGCGACCTGGCCCGCTGGGGCACCGACGGCGAACTGCGCTTCGTCGCCCGCGTCGACGACCAGGTCAAGGTGCGCGGCTACCGCATCGAACTGGGCGAGATCGAGACCGTCCTCACCGCCCATCCCGACGTGGCCCGCACCCTGGCCGTGGTGCGCGAGGACCGGCCCGGGGACCGGCGGATCGTCGCCTACCCGGTCCCCGCCGAGGGGCGCCCCGCCCCCCGCGCCGAGGACCTGCGCGCCCACGCCGCCCGGTCGCTGCCCGACTACATGGTCCCCGCGGCCTTCGTCGTCGTGGACGACTTCCCGCGCACTCCCAACGGCAAGCTGGACCGGGCCGCGCTGCCCGCCCCCGAGCTGGGCGCCGGCACCGGCGGCCGGGCCCCGCGCGGGCCCCGCGAGGAGCTGATGTGCGGGCTGTTCGCCGAGGTGCTCGGCGTCCCGCGGGTCGGCATCGACGAGAGCTTCTTCGACCTCGGCGGCCACTCGCTGCTGGTGACCCGGCTGGTCGGCCGGATCCGCTCGGTCATGGGCGCCGAACTGCCCATGCGCGCCCTGTTCGAGACCCCGACCGTGGCCGGGCTCGCCGCCCGGCTGGACGGCGCCGAGACCGCCCGCCCGCCGCTCGTCCCGCAGACCCGCCCCGAGCGGATACCCCTGTCCCTGGCCCAGCGGCGGCTCTGGTTCATCAACGAGGTCGACGGCCCCGGCGGCGCGTACACCGTGCCGCTCGCCGTACGGCTCACCGGCGAACTGGACACCGAGGCCCTGCACGCCGCGCTCGGCGACGTCGTCGAACGCCACGAGACGCTGCGCACCCTCTTCCCGGCCGAGGACGGCACCCCGTACCAGCAGGTCCTCGACGCGGCCGCGGCCGCTGCCCGGCCCGCGCTGCCGGTCGTGGACGTCACCGAGGACGGGCTCACGGCCGCGATGACCGCCGAGGCGGCCCGCGGCTTCGACCTGGCGGCCGCGGCCCCGCTGCGCGCCACCCTGTTCCGCACCGGACCCGACGCGCACGTCCTGCTGCTGCTGTTCCACCACATCGCCACCGACGGCTGGTCGCTCGCCCCGCTGGGCCGGGACCTGTCGCAGGCGTACCGGGCCCGCCTGGACGGCGAGGCCCCGCAGTGGCAGCCGCTGCCGGTGCAGTACGCCGACTACACCCTGTGGCAGCAGGAACTCCTGGGCGACGAGGGCGACCCGGAGAGCCTGATCTCCGGCCAGCTGGACTTCTGGCGCACCACCCTGGCCGACCTCCCGGACCAGCTGGAACTGCCCACCGACCGGCCGCGGCCCGCCGTGGCCGGACTCGGCGGGGACACCCTGTCGTTCCGGCTCGGCCCGGAGCTGCACCAGCAGCTCACCGAGCTGGCCCGCGAGGCCAACGTCAGCCTGTTCATGGTGCTCCAGTCCGCCGTCGCGGCCCTGCTGACCCGGCTCGGCGCGGGCACCGACATCCCGCTGGGCAGCCCCGTCGTCGGCCGGTCCGACGACGCCACCGCGGAACTGGTCGGCTTCTTCGTCAACACCCTGGTGCTGCGCACCGACACCTCCGGCGACCCCACCTTCCGCAAGCTCCTGGAGCAGGTCCGGGAGACCGACCTGGCGGCGTACGCCCACCAGGACGTGCCGTTCGAGCGGCTGGTCGAGGTGCTCAACCCGGCCCGTTCGCTCTCCCGCCACCCGCTGTTCCAGGTGATGGTCACCCTCCAGAACAACGAGACGGCCGAACTCCGGCTGCCCGCCCTCACCGCACGCCCGGTGGAGGTCGGCACCGGCGTCGCCAAGTTCGACCTGTTCTTCGCGTTCGCGGAGGAGCGGGCGGCGGACGGCCGGGTGGGCGGCCTGGAGGGCACCGTCGAGTTCAGCACGGACCTGTACGACCGGTCGACGGTCGACACCCTGCTGGCCCGGCTGATCCGCCTGCTGGAAGGGGCGGCCGGCGACCCGGACCGGTCCATCGGCAGGATCGAGATCCTCACCCCCGAGGAGCGCCACCAGGTGCTGGAGGGGTGGAACGACACGGCGCGCCCGCTCGCGCCGGTCACCCTGCCCGCGCTCTTCGAGGCGCAGGCGGCCCGCACCCCGGACGCCACCGCGGTGCTCGCCGAGGACGGCGAGCTGGACTACCGCGAGCTCAACACCCGCGCCAACCGGCTGGCCCGGCTGCTGGCCGGACGGCAGGTCGGACCGGAGAGCCTGGTCGCCCTCGCCGTACCGCGCTCGACGGACCAGATCGTCGCGCTCCTCGCGGTCCTCAAGGCCGGTGCCGCCTACCTGCCGCTCGACCCGGACTACCCCGCCGAACGACTGGCCCACATGGTCACCGACGCGGCGCCCGCGCTGCTGCTGACCACGTCCGCGACGGCCGGCCGGCTGCCGGACGAGTGCGCGTCGGCCACCACCCGGGTGCTGCTCGACGAGCTGTACGGGCTCGACGCGTACGACGGGAACGACCTGACCGACGACGAGCGGACCCGCCCGCTGCGGCCGGAGCACCCCGCGTACGTCATCTACACCTCCGGCTCCACCGGCCGTCCCAAGGGCGTCGTCATGCCCGGCTCGGCCATGGTCAACCTGATGGCCTGGCACGCCGGGGCGGTACCGGGCGGCGAGGGCACCAGGACGGCGCAGTTCACCGCCCTCAGCTTCGACGTGTCGGCGCAGGAGATCCTCTCCACGCTGCTGCACGGCAAGTGCCTGGTCGTCCCGGACGACGCCGTGCGCCGCGACCCGGCCGGTTTCGCCGACTGGCTCGGCCGGCACCGGGTGCAGGAGCTGTACGCGCCCAACCTGGTCATCGACGCGCTCTTCGACGCCCTCGGACCGGACGGCGAACTGCCCGCGCTCACCCATGTGTCGCAGGCCGGCGAGGCCCTGGTGCTCGGCGACCGGCTCCGGGCCGCGCACCGGCGCGGCAACTGGCGGCTGCACAACCACTACGGGCCCACCGAGACCCACGTGGTGACCGGCTGCACCCTGCCCGCCGACACCGACGAGTGGCCCGCCACCGCGTCCATCGGACGGCCGGTCCACAACACGCGTGCGTATGTGCTGGACGCGCGGTTGCGGCCGGTGGCTCCGGGTGTGGCGGGAGAGCTCTATCTCGCGGGTGCGGGTGTGGCGCGTGGTTATCTGAACCGTCCGGGTCTGTCGGCGGAGCGGTTCGTGGCCGATCCGTTCGGTGCGGCCGGTGCGCGGATGTACCGTACGGGCGACCTGGCGCGTTGGGCGGGTGACGGGAACCTGGAGTACCTGGGGCGTACCGACCACCAGGTGAAGATCCGTGGTTTCCGCATCGAGCCGGGGGAGATCGAGGCCGTACTGGCCGCGCACCCCGACGTCTCCCGCGCCGTCGTCCTGGCCCGCCAGGACGGCCCCGGCCGCACCCGGCTGGTGGCCTACACGGTCCCCGCCGACGGCGCCGGGACGGACACCGCCGCCCTGCGCCGGGCCGCGGCCGACGCGCTGCCCGACCACATGGTCCCGGCCGCGTTCGTGACCCTGGACGAACTGCCGCTGACCCCCAACGGCAAGCTCGACCGGCGCGCGCTGCCCGACCCCGAGGTGGGCGGCGGCCGGGCCCCGGCCACCCCCGAGGAGGAGCGGCTGTGCGCCCTGTACGCCGAGATCCTGGGCGTGGACACGGTGGGTGCCGAGGACGGCTTCTTCGAGCTGGGCGGCCACTCGCTGCTCGCCACCAAGCTGGTCAGCCGCATCCGCACGGAGTTCCGCGTCGAACTCCCGGTGCGCGCCCTGTTCGAGGCTCCCGTCGTGGAGCAGCTGGCCGCCCGCATCGGCGGGGCGGACACCGCCCGCCGGGCCCTGCGGCCCATGGAACGCCCCGCGCTGCTGCCGCTCTCCCCGGCCCAGCGACGGCTCTGGTTCATCAACCGGATGGACCCGCAGGACGCCCGGTACAACCTCGCGCTGGCCGTGCGGCTGACCGGCACCCTGGACACCACCGCCCTGCGGGCGGCGCTCGCCGACGTCGTGGCACGCCACGAGAGCCTGCGGACCGTCTTCCCCGAGATCGACGGCGAACCCCGCCAGCAGGTGCTGGAGCAGTGGCGCCCGGAGCTGGACACCGTCCGCCCCGACGCCGCCGACCTGCCCGCGGCCCTGGCCGCCGAGGCCGGACGCGGCTTCGACCTGGCATCCGAACCGCCGCTGCGCGCCACCCTGTTCGAGCTCGGCGAGGACACCCGCGTCCTGCTGCTCGGACTGCACCACATCGCCGGTGACGGCTGGTCGCTCGCCCCGCTGGGCCGGGACCTGTCGCAGGCGTACGCGGCCCGCCTGGACGGCGACGCCCCCGCGTGGGAGCCGCTGCCGGTCCAGTACGCCGACTACACCCTGTGGCAGCGCGAGGTGCTCGGCGACGAGGACCACGCGGACAGCGAGATGGCCCGCCAGCTCGCCCACTGGAAGACCGAACTGGCCGGGCTTCCCGACCAGTTGGAACTTCCGACCGACCGCCGCCGGCCCGCCGTCGCGACCTTCCGGGGCGGGCGCGCCCCGCTGCGGATCGACGCGGAGCTGCACCGGCGCCTGGCCCGGCTGGCCCAGCAGCGCTCCACCAGCCTGTTCATGGTGGTGCAGGCGGGCCTCGCGGCCCTGCTGACCCGGCTCGGCGCGGGCACCGACATCCCGGTCGGCACCGCCGTCGCGGGCCGCACCGACGAGGCGCTCGACGACCTGGTCGGCTGCTTCATCAACACCCTGGTGCTGCGCACCGACACCTCCGGCAACCCGGCCTTCGGTGAACTCCTGGACCGGGTCCGGGAGACCGACCTGGCGGCGTACGCCCACCAGGACGTGCCGTTCGAGCGGCTGGTCGAGGTGCTCAACCCGGCCCGTTCGCTCTCCCGCCACCCGTTGTTCCAGGTGATGATCACCCTCCAGAACAACGAGACCGCCCGCCTCGGGCTGCCCGGACTCGACGTCCGGCCCGAGGACATCGGCGGCGGCGCGGTCCGCTTCGACCTGCTGCTGGACCTCTCCGAGCGGTTCACCGCCGACGGGACGCCGGACGGGCTGACCGGTGCGCTCGACTACAGCGCCGACCTGTTCGACCAGGCCACGGCGGAACGCGTCGTCGAGCAGTTCGTCCGCGTCCTGGAGGCCGGCGCGGCCGACCCCGCGGCCCGCATCGGCGACATCGACGTGCTCGGGGCGCGGGAGCGCCACCGCGTGCTGGAGGAGTGGAACGACACCGCCGCCGAACTGTCCGGGGCGACCCTGCCCGAACTCTTCGAGGCGCGGGCGGCCCGCACCCCGGACGCCGTCGCCCTGCTCACCGAGGACGGGCCGGACGCCTGCGCGGAGCTGACCTACGCGCAGCTCAACACCCGCGCCAACCGCCTGGCGCACCGGCTGCTCGCGGCCGGTGCCGGACCGGAGCGGTTCGTCGCCCTGGCCCTGCCGCGCTCGCAGCAGCTGATCGTCGCGATGCTGGCCGTGCTCAAGACCGGCGCCGGCTACCTGCCGGTCGACCCGGACTACCCGGCCGACCGGATCGCGCACATGCTCGACGACGCCCGCCCGGTGCTCGTCGTCACCGACACCGAGGAGAGCGCCACCGGCGGTGTGCCGCGCCTGGTCCTCGACCCGGCCGACGACTCGTACGGCGCCGGGGAGACGCTGCCCGACACCGACCCGACCGACCGGGACCGCCCGGTGCCGCTGACGCCCGCCCACCCGGCGTACGTCATCTACACCTCGGGCTCCACCGGCCGCCCCAAGGGCGTCGTGATCCCGCACTCCGCCCTGGTCAACTTCCTCACCGCGATGACGGACCGCTTCCCGGTCGGGGCGGCGGACCGGCTCCTCGCCGTGACCACGGTCGCCTTCGACATCCACACCCTGGAGATCCACGCCCCGCTGCTCGGCGGCGCGGGCGTGGTCCTGGCGGACCGCGGGACGGTGCGCGACCCGGACGCCCTGTCCGCGCTCGCCGTCCGCACCGGCACCACCCTGATGCAGGCCACCCCGTCGCTGTGGCAGGAACTGGTCACCGCCCACCCCGAGCGGATGCGCGGACTGCGCATGCTCGTCGGCGGCGAGGCGCTGCCGCCCGGCCTCGCGGCCGGGATGCGGGAGCTCGCCGTGGAGGTGACCAACCTCTACGGGCCCACCGAGACGACCGTGTGGTCCACCGCCCTCGCGCTCACCGACCGGCCCGGCGCCCCCGCCATCGGCACCCCCGTGCGCAACACGCGTGCGTATGTGCTGGACGCGCGGTTGCGGCCGGTGGCTCCGGGTGTGGCGGGAGAGCTCTATCTCGCGGGTGCGGGTGTGGCGCGTGGTTATCTGAACCGTCCGGGTCTGTCGGCGGAGCGGTTCGTGGCCGATCCGTTCGGTGCGGCCGGTGCGCGGATGTACCGTACGGGCGACCTGGCGCGTTGGGCGGGTGACGGGAACCTGGAGTACCTGGGGCGTACCGACCACCAGGTGAAGATCCGTGGTTTCCGCATCGAGCTGGGGGAGATCGAGGCCGTACTGGCCGCGCACCCCGACGTCTCCCGCGCCGTCGTCACCGTCCACGCCCAGGGCTCGTCGCAGGCCCGCCTCGTGGCGTACCTGGTGCCCGCGGGCGACCGGACGCCCCAGCCGGCCGCCGTCCGTGAACACGCGGCCGACGCGCTGCCCGACCACATGGTCCCGGCCGCCCTCATGGTCCTGGACGAACTGCCGCTGACCCCCAACGGGAAGGTGGACCGGGCGGCCCTGCCGGACCCGGAGTTCCAGGCCGCCGAGGAGGGGCGCGCACCGCGCACGCCCGCCGAGGAGATCCTGTGCGGACTGTTCGCCGAGATCCTCGGGGCACCCCGGGTGGGCATCGACGACAGCTTCTTCGACCTGGGCGGGCACTCGCTCCTCGCCACCCGGCTGGTCAGCCGCATCCGGTCGGCCTTCGGCGTCGAACTGCCCGTCCGGGCCCTGTTCGAGGCGCCCACGGTGGCCGGGCTGACCGTCCACCTGGACGAGGCCGCCGCCGCCCGCCGCGCCCCGGCCGTCGTGCCCGACCGGCCCGAGCGCATCCCGCTCTCCTTCGCCCAGCGGCGGCTCTGGTTCATCAACCGCTTCGACGAGCAGAGCAGCACGTACAACATGCCCTTCGCGGTGCGGCTGCGCGGCGCCCTGGACGCGTCCGCGCTGCGCACGGCCCTGGCCGACGTGGTCGAACGGCACCAGAGCCTGCGCACCACCTTCCCCGAGGTGGACGGGGTGCCCTGCCAGCACGTCCTGCCCGTCGACGAGGCCGCGCCGGCGATGCCCGTCGTCGTGACCACCGAGGAGAGCCTGCCCCAGGAGCTGGCCGCCGCGGCGGCCGAGGGCTTCGACCTGGCGGCCGAACCGCCGCTGCGCGCCACGCTGTTCGCGCTCGCGCCCGAGGAGCACGTGGTGCTGCTGCTGGTGCACCACATCGCCGGTGACCGCTGGTCGCTGGCCCCGCTCGCCGGCGACCTGGCCGCGGCGTACGCGGCCCGGAGCGCGGGCGAGGCCCCCGGCTGGGCGGACCTGCCGCTCCAGTACGTGGACTACACGCTGTGGCAGCACCGGGTGCTCGGCTCCGACGAGGACCCGGACAGCGTGATCTCCCGTCAGCTGGACTTCTGGACCCGGGCGGTGGAAGGACTGCCCGAGGAACTGGACCTGCCCACGGACCGGCCCCGCCCGGCCCGTACCGAGTTCCGCGGCGACGAGATCACCTTCGAGCTGGGCCCCGAGCTGCACACCCGGCTCGCGGAACTGGCCCGCACCCACCAGGCCAGCCTCTACATGGTGCTCCAGGCCGGACTCGCGGCCCTGCTCACCCGGCTCGGCGCCGGCACCGACCTGCCGATCGGCTGCGCGGTCGCCGGACGCGACGACGAGGCCCTCGACGACCTGGTCGGCTTCTTCGTCAACACCCTGGTGCTGCGCACCGACACCTCGGGCGACCCCGGCTTCGCGGAGCTGATCGACCGGGTCCGGCGCACCGACCTGGCCGCCTTCGCCCACCAGGACCTGCCCTTCGAGCTGCTCGTCGAGAAGCTGAACCCGGAGCGGGTGGCGGGCCGGCACCCGCTGTTCCAGATCGCGCTCGGGCTGCAGAACGCCACGCCCGAACCGCGCGACCTGACCGGCCTGGACACCCGGGCCGAACCGCTGGGCGTCAAGGTGTCCCGGTTCGACCTGCTGTTCAACCTGGTCGAGAAGCACGACGCCGAGGGCCGGGCGGCCGGCCTGTTCGGGGTCGCCGAGTACAGCACCGACCTGTTCGACGCCGGCACCGTACGCGGCCTGGCCGAGCGGCTGGAGCGGCTGCTGACGGCGGCCGCCGCCGACCCGGAGCTGCCGATCGGCGCCCTCGACCTGCTGGCCCCCGAGGAGCGGCACCGGGTCCTGGTCGAGTGGAACGACACCGGCCGGGAGGTCCCGGCGCTGCCGGTGCCCGCCCTCTTCGAGGCCCAGGTGTCCCGTGCCCCCGGCCGCACCGCGCTGGTGCACGAGGGCCGCACCCTGACGTACGCCGAGCTCAACGCGCGGGCCAACCGACTGGCCCGGGTCCTGGTGGACCGGGGCGTCGGACCGGAGCGGATCGTGGCGCTGGCGCTGCCCCGCGGCATCGACCAGGTGGTCGCCGTCCTCGCCGTGCTGAAGGCGGGCGGCGCCTACCTGCCGGTCGACCCGGACTACCCGGCCGACCGGATCGCGTACATGCTGGCCGACGCCCGGCCCACGCTGCTGATCGGTCACGAGGCGACCGCCGCCGCGCTGCCCGGCCACGACACGCCCGTGCTGCTGCTCGACGCGCCGGGGACCGGCGAGGAGACGGCCGCGCGCGCCGACGGCGACCTCACCGACGCCGAGCGCCTGGGCGGGCTGCTGCGCGCCCACCCGGCGTACGTGATCTACACCTCGGGCTCCACCGGCCGCCCCAAGGGCGTCGTGGTGTCCCACGAGGGACCGGCCAGCCTGGCCTTCGGGCAGATCGACCGGTTCGCGGTCGGCGAGGACGCCCGGGTGCTGCAGTTCGCCTCGCCCAGCTTCGACGCCGCGTTCTCCGAGCTGTGCATGGCCCTGCTGTCGGGCGCCGCGCTGGTGCTCGCGGAGCGCGACCGGATGCTGCCCGGCGCCCCGCTGGCCGAGCTGATGGACACGGAGCGGATCACGCACGTGACCCTGCCGCCCGTCGCGCTGACGGTGCTGCCGCCCGAGGCCATGACCACGGTCACCACCCTGGTCGTCGCGGGCGACGCGGTCTCCCGCGAATCGGTCGCCCGGTGGGCGCCCGACCGCAGGATGATCAACGCCTACGGGCCCACCGAGACGACGGTGTGCGCCACCATGAGCCGGCCGCTCGCGGCCGGGGACGGCGCACCGCCCATCGGCCGCCCCATCGACAACGCCAGGGTGTACGTCCTGGACGGCCGGCTCGCCCCGGTCGCCCCCGGCGCGGTCGGGGAGCTCTACGTGGCGGGCGCGGGCCTGGCCCGCGGCTACCTGGGCCGCCCCGCGCTGACCGGCGGACGCTTCGTCGCCGACCCGTTCTCCGCGTCCGGCGGCCGGATGTACCGCACCGGCGACCTGGTGCGCTGGGGCGAGGACGGCGAACTGCGGTTCGTCGGCCGCGCCGACCACCAGGTCAAGGTCCGCGGCTTCCGCATCGAGCCGGGCGAGGTGGAGTCCCTGCTGGTCGGCCACCCGGACGTGGCCCAGGCCGCGGTGATCGTCCGCGAGGACCGGCCCGGCGACCGCCAGCTCGTCGGCTACGTCGTCCCCGCCGAGCGCTCCGGGAGCGCCGACGGCGCCCGTGACGCGGCCGACGCCGTGGAACAGGTCGACGAGTGGCGCGAGGTCTACGACACGCACTACCGCCAGGAGGCCGAGGTCGGGGAGTTCGGCGAGAACTTCTCCGGCTGGTTCAGCAGCTACGACGGCGCGCCCATCGAGCTGGAGCAGATGTGGCAGTGGCGGGCCGCCACCGTCGAGCGGATCCTCGCGCTGAAGCCGTCCCGGGTGCTCGAACTCGGCGTCGGCAACGGCCTGATCCTGTCCAAGGTCGCCCCGCACGTCGAGACGTACTGGGGCACCGACTTCTCCTCGCAGGCCATCGAGGCGCTGCGCGCCCAGGTGGACCGGGAGGAGGCCCTCGCCGGACGGGTGGAGCTGAGCACCGGAGCCGCCCACGAGACGGACGGGCTGCCCCGGGACTTCTTCGACCTGGTGGTCGTCAACTCGGTCGCCCAGTACTTCCCCAACGCCGACTACCTGGAGGACGTCGTCCGCAAGGCCGTCGACCTGGTGGCGCCGGGCGGCAGCGTCTTCGTCGGCGACGTGCGCAACCTGCGCACCCTGCGGGGCTTCGCGGCCGGTGTGATGCTGAACCGCTGGACGCCCGGGGAAGGAGTGGCCGCGCTGCGCCGCGGCGTCGAGCAGAGCGTCGTGATGGAGAAGGAGCTGCTGGTCGACCCGGCCTTCTTCAGCGCCCTGGCCGACACCGTCCCCGGCCTGTCCGCGGACATCGCGGTCAAGCGCTCCACCTGGAGCAACGAGCTGACCCGGCACCGCTACGACGCGATCCTGCGCACCGGCGGGTCCTCCGAGGACCCCGCCCCCGAACCCCGGGAAGCGGCGTGGGACACCCTCGCGGACGGTCTGGACACCCTGGCCGCCCTGCTGGAGTCCCCGGACGCGCTGCGGGTGACCGGAGTGCCCAACGCCCGGCTCGCCGGCGAGTTCGGCGCGCTGCGGGCCATGGAGGCCGAGGCGGAGCCGTCCGCCGTCATCGAGGCGTGGACCCGGCCGGAACGGGCCGGGGTGGAGCCCGAGGAACTGTGGCTGCTGGCCGACCGGCTGGCCCGGCCGGTGGCCGTGACCTGGTCGGACAACGCCGGTGAGGGCGCCGTCGACGTGGTGTTCGGCGCCCCGGGCGAAGCGACGCCCGTGGTGTGCCCGAAGGTCCGCCCCGGCGCCCCGATCGGCTCGTACACCAACGACCCGGTGGGCAACCGCGAGGTCGGCAGCCTGGTTGCCGCGCTGCGCACGCACCTCGCCGGACGGCTGCCCGACTACATGGTCCCCGCGGCGATCGTGCCGCTGGAGGCCCTGCCGGTCACGCCCAACGGAAAGCTGGACCGCAAGGCGCTGCCCGCACCGGACTTCGACGCCGCCTCCGGCGGACGCGCCCCGGGCACCGAGCGCGAGGAGCGGCTGTGCGCCCTGTTCGCCGAGGTCCTCGGACTGTCCTCGGTGGGCGCCGAGAGCAGCTTCTTCGAGCTGGGCGGCGACTCCATCCTCTCCATCCAGCTGGTCAGCCGGGCCCGCCGGGCGGGCCTGGTCATCACGCCGCGGGAGGTCTTCGAGCACAAGACCGTCGAGGCGCTGGCCCTGGTGGCGGGGAGCGTGGACACCGCGCGGCAGACGGAGCCCGACGTCCCGGTGGGCGAGCTCCCGTTCACCCCGATCATGCACTGGCTGGCCGGACTGGGCGGCCGGAGCGACGCGTTCAGCCAGTCCATGCTGGCGCCCGTGCCCGCGGGCAGCGACCCCGCCGCGGTGAGCGCGGCCCTGGACGCGCTGCTGGACCACCACGACGTCCTGCGGGCCGTACTGGACCCGGCCCCGGCCCGCTCGATGGAGATCCGCCCGGCCGGCGCGGTCACCTCCGCCGACGTGCTGCGCCGGGTGGACGTGACGGGCCTGGACGACGCCGCGGTGCGCGCCGCCGTCGACGAGCACGCGGCACGCGCCGTGCGGCTGCTCGACCCGGAGGGCGGCGTCATGCTCCGGGCGACCTGGTTCGACGCGGGCGCCGGAGCCCCCGGCTGCCTGCTGTTCACCGCGCACCACCTGGTCGTCGACGGGGTGTCCTGGCGCATCCTGCTGCCCGACCTGGACCAGGCGCTCGCGGCCGCGGGCGCCGGGCGCGAGATCGTCCTGCAACCGGTGGGCACCTCCCTGCGGTCCTGGTCGAAGTGGCTCGCCGAGGAGGCCGTGCGCCCCTCCCGGACCGCCGAACTGGCCCACTGGAAGCAGACGCTGACCGGGCCGGACGGACGCCCGGACCCGCTGTTCGGCTCCCGCCCGCTGGACCCGCGCCGCGACGTGGCGGACACCCTGCGCCGCTTCACGCTGCGGCTGCCCGCCACCGGCCTGCTGGACGCCGTTCCCACGGCCTTCCACGCCGGGGTGTCCGACGTGCTGCTGACCGGCCTGGCGCTGGCGGCGACCCGCCGCCGTGAGGCGGACGGCCACCGCGACACGGTGCTGGTGGACGTCGAGGGACACGGCCGCTACGAGCCCGAGGGCATCGACCTGTCCCGTACCGTCGGCTGGTTCACCACCCTGTACCCGGCCCGGCTCGACCCGGGCACGCCCGACTGGGACGAGGTGCGCAGCGGCGGACCGGCCGTCGGCCGGGCGCTCAAGCGGGTCAAGGAACAGCTGCGCGCGGTGCCCGGCGACGGGCTCGGCCACGGGCTGCTGCGCCACCTCAACCCGGAGACCGCCGAGGAGCTGTCCCGGTTCGACGCCCCGCAACTGGCGTTCAACTACCTGGGCCGCGTGCCCGGTTCGGGTTCCGCCGACGCGGCGGACGAGGGCGTGGTCACCACGGGCAGCGGCGGCTTCGACCCCCGCATGCCGCTGGGGCACGCGCTGGAGGTCAACTGCCTGGTCGAGGACGGCCCGGACGGTCCGTGGCTGTCGGCCACCTGGTCCTGGCCCGGCGAGCTGATGACCGATCAGGAGGTGCGGGCGCTGGCCGACGACTGGTTCGCCGCGCTGGAGGGCCTGGTGGCCCACGCCGGACAGCCGGGCGCGGGCGGACGCACCCCCTCCGACCTGCCGCTGGTCCCGATGGCCCAGGACGAGATCGAACGGCTGGAGCGCGCCTGGCCGCTGCTGGACGAGGTGCTTCCCCTGGCCCCGCTCCAGGAGGGCCTGCTCTTCCACGCGCTCTACGAGACGGACGCGGACAGCTACACCGTGCAGCTCTCCCTGGACATGACCGGGGAACTGGACGGCGACGCGCTGGCCGCCGCCGCCGGACAGGTGCTGCGCCGCCACGGCAACCTGCGGGCCGGGTTCTGGCACGAGAGCGGCGGGAAGCCGGTGCAGTTCATCCCCGCCGAGGTCGAACTGCCCTGGTTCTCGTACGACCTGACCGGGCACGCCGAGGAGCTGCGCGGGGCCGAACTGGAACGGATCCTGGCCGCGGAACTGGCGGCGGGCTTCGACCCGGCGCGCCCGCCGCTGATCCGCTTCGCCCTGGTCCGGCTCGCCGCCGACCGCTACCGCTTCGTCGTGACGAACCACCACATCCTGCTGGACGGCTGGTCGATGCCGGTGGTGCTGGCGGAACTGGCCGCCTGCTACTCGGGCGCGGGCTCCGCCCTGCCCCGCGTCACCCCCTACCGGGACTACCTCGGCTGGCTGGCGGAGCAGGACCGTTCGGCGGCCGAACTGGCCTGGGGCCGGGCGCTGGAGGGCCTGGAGGAACCGACGCTGCTCGCGCCGGCCGGCAGCGAGCCGGCCGTCGCCGAACGCATCGAGCTGGACCTGCCCGCGGACTTCACCGCGGAACTGACCGCCGCCGGACGGCGGCTCGGGGTCACGCTCAACACCCTGGTGCAGACGGCCTGGGGCGTGCTCCTGGGCCGGCTGACCGGCCGTGACGACGTGACCTTCGGTGCCACCGTGTCGGGCCGGCCCCCGGAGATCTCCGGGATCGAGACCATGGTCGGGCTCTTCATCAACACCCTGCCGGTGCGGATCAGGCTCCGGCCCGAGGAGACGCTCGCCGAACTCCTGGACCGGGTCCAGTCCGAGCAGCTCGCGCTGCTGCCGCACCAGTACCTCGGCCTCGCCGACATCCAGCGGATCGCCGGCGTCGGCGAACTCTTCGACACCGCGACCGTCTTCGAGAACTACCCCACCGCACCGGGCGGCCTGGCGGCCCCCGACGGTTCGGCACCCGCCGTACGGGTCTCGGCGACCGATCTGCGCGACGCCACGCACTACCCGCTGAGCCTGGCGGCGGCCCTCGTGGGGGACCACCTCCACGTGCGGCTCGACCACCGGCCCGACGTGCTCGGCCGGGAGGAGGCCGGGCAGCTCGTCGACCGGCTGCGCCAGGTGCTGCGGACCATGGCCGAGGACCCCGCCACCCGGGTCGGCCGGCTGGACCCGCTGTCCGCGGGCGAGCGGCAGCGGCTGCTCGCGGCGGGCGACGACCGCGGCCTGGCGGCCGCCGGCGCCACCCTGCCGGAACTGTTCGAGGCGCAGGTCGCGCGCACCCCGGACGCCCTCGCGGTGATCGCGGACGGCACCCGGCTCGACTACGCGGAGCTGAACGCCCGCGCGAACCGGGTGGCCAGGCTGCTGGTCTCCCGGGGTGCCGGCCCCGACCGGCTCGTGGCCGTCACCGGCCCCGCGTCGGTGGACTGGCTGGTCGCCCTGCTCGGGGTGGCCAAGGCGGGTGCGGGATACGTCCCGCTCGACCCCGCCCTGCCGGCCGACCGGATCGCCTTCCTGCTGGAGGACGCCCGGCCGATGCTGGTGCTGGACACCGGGTCGGGGGCCGTGCTGTCGGGACCGGTGGTCGGACGCGGTGAACTCGCCGCGGTCGGCGCCCGGTTCGAGGACCGGAACCTCGACCGGGACGAGCGCATCGCCCCGCTGCACCCGGGCCACCCGGCGTACGCCGTCTACACCTCCGGTTCCACCGGGCAGCCCAAGGGCGTCGTGGTCACCCACGAGAGCCTGACCAACCTGGCCGCCGACCACATCGGACGGTTCGGGATCTCGGCGGGCAGCCGGGTCCTCCAGGCCGTGTCGACCAGCTTCGACCCGTCGCTCGCCGACGTGACGATGGCCCTGCTCTCCGGCGCCGCCCTGGTGCTGCCGCCGGCCCCCGGGCTGAACGGCGAGCAACTGGCCGACGTGCTGGAGCGGGAGGCCGTCACGCACGTGATGCTGGCCGCTCCCGTCGCCGCGACCCTGCCGGAGCGGCCGCTGCCCGCGCTGCGGGCCCTGGTGCTGGGCGGCGAGTCCCTGAGCCGGGCGCTGGTGGCCCGGTTCGCCGCCGGACGCCAGGTGTTCAACGCCTACGGGCCCACCGAGACGACCGTGGCCGCGACCGTCAGCACCCCGCTCGGACCGGTGGGCGGCGTGCCGCCGATCGGCCGTCAGGTCAGGGGAGCGGCGGCGTACGTCCTGGACGGGGCGCTGCGGCCGGTACCGGAGGGCACCGTCGGCGAGCTGTACGTGGCGGGCGCGGGCGTCGCCCGCGGCTACCTGAACCGGCCGGCGCTCACCGGACAGCGGTTCGTCGCCGACCCGTTCGCGGGCGACGGCGCACGGATGTACCGCACCGGCGACCTGGTGCGCCGCCACACCGGCGGCGACCTGGAATTCGTCGGCCGCGCCGACCAGCAGATCAAGCTGCGCGGCTTCCGCATCGAGCTGGGCGAGATCGAGTCCGTGCTCGCCGGCTGCCCCGGCGTGGACCGGGCGGCCGTGGCGCTCAGGGAGGACCGGCCGGGCGTCCGCCGCCTGGTGGCCTACCTGGTGCCGGAGGAGGGCGACGGGCCCGCCGACCCGCGCGCCCACGCCGCCGCCGCGCTGCCGCAGTACATGGTGCCGTCCGTGTTCGTGACGCTGGAGCGGCTGCCGCTCACGGCGAACGGCAAGGTGGACCGGGCGGCCCTGCCCGAGCCCCGCACGGAGCAGTCGGCGGGCCGCGGCCCGCGCTCCCCCCGCGAGGAGGAGATGTGCCGGCTGTTCGCCGAGGTCCTCGGCGTCGACCGGGTCTTCGTGGACGACGACTTCTTCGAGCTCGGCGGCGACTCCCTCGCCGCGACCCGGCTCACCGGCCGGGTGCGGGCGGTGTTCGGCGTCAGGACGAGCATCAGCACCCTGTTCCGGTCACCGACTGTCGCCGAATTCACCGAACGCATCGGCACGGAGAACGAACAGGACCCGTTCGACGTCCTGTTGCCGCTGCGTACCGGCCAGGACGGCCCCGCACTGTTCTGCGTGCACCCCGCGGCCGGAATCAGCTGGACCTATTCCGGATTGCTCCGTCATATCGACCCGCAGTATTCCGTCTATGGAATTCAGGCCCGCGGCCTTTCCGGTCCCGCGGAACTCCCGGAAACCATTTCGGAAATGGCGGCCGACTATCTGGAGCAGATTCGCACGGTGCAGGCGAGCGGCCCGTACCGGCTGCTCGGCTGGTCGATCGGCGGGGTGATCGCGCACGAGATGGCCGTCCAGCTGGAGGAGGCCGGCGAGCAGGTCGAACTGCTGGCCGCGCTGGACTCCTACCCCGAGGCCGTCACCGACGACCGGGTGGCCGCCGAGGAGGCGGACGTGCTGGCGGCCCTGCTCCAGTTCACCGGGATCGACCCGGCGTCGGTCACCGGGGAACTCACCGCGGAGCTGGTCGCCGGACTCGTGGCCGGGACCGGGAGCGCCCTGTCCGGCCTGGACGAGGAGCGCATCGCGGCCCTGGTGGCCGCATGCAGGAACATGCAGCTGGCCACCCATCGGCCTCGTCTTTTCCGTGGCGACCTCCTAATGTTCGTCGCAACGCGAAACAAGAATTCCGGGTCGCCGAATCCGCAGGCATGGTCGCCCTATACGGGCGGTCGCATCCACACCGTGAACATCGACTGTGACCACGACGACATGACGAATCCCGAACCGATCGGACAAATCGGCCGGGTGCTCGCAGAGAAACTTGGTGCCATGAAGGTCACGGGCCCCGCGTCCTGAATTCAGAAGACCGAATCCTGACATCCCTGATTTGAGGAGGCACCCGACCCATGTCCGAAACTCCCCCGTTCGAAGGCCGGCCTGCGGCCCCCCCGGCGGCTCCCGGACAGCCCATCAACGGCAGCGGTCCGGGCGTGTGGGACCCGGAGTTCTTCCAGAACCCGTACCCCACCTACGCCTGGCTCCGGGAGAACGACCCGGTCCGCGGCATCACCTGGCCCGGCCCGCCCGGCCACGCCTGGCTCGTCACCCGCTACGAGGACGTCCACGCGGGGCAGGCCGACTCCCGGCTGCGCCACGACCTGACCGCCTTCATGGCCGAGCTCGGCATACCCGAGCCGCCCGCCATCGGCGGTGACGTGGCGCGGCTGCTCGGCCGCAACCTGACGCTGCTGGACGCGCCGGACCACCCGCGACTGCGCGCGGTGCTGTCGCGGTTCTTCACCAAGCGGCGCATCGAGGGCATGCGGCCCCGCATCGAGGTCCTCGCCGACGGGCTGCTGGACGACCTCGCCGAACGGGCCGGCGACGGCCCCGTCGACCTGATCCAGGACTTCGCCTGGAAGCTCCCGCTCACCGTCGTGTGCGAGCTGCTGGGCGTCCCGGCCGAGGACCACGAGCTGTTCGGCTACGGCACCGACGCCTCCCGCGACCAGGGCGCCACCGGCGAGTACGCGGCCGGGGCCGTCGTGGCCGTCGAGCGGCTGCGCGCCCTCATCGGCGAGAAGCGGGCCAACCCCGCCGACGACGCGTTCACCTCGTTCGTCCGGGCCCTGGACGCGGGGGAGTTCCTCGACGAGGACGAGGTGATCGCCCAGGCCATGCTGTTCGTGGTCGCCGGTCACGAGACCACCGTCGACCTGCTCGGCAACGGCATCCACGCCCTGCTGAGCAACCCCGACCAGCTCAAGCAGCTCACCGCCGACCCGTCGCTGGTGACGAACACGGTCGAGGAGGTGCTGCGCTACTACCCGCCGACCGACATCGTCACGCCGCAGTACACCGCGGAGCCCATGGCCTTCGGCGACGTCGAGGTGGACCGCCACCAGATCGTCATCCTGTCCCGGGCCTCCGCCAACCGCGACCCGGAGCGCTACCCCGACCCGGAGCGCTTCGACATCACCCGCAACACCGCCGGCCACCTGGGCTTCGGCCACGGCCCGCACTACTGCGTCGGCGGCATGACCGCCCGCATCGAGGGCCAGACGGTCTTCAACCGGATCTTCGAGCGCTTCCCGGACCTGCGGCACGCCGGGGACCCCGGGCAGGTCCGCTGGAAGTCCAACCCGGTCGCCCGCGGCCTGGTCTCGCTTCCCGTGGAGCTGGGCACGCCCCGCCGGCCGGGGAAGACCGCATGACCGGGCCCGCCGCCGGACCGGGGAACCTCACCCCCGACGAGCTCCACCGGCTGCTCGTCGAATGGAACGACACCGACCACAAGGTGGTCGAGGCCACGCTCACCGAGCTCTTCGAGGCCCAGGCCGCCCGGACCCCGGACGCGCCCGCGGTCGCGCACGGCTCCACCGAGCTCCGTTACGCGGAGCTCGGTGAGCGGGCCAACCGGCTGGCCCGGCTGCTCGTCGGGCGCGGGGCGGGGCCCGAGCGGTTCGTCGCCGTCGCCCTGCCCAAGTCCGTCGACCTCGTCGTCGCCCTGCTGGCCGTGATCAAGGCCGGTGCCGCCTACCTGCCGCTGGACCCCGGCCACCCCGCCGAGCGGATCGCCGGCATGCTCGCCGACGTGGCCCCCGTGGCGCTCGTCACCGACGCCGCGACCCTCGGCGCGCTGCCGGAGACCGCCGCCGCCCGCGTCGTCCTGGACGACCCGGCGACCGCGGCGGAGCTGGCCGGGCAGGCGACGGGAGACCTCACCGACGCCGAGCGGACCGCGCCGCTGCGCCCCGCCAACCCGGTCTTCGTCATCCACACCTCCGGATCGACCGGCCGCCCCAAGGGCGTCGTCGTCGAGCACCGCTCGCTCAACGTCTACCTGGCCTGGGCCAGGCAGGCGTACGGCGCGGTCACCGGACGGGCCCTGGTGCACTCGCCCGTCGCCTTCGACCTGACGGCCACCGGCCTGTACGCGCCGCTCACCGCGGGCGGCTGCGCGCACCTGGTCGAGCTGCACGAGGGCACGGCACCGGACGCCGCCGAGCTGCCCGAGGCCACCTTCGTCAAGGCCACCCCGACCCACCTCGCCCTGCTCGCGGCCCTGCCCGACGCCTACTCGCCCACCGGGCAGCTGGTGCTGGGCGGCGAGGCCCTGCTCGGCGAGGCGCTGGACGAGTGGCGCGCCCGCCGGCCCGACGCCACCGTCGTCAACGAGTACGGGCCGACCGAGACCACCATCGGCTGCATGGAGTACCGCATCGAGCCGGGCGACGCCGTCCCGGCCGGCGTGGTCACCATCGGCCGCCCCATCTGGAACACCCGGCTCTACGTGCTCGACGAGCGGCTCGCCCCCGTGCCCACCGGCACGGTGGGGGAGCTCTACATCGGCGGCGAGCTGCTGGCCCGCGGCTACCACGACCGGCCCGCCCTCACCGCGGGACGGTTCGTGGCGAGCCCGTTCGCCCCCGGCGCGCGCATGTACCGCACCGGGGACCTGGTGCGGCGCCGGGACGACGGACAGCTGGACTTCATCGCGCGGACCGACGACCAGGTCAAGGTCCGCGGCTTCCGGATCGAGCTCGGCGAGGTCGAGGCCGCGCTCACCGGCCTGCCCGCCATCGCCGCGGCCGCGGTCTCCGTGCACGAGGAACGCCCGGGCACCAAGCGGCTGGTGGCCCATGTGGTGCCCGCCGACGGCGCGGACGCGCCGGTGGACGCCGAGGCGCTGCGCACGGCCCTGGCCGCCCGGCTGCCCGAGTACATGGTGCCCACCGCCTTCGTCGAACTGGCGGCGCTGCCGCTCACCCCGAACGGCAAGCTCGACCGCAAGGCACTGCCCGCGCCCGGCGCCGCCGCCCCGGTGGGCGGCCGTGCGGCGCGCGGGGAGCACGAGCGACGGCTGTGCGAACTGTTCGCCGAGGTGCTCGGCGAGCCGGAGATCGGCGCCGACACCAGCTTCTTCGCCGCGGGCGGGGACAGCGTCGGGGCGTTCACCCTGGTCAAGAAGGCCCGCCTGGCCGGGATCGGCTTCGGCACCAAGGACGTCTTCACCTCGCCCACCCCCGCGGCCCTGGCCGCGCTCGCCGTACCGGTGCCCACCGGTGACGGGGAGGGCCGGACCGAGGCCGCCACCGCCCGCACCGACCTCGCCGGCCTCGCCGACGGACTGCCGGACGGGACCGAGGCGCTGGCCGTCTCGCCGCTGCAGGACGCCATGATCCGCCGGGCCGCCGCGGGCACGGGCCCCGGCCCGTACACCGACCAGTTCAGCTTCCCGCTCTCCGGGGCGTTCGACCCCGAGGTGATGCGCCGGACGCTGGCCGTGCTGCTGCGCCGCCACCCCGCGCTGCGCGCCGTCTTCCGCACCGGCCCGGACGGCAGCCCCGTCCAGCTCGTCGCGGGCGCGGCCGAACCGGTCCTCCACGAGGTCGACCTCTCCGGCACGGAGGGGGAGGAGCAGCAGCGGGAGCTGGAGCGGCTGCTGCGACAGGACCAGGACACGCCCTTCGACCTGGCCGAGCCGCCGCTGGTGCGGTGCACCGCGGTCAAACTGGCCCCGGACAGCTGGCGGTTCGTGCTGAGCCTGGCCCCGCTGCTGCTGGACGGCTGGTCGCTGCCCCTGGTCATGGGCGAGCTGTGGATGACCTACATGATGGGCGGCGACGAGGCCATGCTGCCGCCCGTACCGCAGGACCCGCCGCAGCGCGAGTACGCGGGCTGGCTGGCCGGCCGGGACACCGCCGCGACGGAGGACGCCTGGCGCGTCGTCCTGGAGGGGCTGCCCGCCCCGGCGCCGCTGGTCCCCGCCGCACCGGCCACGGGCCGGGTCACCGTCGTGGAGACCACGTCCCTGCTGCCCGAGGACGTCACCACCGCGCTGGTCGCCCGCGCCCGCGCCCACGACCTGACCCTCAACACCCTCGTGACGGGTGCCTGGGCACTGCTCCTGGGCCGGCTCACCGGCCGCGAGGAACAGGTCTTCGGCGTGACCGTGGCGGGCCGCCCCGCCGAGCTGCCGGGCATCGACCAGGCGGCCGGGATGTTCATGAACAACCTGCCGGTACGGCTCGGCTGGCACGGCGGCGAGCAGGTCCTCGACGTGCTCACCCGGCTCCAGCGCGGCCAGGCCGGCCTGATGGCGCACCAGCACATCAGCCTCGCCCGGCTCATGGACATCGCGGGAACGGACGCGCTGTTCGACACCCTCGTGGTGTTCGAGAGCCAGCCGACCACCACGACCCCGCCGCCCCCGCCGATGCCGGCGGGCGCACCGATGCCCGGTGGCCCCGGCGCCCCGGAGGGAATGCCGCCGATGCCCGGCGGCCCCGAGGGAATGCCGCCGATGCCCGAGGGCATGCCCGCCGGGCCGCCGATGCCGATGGGGCCCGGTGCTCCCGGCGCCCCGGAGGGGATGCCGCCGATGCCGGGCGGTCCCGCGGGGCCCGGCATGCCGCCGATGCCCGAGGGCGCTCCCGGTGCGGACCTGCCCGCCGGGCCGCCGATGCCCATGGGCCCGCCGATGCCCGGCGCCCCCGGCATGCCGCCGCACCTGGTGCAGATCCTCGGCATGGAGGCGCACGACGCCGCCCGGGTCCCGCTGCGCTTCGCGGTGGCGCCCGGACCGGAGCTGGGCATCCTCGCCCAGTACTGGAGCGAGGCGTTCGAGCCGGGCCGGATGGACCGGGTACAGGCCCAGTTCCTGGAGGTGCTCACCGCCTTCGCCGAGGGCCTCGAACGGTCCGTCGACGACACGATGACCACAGTGACCGGAGGCACCGGAAGATGATTCCTCCCCTGTGCGTACCCGAACTGTTCCAGCTGCGGGCGGCGGCCGATCCCGAGGCCGCCGCCGTGGTGGGGGAGGACGGCGTCCTCTCGTACGCGGAGCTGAACGCCCGCGCCAACCGGCTGGCCCGGCTGCTGATCTCCCGCGGCGCCGGACCGGAGAGCTTCGTCGCCGTCGCCGTGCCGCGCGGCAGCGACCTGATCGTCGCGCTGCTCGCCGTGGTCAAGGCGGGCGCCGCCTACCTGCCGGTGGACCCGAACTACCCCGCCGACCGGATCGCGTACATGCTCGACGACGCGCGGCCCGCCCTGGTCGTCACCTCGGCGGCCGTCGCCGGACGGCTGCCGGTGCAGGACCCGCTGGTGCTGGACGACCCCGGGACCGCGGCGGACCTCGCCGGGCAGGGCGCCGACGACCCGACGAACGAGGACCGGCTCGGGCCGCTCCACCTGCCCTGCCCGGCCTACCTCATCTACACCTCGGGCTCCACCGGCCGCCCCAAGGGCGTCGTCGTCACCCACATGGGAGTGGCGAGCCTGCTGACCGCCCAGATCGACGCGTTCGACCTCGGGCCGGGCAGCCGGGTGCTCCAGTTCGCCTCGCCCAGCTTCGACGCGGCGTTCTGGGAGCTGTGCATGGCGCTGCTGTCCGGCGCCGCGCTCGTGGTGGCCCCGGAGGAGCGCCTCGCCCCCGGCGAACCGCTCACCGAACTGCTCACCGAACGGCGGGTCACCCACGCGACCCTGCCGCCCGCGGTGCTCGCCGCTACCTCGCCCGAGAGCCGGGCCCTGGCGGGCGGCTGCCTGATCACGGCGGGCGAGGCGTGCTCCGGCTCGCTGGTGGCCCGCTGGGCGCCGGGCCGGCGGATGTTCAACGCCTACGGCCCCACCGAGTCCACGGTGTGCGCCACGATGACCCGGCCGTACTACCGCACCGACCTCGGCAACCCGCCGCTGGGCTCCGCGATCGTCAACACCGAACTGCTCGTGCTGGACGCGCGGTTGCAGCCCGTCCCGGCGGGCGGCACCGGTGAGCTGCACCTCGCGGGCCCCTCGCTGGCCCGCGGCTACCTGGGCCGCCCCGGGCTCACCGCCGAACGCTTCGTCGCCCACCCGACCGGCCGCCCCGGCGAACGGATGTACCGCACCGGGGACCTGGTGCGCCGCGGGCACGACGGCACGCTGGAGTTCCTCGGCCGCGCCGACCACCAGGTCAAGGTCCGCGGCTTCCGGATCGAGCTCGGCGAGATCGAGGCGGCGCTCTCGGCCCATCCCTCCGTCGCCCACGCCGTGGTCGCGGCGCGCGAGGACCGGCCCGGGGTGCGGCGGCTGGTCGGCTACGTGGTGCCCGCGCAGGGCAGCACGGACTCCGCGGAGCTGCGCAGGCACCTGTCGGCCGGGCTGCCCGCCCACATGGTGCCGACCGTCTTCGTCGAGCTCGAATCCGTACCGCTGACGCCGAACGGCAAGGTGGACCGGGCGGCACTGCCCGCCCCGGACCTCGCCGCCGCCGCCGCGGAGGGAATCCTGCCCCGCACCCCCGCCGAGGAGCAGCTGTGCGGCCTCTTCGCGGAGGTGCTCGCACTGCCGGAGGTCCGCGCCGACAGCAACTTCTTCGCCCTGGGCGGGGACAGCATCTCCGCCTTCACCCTGGTCCAGCAGGCCCGGACCGCGGGACTGGCGCTGACCGTCCAGGACGTGTTCCGGTACGGCAGCCCCGAACAGCTCGTCGCCCGCACCGAGCCGACCGACCGCACCGCCCGCGAGGAGTTCGCACCGCCCGCCGCCGACCTGGCGAAGGTCGCCGAGGGCTGGCCCGGCCACACCGCCGTCCTGCCGGTCACCCCCATGCAGCACTCGCTGCTGGCGGCCGCCCGCCGCGAGACCGGCACCGGCCGCGTCCTCCAGGACTGCTGGTACTTCTGGCTGGAGTTCGAGGGAGAACTCGACGCGGACACCATGCGGCTGGCCGCCGAGGCCCTGCTGCGCCGCTACCCGGAGACGACCGCCGCGTTCGCCCACGAAGGGCTGCGCCGCCCGCTCCAGGTGGTGCCCGGCGAGTTCGAACTGCCCTGGTCCGAACACGACCTGGGCGACCTGCCCGAGGACCAGCAGGACGAGGCGTTCGAGAAGCTCGCGGCGGCGGAGCAGGACCGCCCGTTCGACGTGGCACGGTCCCCGCTGGTGCGTTTCGCCCTCGTCCGGTTCGGGGAGCGGCGCCACCGGCTGCTCATCGGCTTCAGCCAGCTCCAGATGGACGGCTGGTCCTTCCCCGTCTTCCTGGACGACCTGTGGGTGCTCTACCAGCACCGGGCCGACGACTCCGCGATGCCCCCGGCGAAGACCGGAGGACCGTACACCGACTGGCTGACCGGACGGGACCGCGCGGCGGCCGAGGACGCCTGGCGCACCGCGCTGGAGGGCCTGCCGGGCCCCACCCTCGTACGGGAGAGCGACCCCGGCCACCACGAGGGCGCACCGCACGTCCAGGACCTGGTCCTGCTGCCCGCCGACGTGACCCGGGCCCTGGGCGAACGCGCCCGGGAGCACGGCCTGACCCTCAACACCCTGGTCCTGGGCGCCTGGGGCATCGTGCTGGGCGGTCTGACCGGCCGGCAGGACACCGTCTTCGGCTACACCGTCTCGGGGCGCGCCCCCGAGGTGCCCGGCATCGAGCACGCGATCGGCAGCTACGCCAACCTGCTGCCGGTCCGGGTCCGCTGGAGCCCCGGGGCGCCGCTCACCGAGGTGCTCACCCGGCTCCAGGCCGAACAGGGCGCGCTCATCGCGCACCAGCACCTCAGCCTCACCGACATCGAACGGACGGTGGGCCTGCCGGAGCTGTTCGACGCCACCGTCGCGGCCCAGAACTACCCGGTCAACCGCCCGGCGTCCGAGGCGCTGGGGGCGGCCGCGCTGCCGCCGGAGGGCGCGGCCCGGATCGTCGGTGTACACACCCACGAAGTCACCCCGCACACCCTGCGGTTGTCCTTCCGCGTCGACGAACAGCTCTTCCTCGCCCTGGAGTACCGGGGTGACCAGGACGTCCTGGCCCGGATAGCCGGACAGGTGCGGGAGCTGCTCACGGCAGCCGCGGCGGACCCCGCCAGGAGCGTGGAGGAACTGCTCGCGAGCGGCTCCTCCGAAGGACGGAACCCATGAGCCAATCGCGTACCGAAAGGTCGATCCGATGAGTAGTGCTGACATGCTGATGGACACCCGGCTGCTGGTCGGCCGGCAGATGCGGCACCTCAAGCGCGGGCCGGAGCGGGTCGTCCCCGTCATCATCACCCCGCTGATCCTGGTCCTGCTCAACGGACTGCTGATCGGCAGCGCGATCGTGGTGCCCGGGGACGGCAGCTACAAGGACTTCATGATGGCCGGGGTCTTCGCCCAGGTCGCCATGCTGGGCATGTCCAACGCCCAGAACGGCCTCAAGGAGGACCTGCGCAACGGCCTGGTCGACCGCTTCCAGTCGCTGCCGATCGCCCGGTCCGCCGCCGTCGTCGCCCGGTCCGTGGCCGAGCTGCTGATGATGTTCGTCGGCTGGCTGGTGATCGCCGGGGTCGGCCTGCTGATCGGCTGGCGGATGCACGAGGGCTTCCTGCGGGGCATGGCCGGCATCGGCCTGATGCTGCTGTTCGGCTACCTGTTCATCTGGCTCGGCATCCTGGGCACGGTCTCCGGCCGCAACCCGCAGTCCTCCGGCATCGGTTCGATGATCGTCATGCCGATGCTGTTCCTGTCGCCGGCCTTCTTCCCGATCGACAACCTGCCCGGCTGGCTCCAGACGGTCTGCGAGTGGAACCCGTTCAGCTCGGTGGTCGTGGCCTGCCGTGAGCTGTGGGGCAACCCGAACCCGATCGTGACCGGCGCCTTCCCGGTCGAGCACCCGGTCCTCGTGGCGACCCTCCTGCCGATCGCGCTGCTGATCCCGGTCATCCCGCTGGCCGTCCGCCGCTACCACTCCGTGGTCGGGCGGTGAACCTGACATGAGGGTGTCCTCCCCGGTCGGCCGCTGGTCGGCGGCCACACTGGCCTCCCTGCTGGGCGCGCAGATCTTCCACGTCGTGCTGGCCTGGTCCGTGCTGCGGGTGTCCGGCCCGATGTCCGCCGCGGTGGTACTGGCCCTGGGAACGCTGCCGCGCATCGCGATGATGACCGGCCTGACCGCCGGTCTGGCGGCCCGGTTCGCCCCGCTGCGGCTGGCCCCGGGCGGCGAACTCGTCCGGGCCGTACTGGCCCTGGGCGCCGCCGCGGTACTGGCCGCCGGCACCCTGGACTTCACGGCACTGCTCGTGGCGAGCGTGGCCTTCGGTCTCGTGGAGGCCGTCACCGAACCGGGGACCGGCGGCCTGCCCGCCCTCGTGGCGGGCCCCGCCGACCAGCAGCGGATGCAGACGCTGCGGACCACGCTGTTCCGCGCCACCGTCGTCCTCGGCGGTCCCCTCGCGGGCCTGAGCGCGCTCCTCGGCCTGTCCACCGCGCTGATCGTCAACGCCGCGGTGTTCGTGGTCTCCGCCGCCGTGTTCGCCCTGCTGCGGCCGCTGCCCGCGGACCCCTCCGCACCGGCCGGTGCCATGCCGGGCCCCGGCGGCATGCCCGGCATGGCCGGCCCGCCCGGACCGGACTCCCTGAAGCTCGGCGAGGCCCTCGCCCTGCCCGGTGTGCGGGCGGCGCTGATCTGCACGGTCCTCATCGAGCTGGGCTGCCCCGGCGCCTTCAACGTCGGCACCCTGCTGCTGGCCGACCACCGCGGCTGGGGAGTGACCGGGTTCGGCGTGCTCGTCGGGGCCGTCGGCCTCGGCACGGTGGCCGCCGCGCTCGCCCCGTCGTTCGCCCGGCGGCTGCGGGGGAGCGGCATGGGCCTGATCCTGGCCTGCCTGCTCACCGCCGCGGCCATGGCCGGGTTGTCCTGGGCGCCGAACCTGCCGGTCGCGGCCGTGCTCACCGTCGTGATGGCGCTGACCGCGGCGGCCGCCTCGGCGGCCACCCTGGGCGTCCTGTTCAGCGGCCCCCGGCCGGAGGCCATGGGCATGGTGATGGGCACCGTGATGGCGGCCGGCGCGCTCGCCGCACCGCTGTCCTACCTGGCCGTCGGCGCCGTCGCCCGCGGCTGGGGCCCGGCCCCGGCCCTCCTCGGCTGCGCCGGCGCGCTGACGGCCGCCGCCCTGGTCGGCCTGGCCGACCGCTCCCTGCGCACCGCCACCGCGCCGGAGATGCCCGCGGGCCCCCCGATGGGTCCGCCGCCCTCCGGCCCGGACGACCCGGCCGGAACCGCCCCGGCGGACCCGGCCGCCGCGACCTCCCCGACGGGCGAGGCCCCCGCGGCCGACCCGTCCCTTCCCGACGACACGGGCCACCTGTCCGCGAAAGGAGCGTGACCCCGACGTGTCCGACACGACCCCCGCGACGAACCCCGGCCCGGCCCCCGAGCCGCCCGTCGCCGGCCGGCGCGCACCGCACCCCGACATGCCCACCGACATGCCCGACGAGCAGTCCCTCGTCTACGGGGAGGCCATGCTGGCCGACCCGCACGCCGTCTTCGCCCGGATGCGGGAGGAGAGCCCGCTGCACCAGGACGTGATCCAGGGCGGCGGCAAGGTGTACGTCCCCACCCGCTACGAGGACGTACGGGCGCTGCTCGCCGAACCCGGGCTGCTGCGCAGCTTCGCCGTCGAGGACCCGGACGCGTTCCAGGGCCACATCGGCAACAGCGACCCGCCCCGGCACACCCGGCTGCGCAAGCTGACCGGCAAGGCCCTCACCCCCAAGCGGGTCGAGCGGCTGCGCCCCGCCGTGGAACGGCTGGCCGACGAACTGCTCGACGGCCTGGCGGGCCGCGAACAGGCCGACATCGTGCAGGAGTTCACCCACCCGCTCGCCGAGCTGGCCGGGGCCGAACTCCTGGGCATCGACGCCGAGGACGCCGAGGAGTTCCGCACCTACTGGGACGACATGGCGGCCTTCCCCGACAGCACCGGTTTCCCCGAGTTCCAGGCGGCGACCGAGAGTCTCGGGAAGCTGTTCGCGAGGATCGTCGAGGCGCGCCGCGCCACCCCGACGGACGACCTGGTCTCGGCGCTGGTGCACGCCCGCGTCGGCGAGGACCGGCTCAGCGACGCCGAACTCGTGCAGACCAGCATCTTCCTGGTGATCGCGTCCAACAAGACCGTCTCCGCCATGCTGGGCAACGCGGTGCTCGCCCTGCTGGACCACCCCACCCAGCTGGAACTCCTGCGCTCCCGGCCCGACCTGCTGCGCGGCGCCATCGAGGAGTGCCTGCGCTACGAGGCCCCGGTGTCCCTCACCAACCCGCTGCGCGCGGGCGAGGCGCTGTGCACCCGGGGACTGGACCTGGCCCCCGGTGACCTGGTGCAGCCCGCGCTCACCGCGGCCAACCGCGACCCGCGCCGCTTCCCCGACCCCGAGCGCCTCGACATCACGCGCCCGGTCGGCGGCCACGTCTCCTTCGGGCACGGCATCCACATGTGCCTGGGGGCCCAACTGTCCCGGATGACCGGCGAAGTGGCCCTCGGGCGCCTCGTGCGGCGCTTCCCGGAACTCCGGCTCGCCCATGGCGACCACGACCGGGACGTCCGCTGGTCCCGGGAACACATCATGCGGCGGCTCACCTCGCTGCACGTCGGCCTGGGCGCGCCCGCGCCGGCCGGTGGCACCACTCCAACCGAGACATCCGACGGGAGCTGAAGCGACGTGAACGCCGCCATCGAGGCGCAGGGACTGCGCAAGCGTTACAAGGGCCACCAGGCCCTGGACGGTGTGGACCTGACGGTCGAGTCCGGCACCGTCTTCGGGCTGCTCGGCCCCAACGGCGCCGGCAAGACCACCACGGTGCGCATCCTCACCACCCTGCTGCGCGCCGACGAGGGCCGGGCGAGCGTGGCCGGGTACGACGTGGTGCGCCAGGCCAACGACGTACGCGCGCGGATCGGCCTGACCGGCCAGTACGCCGCGGTCGACGAGCGGCTCACCGCCCGCGAGAACCTCATCCTCGTCGGCCGGCTCTACCGGCTCGGCAAGCGCGTGACGGCCGAGCGGACGGAGGCCCTGCTGGAGCGGTTCGAACTCACCGAGGCCGCCAACCGGCCGCTGCGCACCTACTCCGGCGGCATGCGGCGCCGCCTCGACCTCGCCGCGAGCCTGATCGGCCGGCCGCCGCTGCTCTTCCTCGACGAGCCGACCACCGGTCTCGACCCCAGCAGCCGGCTGGCCCTGTGGGACATGATCCGCGAACAGGTCGCCGCCGGGGTGACGATCCTGCTCACCACCCAGTACCTCGACGAGGCCGACCAGCTCGCCGGCCGCATCGCGGTCCTCGACGAGGGCAAGGTCATCGCCGACGGCACCCCCGACCAGCTCAAGCGCAAGGTCGGCGGCGAATGGCTGGAGGTGACCGTCAACACCCCGGCCGAGGCCCACGACGCGGTGCGCGCGCTCTCCTCGGCCATCGCCGGGGAACCGACCGTCAGCGAGGACGGCCTGAAGATCTCCGCGCCGGTCGCCGACGGCATGCGCTCCATCGCCGCCATCGCGGAACGGCTGGACTCCGCGGGCGTCGAGGTCGCCGACTTCGCGCTGCGCCGCCCGTCCCTGGACGACGTGTTCCTCACCCTGATCGGCAAGACGGCTGCGGTGCGCGAACCGCAGCCCGCGTGAGCGGGAGAACGACATGGCACTGGACATCGAGAAGCAGAAGAAGGACGAGACCGGGGCGCGGTCCGCGGAGAGCCTGATCGACCAGGACTTCGTGCGCAACCCGCACGCCACCTACGCGTGGATGCGGGAGGAGGGCCCGGTCAAGCTCCGGCAGCAGAGCGGCTCGGTACTGTGGATGATCACCCGGTACGAGGACGCCCGCGCCGCGCTCGCCGACCCGAAGCTGCACAAGGACCCGCGCAGCTTCCCCAACCCCGCGGGCGGTACCGGGATGGGGCCCGAGGAGCCCGGCATGGAGCTCCTGTCGCGGCACATGCTCAACAGCGACCCGCCGGACCACACCCGGCTGCGGAAGCTGACGACCAAGGCGTTCACCGCCCGCCCGACGGAGATGTTCCGCCCCCGGATCGAACAGCTCGCCGCGGGCCTGCTGGACGGCTTCGCGCCGGGCCAGAAGATCGACGTCGTGGACGACTACGCGATGCCGCTGTCCACCCGGGTGATCTGCGAACTCATCGGCATCCCGGCCGCGGACGGCGAGGTCTTCCGCGACTGGTACACCACGATGACCGGGGTGCACGCCCCCGAACAGGTCACCGAGGCCCGGCAGTCGCTGATCAGCTACCTGAGCGCGCTGATCGCCGACAAGCGGTCCCACCCCGCCGACGACCTCATCAGCAACCTGCTCCAGGCCCGCGACGCCGACGACCTGCTGACCGAGACAGAGGTCATGTCGATGGTGTTCCTGCTGCTGGGGGCGGGCCACGAGACCGCGATCAGCTTCATGGGCACCGCGATGCTCTCCCTGCTGTCCGAACCGGACCAGCTGGCGGCGCTCCAGAACGACCTGTCGCTGCTGCCCGGCGCCGTCGAGGAACTGCTGCGCTTCGAGAGCCCGATCAACATCGCGACGTTCCGCTACGCGGCCGAAGCCGTGGAGATCGGCGGGGTGACCATCCCGGCGGGCGACTCGGTCTTCGTCTCGATCGGCGCGCTCAACCGCGACCCCTCCCGGTTCGAGGAGCCCGACCGGCTGGAGATCACCCGCCCGGCCACCGGCCACCTGGCCTTCGGCCACGGCCTGCACCACTGCCTGGGCGCACCGCTCGCCCGGGTCGAGGGCGCGGTCGCCATCGGCCAGCTGATCACCAGGTTCCCGAAGCTGTCGCTCGCCGTCGACCGCGACGAGCTCCAGTGGCGGTTCAGCCTGATGCTGCGGTGCCTGGAGTCCCTCCCGGTGGTGCTGTGACCGAACGGTTCGGCACGTCCGTCTCGCGGCGGCCGGCAACGTCGCCGGCCGCCGACGACACGACGTACCACCGGCTGATGTCGATGCTCGCACGGTCCTCGGCCACCTACCGGATCATCGATCACGCGCCCGAGGGCCGTACCGATCTGGCCAGTGAACTGCGCGGTCACCGGCTGGAGATGGCCGCCAAGTGCATGGTGGTCAACGTGCGCAGAAAGCAGGACGGGGGCCACCACGCCCTCGTCGTGGTCCCCGGTCACCGCCGGGTCGACCTGCGCAGCGTCAGGAAGCTGTTCGGTGGCAACGACGCCACCCTGGGCGACCGGGACGAGGCCGAACGCCTCACCGGCTGCCGCACCGGCTCCGTCATCCCGTTCTCCTTCGACGAGGCACTGCCGCTGGTGGTCGACGCCGGCCTCCTCGTCCACGACGAGATCTTCTTCAACGCCGCCCGGCTCGACCGGTCGATCGCGCTGCGGACCGCGGACTACGTCTCGCTGGCCGACCCGCGCGTGGCCGACGTCGCCAAGTAGCGGACGGCCCCCGCACGGCCCGCCGCCCCGGCCCTCACCGGCCGGGGCGCACCAGCCGGTGCTCGTAGGCGAAGATCACCAGCTGCACCCGGTCGCGCATGCCGAGCTTCGACAGCAGCCGGCCGACATGCGTCTTCACCGTGCCCTCGGAGAGGAACAGCTCCTTGGCGACGGCCGCGTTGGAGGCGCCGCGGGCGATCAGCAGCAGCACCTCGCGCTCGCGCTCGGTGAGCGCCTCCAGCGGATCGGGGCCGGAGACCGGCGTCGGCAGGTCCGGAGCCACCTCGGCCAGCAGCCGCCGGGTGGTGGTCGGGGAGATCACCGCGTCGCCGCGGTACACGGTGCGGATCGCCGACAGCAGGTCCTCGGCGGGCGCGTCCTTGACCAGGAAGCCGCTGGCCCCGGCCTGCAACGCGGCGAAGGCGTGCTCGTCGACGTCGAACGTGGTCAGCACGATGACCTTCGGCGGGTCGGTCCCGCGCAGCAGCCGCCGGGTCGCCTCGACCCCGTCCATCCGGGGCATCCGCACGTCCATCAGCACCACGTCGGCGGCGGTCGCCTCCAGCAGCTCCAGGGCCTGCGCACCGTCCCCGGCCTCGCCGACGACCGTCATGTCGTCCTGCGCCTCGACGACCATGACGAACCCGGCCCGCACCATCGCCTGGTCGTCGACGAAGAAGACCCGGATCGTCATGCCGTCTCCCGCCCCTCCCCGGCGAGCGGGGTCCGGAGGGGCAGCCGGGCGCTCACCAGGAAACCTCCTCCCGGCGCCGCACCCGTGGTGACGGAGCCGCCGGCGACGGCCATCCGCTCCCGCATCCCGACCAGCCCGTGGCCCGCCCCGTCGCTGGGGCCGGGACCGTTCCCGTTGTCGCGCACCTCGATCTCCACCCTGTCGTCCGACCACTGGAACCGTATCCCGCAACGGGCACCGGCACCCGCGTGTTTCAGGGTGTTGGTCAGGGCTTCCTGCACCAGCCGGTAAGCGGCCAGTTCGGCGGCCGGGGTGAGCGGGCCGGGCGTGCCGGTCTCGGTGAAGTCGACGGTCAGCCCCGACTCCCGTACCCGGTCCAGCAGTTCGGGCAGCCGGGAGAGGTCGGGCTGCGGGCCGAAGCCGTCGCTGCCGTCGCCGCTGCGCAGCACGCCCAGCAGCCCGCGCATGTCCGTGAGCGCCTGGCGCCCCGCCTCCTCGACGGTGCGCAGCACCTCCGCGGCGCGCTCCGGCCGGGCCCGCGCCGCGTACCGGCCGCCCTGGGCCTGGCTGACGATGACGGAGAGGGAGTGCGCGACCAGGTCGTGCATCTCCCGGGCGATCCTGGCGCGTTCGTCCAGCGCGGCCCGGTGGGCCCGCTCCTCGCGCTCGGCCTCCGCCCGGGCCGTACGGTGCTCCAGCTCGCCCACGTACGCCAGTTGGATGCGGCGGAACAGACCGAGGCTGAAGGCCACCAGCACGATCGCCAGCAGGAAACCGGCCAGGAACGCCGGCGGCAGCTGCGTCTGCGAGGACAGGGCGGTCCGCAGCGCGACCGCGCCCGCCCCCACCGCACCCACCACCAGCGCCGTCTGCGGGGCCCGCCGGCCGCCGTGCGCGCAGTACGCGAACAGCGACAGGGGGAAGGCGAGCAGCGAGGGCAACAACGGGAAACCGCCGGGCAGTACGGCGGCCTGCACCGCGCAGGCCACACTCGTCACCACGAAGGACCCGGTGGGCGCGGAACGCCGCCACGCCCCCGCCGCGTGGCCGACGACCACCGCGGGGGCGAGCAGCGGAGCCCACACCCCCGGCAGCGCCAGCCACAGCAGCAGCAGCGTCCAGCCGCCGACCGGAACGGCGACGACCAGGGTGAGCAGGACGTCCGGCCGGGCCGGCCGGACCGCGGACATCACTCCCCGCACAGCCGGCACACGGCCCGGGTGCGGCGCTGGTACGTGCGGGTGGCGCCGAGCAGCGCGAGCCCGAACAGGGCCCAGCCGCCGTACACCGCCAGGATCACCCAGGAGTTCGCGCTGCCGGAGTCGAAGGGCAGGTCGGGGCCGCCGAGCAGGTGGTTGACCGAGGCGAACACCGGGATCAGACCCTGGAGCAGCAGGGCCGCCGACAGGCCCCAGCCGCAGGAGACCAGCAGCATGCGGGGCACCCTGCGACGGGCCAGGAACGGCACCCAGAACGGGTAGACGCGCCCCCACGAACTCACCAGGGCCAGGGACAGCACTCCGCCCCCGACCAGCAGCATGGTCTCCATGACCGGGAATCCCTCGGTGTATTGGCCGGGACGGCCGATGCCGCCCCCCGCCCACCAGTAATACTTCACGCCCGGGTAGATGAAGGCCAGTCCGAACGCCGTGTACCCGAGCCAGTCCGCCGGCCGGTCCCGCTCGCCGGGGCGCAGCCCGCACAGGTCGCAGCCCTCCCCGGTGCGGCGCTGGAAGGCGAGGGTGGAACGGGCCAGCAGCAGCGTCGCGGCGAAGGCCACGGCACGGGTGAGGAAGCCCGGCCAGTCCACGGTCGCGAAGTCCCCGGCGGGAATCCCGGTGACCCAGAAGAACGAGCGGAACGCGTCGAAGATGATGCCGACGGCCGACCACAACAACAGCACGCAGGCGGTCCAGCCGACGAACAGCAGCACCGGGCGGGCACCCTTGCCGGCCCGCTGCGACGAGGCGGCGAGCGCCGCGACGACACCGGCCCCCGCACCCGCCCAGGCGGCCCACGACGGCACGATGCCCAGCGAGCTGATGTAGTCCGCCGCGCCCGGCAGATGGGGCTCCAGGGCCTTCGTCGCGAGCACCCCCGCGGTGGCCGCCAGCACCGGCCACAGCCGGGTGCGCCGGGGGGCGGCGGTGGGGGGAGCCGTCCTCTCGGTCAGTGGAATGACGCCCTCGGGCATCTCGGACTCCTCTCCCAGCGGTGCTGCGACCGGACTCTGCGGCGCATGCGGTCGTGAACCACCCTGACAGCAGTGCCCCGGCCGCCGCGTCTGCCTCAGGTCTTGCGCGGATGTGACCTGCGGATGATTACCCGCCCCCCGGGGGTGCCCCGTACGGTCGTTGCCGGTACCGGCAATCCGTCCGGTCACCGGCCTCCCCCTGGCTAGCGTGCGGATGCCAACCGCACGCGGCCCACGGCGTCCCCGGAGAGCCTCTCGGAGCCGGAAGCGGCCACCGTCCATCAGCGTCAAGGAGCCGATGCATGTCCCGACCGACCGACCAGGCAGACCAGGCCCCCGATGCCAACGGCGCCTACGCCGCGCCGTCGCACGACCCCGTCGCCGAACGCTTCATGGCGATGACCGACGTGATCACCCCGAACGCCGTCCGGGTCGCCGCCACCCTGGGCCTGGCCGATCTGGTGCGCCAGGGGGTGAACCGGCTGGACGACCTGGCCGACCGCACGTCCACCGACCGCGACGCGCTCGGCGAGATGATGCGCCACCTGGCCGTCCAGGGCCTGTTCGAGCAGCCCGAGCCGGGCGTCTACGCGCCGACGGAGCTCTCCCGCTGGATCGAGAGCGACCACCCCGTCGGGATGCGCGAGTTCCTCGACCTGGACAGCCCGATGGGCCGCCCGCAGCGCGCCTTCGCCAGCCTGCTGCACAGCATCCGCACCGGCGGTCCCGCCTACGCCGAGGTGTACGGCAGGACCTACTGGGAGGACCTGGACGCCCACCCCGAGCTGAGCCGGGCGTTCAACGCGAAGATGGCCAAGCAGGTCTCCGAGATCTCCGCGGACGTCGCCAAGACCTACGAGTGGGACCGGGTCGGGCACGTCGTCGACGTCGGCGGCGGCACCGGCACCCTGCTGTCCGAGGTGCTCGCCGCGCACCCCGCGCTGCGCTCGACCCTCGTCGACCTGCCCGCCGCGTCCGGCGGCGCCGGACAGCTGCTGGCCGCCGCGGGCGTCGCCGACCGGTGCGAGATCGTGCCCGGCAGCTTCTTCGAGCCGCTGCCCGCGGGCGCGGACGTGTACGTGCTGTCGACGATCCTGCACGACTGGAGCGACGACGCCTCCCGCAGGATCCTGCGCCGCTGCGCCGAGGCCGCCGGGGACCACGGCAAGGTCCTCGTCGTGGAGCACCTGATCCAGCCCGAGATCCGGCAGGGCATCTCCACCCTCAACCTGATCCTGCTGGCCACCCTCGGCGGCAAGGAACGCTCCCTCGACGAGTACGGGGAGCTCGCCACCACCGCGGGCCTGGAGGTCCTGAGGACCATTGAGCTGCCCTCCGGACGCTCGCTGCTGGAGCTCGGCCGCCGCGCATGAACGATCTGGTGTTCGCGCTGGCCGGGACCGTCGGGGTGGTGACGCTGGCCATAGGCATGGCCGTCGGCGCACGCCGGCTGCTCGGCCTGCGCGTCGGCACCCTGCGCATGGTCCTGGCCGCGCTGGTCGGTTTCACCACCGCCGTGTTCTTCGGGAACATGGTCCAGCCGCCGATGGAGCGGGGGGTGCTCGCCACCGTCATGGTGGGCATCTCCGTCTTCGTCACGATGGCCTTCCTCGTCCTGGCCGAGGTCGTCATGCCGGACCGCTCGCGGCCCGTGGCCTGGACCAGGCGACTGCGCAGACGCGTCATGCGCACCCACCGCTACGCGCAGATCGGGGTGATCCTGGCCCGGCACGGCCTGGCCCCCTTCCTGCGGCGCAAGGACCGCAGCCGGTCGGGCCGGCTCGCCTCCCACCGGCTCGCCCGCTCCCTGCGCCTGGCCATCGAGGAGGGCGGGGTCACCTTCGTCAAGCTCGGGCAGCTCATGTCGACCCGGCCGGACGCGATCCCGCGGGAGTTCACCGAGGAACTCAGCAAGCTCCAGTGCCAGGTGCCGCCGTCGCCCTGGGCCGACGTCCACCAGGTGCTGATCGACGAACTGGGCGACCTGGTGGACTCGGAGTTCGCCGAGTTCGACCCCGAGCCGATGGCCGCCGGCTCGATCGCCCAGGTGCACGTGGCCCGGCTGCGCTCCGGCGCCAAGGTCGTGATCAAGATCCAGCGGCCCGGCATCCACCAGGTCGTGGAGCGCGACCTGGACATCATGAGCCGGATCGCGGCCAAGCTGGAGGACCGGGCCGACTGGGCGCGGGCCATCGGAACGGTCACCCTGGCCGCCGGGTTCGCCACGGCCCTGCGCGAGGAGCTCGACTTCCAGGTCGAGTCCCGCAACATGACGGCCATCAAGGCCGCCGCGGCCGAGGCCGGCACCGAGGTGTGCGTGCCCGGCCTGCACGAGAAGCTCTGCACCAAGCGGGTCCTCGTCATGGAGTGGCTGGACGGGGTGCCGCTGGGCGAGGCCGGTCCCGCCATCGAGGAGCGGGGACTGGACCGGGAGAAGCTCGCGGGCGTCCTGCTCGACTGCATGATGCGCCAGACCATGATGCACGGCGTCTTCCACTGCGACCCGCACCCCGGCAACGTCCTGCTGCTCGACGACGGGCGGCTGGCCCTCCTGGACTTCGGCGTGGTGGGCCGGCTCGACGCCAAGGCCCGCGGCGCGCTGCGCGACCTGCTGCTCGCGGTCAAGCGGGAGGACCGGGAGGCGCTGTGCGACGCGCTGCTCGACCTCGTCGTGCGCCACGACGACCTGGACGAGCAGGAACTGGAGCGTGAACTCGGCGATTTCGTCGCCCTGTTCCTCACCGCGGGCTCCGCCCCCGACCTGGAGATGTTCGCGGGCCTGTTCCGGCTGATCGCCTCGCACGGGCTGTCGGTGCCGCCCCAGATCGCCGGGGTGTTCCGGATGCTCACCACCCTGCACGGCACCCTGATGCAACTGGCGCCCGGCTTCGACGTCATCGCCGAGTCCCGGGAAGTGGTCGCCGGGTACTACACCGAGCGGCTCCGCCCCTCCTCGCTGCGCGCCTCCGCGGGCGAGAACCTGCTCAGCATGATCTCGATGCTGGGCAAGGTGCCCAGACGCCTCGACCGGATCACCGGGGCGCTGGAGCAGGGCCGGCTGGGCGTCACCGTCCGGCTGGGCGCCCGGGAACGGGACCGCAGGCTCGTCACCGGGCTGGTGCACCTGACGCTGCTCACGGTGCTCGCCGCGGCCTTCGGGATCATGGCGGTCATCCTGCTCAACACCAACAACGGCCCGCTCATCACGCCCACCCTGAGCCTGCTGCACGTCTTCGGCTACAACCTGCTGGTCGTCAGCTCCGTACTGGGCCTGCGCGTCCTCGTGCGGGTGTTCCGGGGCGAGTCCTGACCCCCGCGCGCACCGCCGCGCCCTCCGTACCGCCGTTCCCGAACGAACCGAAGCGAACCGAACCGTATCCGAGCGAACCTCTGACTGGAGGCGTCCCATGAAGTCGACCGACCGCAAGCGCTGGGGAGTTCCCGGCGGTCCCGATCTCCTGGACCTGGTACCGGACCTGCTGGACCAGTTCGCGGACGGGCTGTACCGGCCCCACGGCCAGGGGCTGCGCGGAACGGTGCTGCTGCTGCTCGCCGACGGGCCGCGCACCGGGGCCGCCCTGATCGAGGAGGCCGCGCGCCGGCCGGGCGTGCGGCCCACCGCCGACGAGGTGTACCCGCTGCTCCAACAGCTCGCCGACGAGGGCCTGGTGACGTCCGAGGGGCAGGACGGGCCGCGCACGTACACGCTCACCGAGAAGGGCCGGGCGGCCGTGCCGGACGGGAAGTCCGATGCCACCACCGGCCGGCCCGGCCCCGGCGGCCGGACCATGGAGGCGCACCGGCTGATGGGCGATGTGGTCATGGCCGCGGGGCGGCTCGCGTGGTCGGGCGACGAACGGAAGATGGAGCGCGCGTCCGAGGTGCTGGCCGAGGCGCGCCGCAAGCTGTACGCGCTGCTGGCCGAGGACTGACGGCCACCGGACCCACCGTCGCACGAAGCCACCGGAGCGGCCGGAACGCGGGAACCCCCGCGCTCCGGCCGCTTCCCGCTGTCCGGGGCCTTCCGGAGGCCCCGTGAGCCCGGCGCACCCCGGCGCACGAAGGGGCGCACAGCGGCTGTACGGGTACGGCCCCCGCCGCCCACGTACGTACGGCGAGGAGAGCCGCCCCGGCCCGTGTAGGCCCCGCTCCCGGTTCGTGCCTGCCCCGCGCCCGCCCCGCGCACGGCAAGGGCCGCCGTGCGGCGCCCGGGATCGGGTGCGCCGCGCGGCGGCCCTTGCGTGGCGGCCGTGACAGCGAGTCGGCTGTCACGGCCGGCCGTCGGGCACGGTCAGCCGGAGGTGCCGACGGACTCCTTCGCGCGAGGCGTCTCGTCCGGGGCGGACGACTGGTCGTGGTCGCGGTCCCGGCCGCTGGGCCACCATGCCTTGCGGCCCAGCAGCGCGGTGAGCGCGGGTACCAGGAGCATCGCCATGACGAACGCGGTGAGCAGGATGCCGAAGGCCACCGCGAAGCCCATCTGCTGGAGCATGGTGTTCTCGGCCAGCAGCAGCACCCCGAACGTGCCCGCCAGGATGACGGCGGCGGCACCGATCGTCGACGCGGAGCTGACGATGGCGTGGCGGGTGGCCTCGGCCGGGCTGACGCCCCGCCGGACCTCCTCGCGCAGCCGGGCGATCATCAGGATGTTGTAGTCCGTCCCGATCGCCACGACGAACAGGTAGAGGATCACCGGCAGGGTGAACAGCAGCCCGCTCTCGCCCTTGAGGTCCTGGAAGAGCCACACGGTGGACCCCAGGGTCGCGGCGAAGCCCAGGCCGACGGCGAGCATCAGGTACCAGGGGGCCACGACGCTGCGGAGCAGCAGGCCGAGGATGATCATGATGGCCAGTCCGGCGGCCGGGAAGACCAGCGAGTAGTCGTGGTTCACGGCGGCCTGGACGTCGGCCATCACCCCGCTGGTGCCGCCGACCAGTGCCTCCGTGCCCTTGGGCGCCGAGGAGTGCGCGGCGTCGCGCAGCGGACCCGAGACCAGCTCGATGGCCTGGTCACCGGTCGGCCGGTAGTCGATCATCACGGCGATCTGGGCGACGTCGCCCTTCGGGCTCGTCACCGGCGGTGCGACCGTGCCGACGCCGTCGACCGCGGCCAGCTCCTTCGCGTACGCACCGAGCCCGGCCTGGTCCAGCTTGCTGCCGTCGTCGGTGTGGACCAGCACCCAGACCGGGTCGGTCTGGCCGGCGGCGAAGCCGCGCTGGAGGTCCTCCATCGCCCGGACCGACTCCAGCTCCTTCGGCAGCGAACTGCCGCTGTCGAAGATCGGGTTGAAGCTGAGGGAACCCACCGCCAGAACGGCGAGCAGCCCGGCCGAACCCGCGGCGACCACACCGGGACGGCGGCCGATGAGCGTCCCGACGCGCTGCGAGAGCCCGTGCTCGGGCTGCTTGCGCCACGCCTTGGAGGGCCAGAACACCTTGGTGCCGAGCAGCGAGAAGACCGCGGGCACGAGGGTCAGCGCCGCCACGAGGGTCACGCCGACGGAGATCGCCAGGGCGGGACCCATGGCGCGGAACATGCCCAGGCTGGACAGCAGCAGGGCGAGGAACGCGACGATGACCGCGCCCGCGGCGGAGGCGATGGTCTCGCCGACCTTGCCGACCGCGTCCGCCATGGCCTGCTTCGGCTCCTGGCCGGTCCGCAGGTGTTCCCGGTAGCGGAAGAGCAGGAACAGCAGGTAGTCGGTCCCCACCCCGAACAACACGACGATCAGGATGGACGAGATCGACGCGTCGGTCTTCAGACCGCCGAGCTCGGACACGGTCGCGATCAGGCCGTTGGCGACCATGAAGACGACCGAGATCACGATCAGCGGCAGGAACGCGATCAGCGGGCTGCGGAAGATGGCGAGCAGCAGCACCACGATGAGCGCCATCGTCGCCATCATGATCATCGCGTCGGTGTTGCCGGAGGAGTGCATGGTGTCCACCGCGGTGGCCGTCTGGCCCGTGATGCCCATGCTCAACGAGGTCGACTTCAGAAGCGGCTTGACCTGCTTGCGCAGCTCCTCGACCGACTTCATCAGATCCGCGTCGTAGGGGTCCTTCGAGGTGGCCAGGATGCTGGCCAGGGCGATCTTCCCGTTGGCGGAGACCGACTGCGGATTGGTCTCGATCCGCTTGATCTTCTTCAGACCGGCCTTGTCCAGACCGGCCACGACCTCGACCACGTCGGCCTTGTCGGCAGCAGTCAGAGGAGCCTTGTCCTTGCGCTGGAAGACCGCGATGGAGGCGGGCTGCTCCTGCTGCGGGAAGGCGCGTTCCTGCACCTTTCCGACCTGGACCGACTCATAGTGCGACGGCAGGAAGTCGGCCTGGTCGTTGGTCGGCTTCAGCTGGGGAGCGAGGGATATCAGGGCGGCGGCCACAATCACCCAGGCGAGAATGGTCAGCCATGGATGCTTGACGGCGGACTGCCCGATCCTTCCGAACATGAGACTCCTTCGGTGCGTCTTTCCAGGGGGCCCTTGATTCTCGGTGCGCGGCGTTCCCCGCCTCCTGCCGCGCGGATACATGTGGCAGCAACCTGCCGCATGAATCCGGAACACGCGGGAGGGCCGTCCCTGCGCACACCGGCGGAACCGCCCTGGCAGGAAGATGACAGGGGATGCATCAAGTGGCCAGCGGTGTTGCCGGGGCCGGAGCGGGAATCGGATGCTCGTGTGATGAACTCGCACCCCTGCTCGTACCGGTCCGTGGCCGCCCGTCCGACGGGCGCGGTGAGGGCATGACCGTCACGGTGCCGGCGGGATCCGAAATGCTCGCCCATCTCGCCCTCGGCGAGCCGGAGTTCGAGAACAGGATCGCCGAGTCGCTGGCCGCCGCCGAGAAGCGGCTGCTGGACTGCGTGGCGAGTGCCCCCGACCCGAGGGTCGCCGCGCTCACGAGCCATCTCGCCGCCGCGGGCGGCAAGCGGCTGAGGCCGTTGCTGGTGCTGCTCGGCGCCGAGTTCGGCGAACCGTTCCGCGACGGGGTCACCGAGGCCGCCGTCATAGCCGAACTCGTCCACATTTCCTCGCTCTACCACGACGACGTGATGGACGGGGCGACGATGCGGCACGGAGTGGACAGCGTCAACGCGCGCTGGGGCGAACGGCTCGCGGTGGCCGGCGGGAACTGGCTGCTCGCCCGCGCGGCCCGGCTCGCCTCCGAACTGGGCCCGGAGGCCGTGCGCTACAACGCCGAGGTCGCGAGCAGGCTGGTCGCGGGACAGCTGGGGGAATTGACCGGGCCGGCCCCGGACGAGGACCCGGTCGCGCACTTCTTCGAGGTGACCGAGGGCAAGACCGCCGCGCTGTTCTCCATGGCGACGGCGATCGGCGGGCTCCAGTCCGGGGCCCCGGACGGGTTCGTGCGCGCACTGGCGGAGTACGGCAACCAGCTCGGCGTCGCGTTCCAGATATCCGACGACCTGCTCGACCTGGCCGCCCCCGCCGCTCTCACCGGCAAGGAGCAGGGCAAGGACCTCGTGGCGGGCGTGCCCAGCCTGCCGGTGCTCCTGGCCCTGGAGGACGACAGCCCGGAGGGCGCCGAACTGCGGGCGCTGCTGGTGGACGGCCCGGTCGAGGAGGACGGGGCCCGACGCCGCGCCCTGGAGCTCTTCCGGTCCTCCTCCGCGCCCGCCCGGGCGCGTGACCTCCTGCACCGGCGACTGGATCTGGCCAGGGCGGCGCTGGAGTCGCTGCCGCGGTGCCCGTCCCGCCGGGCGCTCGACGCGCTGTGCGGTTACGTGGCCCTGCGCACCGGCTGAACAGGGCAGATACGACAAAGGAGTTGGTCATGCCGCAGGACACCGCTGCCCATTTCGACCGCGTCGGCGAACTCGCCGCCATCCGTGAAGAGGTACTCCGGGGCCCCGACCGGGCGACCGAGGCGCAGCATGCCAAGGGGAAGCTGACGGCGCGTGAGCGGATCGGTCTGCTGCTGGACGAGGGTTCGTTCCGTGAGGTGGA